>JAOATP010000076.1:11443-21197 GCA_030158185.1 Propionicimonas sp.
ACCGCACCTTTCGGGAGCAGCGGCGGCGAAGCGATGGACGGGGGCGGGCGCGCCTCCCTTTCCGGACGCGTTGTTGTGGTCACCGGGGCAGCTCGCGGGATCGGCGCACAGATCGCCACCGTCGCTGCGCGGGACGGGGCGACCGTTGTCTGCGTCGACGTGCCTGCCGCCGGCGAGCCCCTCGCAGCCCTTGCCAACCAGCTGCAGGGTTCCGCGTTGCAGCTCGACATCACGAGCCCGGACGCCGGTGAGCGGATCGCAGCCCACGTCGCGTCCCGGCATGGCGGGGCGAGCATCCACGGCCTGGTGCACAACGCGGGCATCACGCGGGACAAGCTGCTGGCGAACACCGACGCGCAGCGCTGGGCCCAGGTGCTCGAGGTCAACCTGACAGCCCAGCTGCGCATGAACCCCGTGCTGCTGGACGGCCGCCCCGGCGGCATCGCCGACGGCGGACGGATCGCCTCGATCGCTTCGACCTCCGGCATCGCCGGCAACAAGGGCCAGGCCAACTACGCGGCGTCGAAGGCCGGCGTCATCGGTCTCGTCCATGCGCTCGCGCCGGAGCTGGCCGGCCGCGGCATCACCGTGAATGCCGTGGCTCCCGGCTTCATCGAGACCGAGATGACGGCGAAGATCCCGTTCGTGCAGCGCGAGGTGTTCCGCAGGGCGAACAGCCTCGGCCAGGGCGGGCGGCCGGTCGACGTCGCAGAGACGATCGGCTACTACCTCGACCCGGCCAGCGGCGGGGTCACCGGCCAGGTGATCCGGGTCTGCGGCCAGAACCTCGTCGGCCAGTGATGCCCGATCGTCAGGTGGAGCTGCTGCCGGCCATGCCGGTGCTCGGCCCGCTGTTCGCAAGGGCGCTCCTCCCCCGCATCGGCCGTGCTCCTGCCCGGGTGCCCACAGCGACAGCCGTTGTCGTCGGCATCCAGCCCGATCCGGATCGGCTGGCCGACTACGACCGGGTGTGCGGGTTCACCCTCCGCGACCAGGTGCCGCCCACCTGGCTGCACGTGCTGACCTTCCCGCTGCACCTCCACCTGCTGGGCGGGCCCGACTCGACGATCCGCCTCGCCGGCGCCGTCCACGTCTCCAACCGCATGCGCCTGCATCGTCCGGTCGGCGGCACCGAGGTGCTGGACGCGGCCGTGCACATCGAGAACCTGCGTCCGCACCGGCGGGGAGCCCAGCTCGACGTGGTCAGCGAGCTGCGGGTGGGCGAGGAGCTCGTCTGGGACGGGGTCAGCACCTACCTCGCTCCGGGAGCAGCGGTCGACGGCACCCCGCCGAACTCCGGACGGACGCCGTTCGAGCCCGTGCACCCCATCGCCACCTGGCGACTGCCGCCGGACCTGGGCCGTGACTACCGCCGCGTCTCCGGCGACCCGAACCCCATCCACACCAGCCGGCTCACGGCAAGGGCGTTCGGGTTCGCCCGGCCCATCGTCCACGGCATGTGGACCCACGCCCGCCTGCTGGCTGCGCTCGAACCGCGCCTGCCGGAGGCCTACGAGATCGAGGCCACCTTCGCGCGTCCCGTCCTCCTGCCCGGCAAGGTCGGCGCCTGGTGGCACGAGGACGCCGGCGTCTGGACGGCAGCCGTCACCACCCCCGACGGCGCCAGGCCCTACCTCCTGGCCACCGTCCGCCCCTGACCCCCTCAGGTGCTGGTGGCGATGGCCTCGGTCAGGATGGCGAGACCCCGGTCGAGCTCCGCGTCCGAGATCGTCAGCGGCGGAGCGATCCGGAACACCCCACCCATGCCCGCGCGCTTGACGATGTTCATCGAGAGCCCCAGTTCGAGGCACCGATCCGTGATGCGCGCCCCACGCTCGTTGTCGGGGGCCATCGACTCGCGGTCGGTGACGATCTCCATCCCGAGCAGCAGTCCGCGTCCGCGGACGTCCCCGACGCACTCGTTGGCCGCCATCAGTTCCCGCAACCCGTCGGCGAGCCTGCGGCCGGCGACGGCGGCCCGCTCGACCAGCTCGTCACGGACGATGATCTCGATCACCTTCAGCCCCACGGCTGCCGGCAGCGGGTCGGAGGCGTGGGTGGTGTAGAACAGGTAGCCGCGCTCGTAGGCCGCCTGCTCGATCGCCGCCGTCGTCACGACGGCAGCCAGCGGCAGCCCGGCACCCAGTGTCTTGGACAGCGTGAGGATGTCGGGCACGACCCCGTCACGCTCGAAGGCGAACATGGTGCCGGTGCGACCCATGCCGGTCTGGGCCTCGTCGAGGATGAGCAGCATCCCCCTCGCCCGGCAATGCGCGGAAAGGGCGGCCAGGTAGCCCTCCGGCAGGTCGAGCATGCCGCCGGTGCTCAGGATGGGCTCGGCGATGAACGCCGCGAGGCTGCCCGTCGATTGCCGGTCGACAAGGGCGAACGCGTAGTCGAGCTCTGCCTGCCAGTCGTAACCGGCGTCCGTGCGGAACGGTCCGCGCAGCAGGTCGGGCGCAGGGATGGCGATCGTGCCGACTCCCTGCGGGCCGTAGCCCTGCCGCCCGAAGGCATAGGTGGACGCGGCCGCGCCGCCGGTGACGCCGTGCCAGCTCTGGGCGAAGGCGACCACCTCGTAGCGTCCGGTGACCAACCGGGCGAGGCGCAGCGCTGCCTCGTTCGACTCGGCGCCGGTGCTGAGGAACATCGCCCGATCGAGGGGTTCGGGGGTCAGCGCCGTGAGGCGCTCTGCCAGGGCGAGCACCGGCTCGGAGAGCATCCCGGAGTGAAGGTGGTCGAGCGTGGTAGCGCCCGCAACGATCGCCTCGACGATCTCGGGATGGCTGTGCCCGAGGATCGAACTCAGCTGACCCGAGGTGAAGTCCAGTACCGGCGTGCCCGAGGCGTCGAACAGGTAGCTGCCCTCGGCGTGCACCGGCCGGTAACTGGAGAAGTCGCCGCCATAGCGGATCAGGCTGTGAACCCTTGCGTCACCGGTCATGGCAGGGTTCTAGCAGATCCGCGCCCCCGCGAAGCCGGTGCTCAGCCCTGGAGGGCGCGGCCGAGGGCGTCCAGCTTGCGCTCGACGGCTGCCAGGCGCTCGGCGACGTCCACAGGAACCGTCCCCTCAGCCTCGGCAGGGACGGCGGCAGGGCGACGACGCGTGAACTTGAGGTACCCGATGGCGATGGTGACGGCCAGGGCGATCGCCACCACGACGAACCGCAGCACGCTGGCGTTCGACGAGACGGTCATGCCCACGGCGTAGATCATCGTGAACACCCCGCCGAGCAGGATCCCGTTGGACAGCACACCCTGGCGCTCGGGCAGGAAGAGCGAGACAGCGAGGATGATCGTCGCGCAGACGAGCAGGACGATGCCGGTGGTGAGCTGCCACCCGAGGTACTGGTCGGGTTGACCGTCAACCCAGCGGGGTTCGGGGTAGAACGTGTTCACCCCGATACCGACGAAAGCCACAACGACCAGGCCGAGGAAGAAAGCGAAGATGACCTGCAACACGGTGTTGGTCTTCATAATTCGACAGTAGTCGTCGGTTGCACAAACGGGCCGGGAATAGGGTGACAAATGCAGGGGCTGCCGCTGGCGGCCCAGCGACGGGAGAAGCGATGAACGAGGCCCAGGTTGCACGGATCCACAACGGCAAGGGCTTCGTTGCAGCCCTCGACCAGTCCGGGGGTAGCACGCCGGGCGCCCTTGCCCGCTACGGCCTTGGCGAGGACTCGTGGTCGTCGCAGAAGGCGATGTTCGAGCTGATGCACAGCTTCCGCACGCGGATCATCACCAGCCCGGCCTTCACCGGGGAGCGCATCCTCGCCGCCATCCTCTTCGAGCGGACGATGGAGCGCGACCTCGACGGCCTCGGCATCCCCGACTACCTGTGGGAGCGCAAGCAGATCGTCCCCTTCCTGAAGATCGACCGTGGCCTCGCGGAGGCTGCCGACGGCGCACAGGTGATGAAGCCCATGCCCGACCTGCAGGGGCTGCTGTCCTTCGGGAAGGCCCGCAACGTCTTCGGCACGAAGATGCGCTCGCTGGTCCTCGGCGGCAACCAGGCGGGCATCGACGCAGTACTCGACCAGCAGTTCGCGATCGCAGCGCAGATCCTCGACGCCGGGCTCGTCCCGATCATCGAACCCGAGGTGGACATCCACGCCGCGGACAAGCCGGTCGCCGAGGCGATGGTCACCGCCGGCATCCTCGAACGGCTCTCACAGCTGCCCCACGGCCAGCAGGTCATGCTGAAGCTGACCATCCCCACCGAGCCGAACCTGTACCTCGAGTTGATCAGCCACCCGCGGGTGCTGCGTGTCGTCGCCCTCTCCGGTGGGTACAGCCGTGTTGAGGCGAACAGCCTGCTTGCAGCCAACAACGGCCTGATCGCCAGCTTCAGCCGCGCACTCACCGAGGGCCTGCAGGTGTCCATGACCGACGACGAGTTCGATGCGGCCCTCGCAGCGTCCATCGCCTCGATCTACGCTGCGTCCACCACCTGACCTGTTGGGCGCCGTCGCTACAGTGCGCGCAGGGGGGATGCACGGTGAACACTCTTGAACCGGTGGCCGACGTTGCGGGGGAACTGCAGCAGCAGACCCCGCCGTCCGAACGCTGGGCCGTGGTGGTGAACCCCACCAAGTTCGACGACCTGGACGCGCTCAAGGCGAGCTTCGCCGTGCTGTGCGCAGAGCGCGGCTGGTCGGAACCGTGCTGGTACCCGACAACGGCGGACGACCCCGGCGAGGGCCAGGCGAGGCAGGCGCTCAGCGACGGGGCCGGGCTGGTCTGCCCACTCGGTGGCGACGGGACCGTGCGCAGCGTCGCCTCGGCGATGGTGGACTCGGGTGTGCCGATGGGCCTGCTGCCCGGCGGCACCGGCAACCTGCTGGCGCGCAACCTGAGACTGCCCGTGGACGACCTGGAAGCAGCACTCGTCGTCGCGCTCACCGGGGAGGACAAGGCCATCGACGTCGGAGAGGTCACCTGGGACGACGGCGCGCCGGCGGTGTTCCTCGTGATGGCCGGCATGGGCCTGGACGCGGAGATGATGGCCGGCGTCGACGAGGGCCTCAAGCGGAAGGTCGGCTGGCTGGCGTACGCGCTCTCGGGCGCGAAGGCGCTGTTCCGGCTGGGCTTCGCCGTCCGGGTGCGGGCGGACGCGAAGCGCGCGGTCAGCCAGCATGCGCGGGCCGTGGTCGTCGGCAACTGCGGCGAGCTCGCCGGCGGCCTGCAGCTGATGCCGGACGCGGTCGTCGACGACGGGTTGCTGGACACCGTCCTCGCCGCGCCCAACTCGATCGCCGGCTGGCTGGCGCTGGGCCTGAACGTCATCTCGGCTCGTCGCCGGGGCCATCCCAGCGTCGTCCACCTGGTCTCCGCGCGGGTCGATGTGGCCACCCGCGAGCCGGTCGAGGCGCAGCTGGACGGGGACGCCGTGGGACGCCGTCGGCGGATGACCTGCACGGTGCGGGCGCTCGCGCTGACCGTCCGCCTGCCAGCTGCGGCGTGAGGGCCACGCGACCCGCCGATCGAAGGATCCTCACTTCCTTGTTCCCCATTAGGGGGACATACCGTAGAGTGCGATGCGTAGTCGCTGTACCGGCTCGCCTTCCCAGCCGGGAAGGCACGTCATGAAACTCCTTTGGGGGGTGCGGGGACAACATGTCGGTCCCGGCGGTCGGGACCGCACCCACAAGAAGGAGTTTTTGAATGGCCACTGGCACCGTGAAGTGGTTCAACGCCGAGAAGGGCTTTGGATTCATCGCCCCGGACGGCGGTGGGCCGGATGTTTTCGCCCACTACTCCGCGATCGCGACCTCCGGGTTCCGTTCGCTCGAGGAGAACCAGAAGGTGCAGTTCGAGATCACCCAGGG
Source organism: Propionicimonas sp. (assembly GCA_030158185.1). Taxonomy (GTDB): domain Bacteria; phylum Actinomycetota; class Actinomycetes; order Propionibacteriales; family Propionibacteriaceae; genus Propionicimonas. The sequence continues at coordinate 17,275 of JAOATP010000076.1, forward strand.
CCCCAAGGGTCCCCAGGCCTCGAACATCACCCCGCTCTGATCATCTAGCCAGCCGGCCCCTCACTTCGGTGGGGGGCCGGTTGCAATTTCTGAGGGAAACGCTCCGTGACCAGCGACATCTTCTGCCAGATCATCGCCGGTGAGCTCGCGACGACCGAGGTCTGGCGCGACGACCTGGTGGTCGCATTCCTCGACCACCGGCCGGTGTTCAAGGGCCACGTCCTCGTGTGCCCGACGCGCCACGTGGAGACCCTGCTCGACCTGCCGGACGAGCTCGTCGTGCCGCTGTTCAGCGCCGCGCGCTCGATCGCAGCGGCCATGGGCCCGGCGCTGGGGGCGGAGGGCACCTTCGTGGCGATCAACAATGTGGTGAGCCAGTCCGTCCCGCACCTGCACGTGCACGTCGTGCCGCGGTCGAAGGGGGACGGGCTGCGCGGGTTCTTCTGGCCCCGCACGCGCTACGCCGACGGCGAGGAAGCCGACCATGCAGCCAGGATCCGGGAGGCGTTGACCCGTCCCGGTCAGTGATGCCGGTCGGGCGCCCCGCCCGTCCGGGCGCACACTGTCACCCGGTGGGGGGCTTATGGACCCGGAGGCCTTGCTGCGAAACTCGGCGGGACTGCTATGAGGGGAAACAAATGCGTAGGCGTCTGGCCCGCCACCTGACGGCGTTCGTCACCGGTCTCGCCCTTGTCACGGGCCTGCTCGCCGTCGCAACCGTCCCTGCGCAGGCTGCCACCTTCACGGTATCGATCGGCGCCTCCACCACTGTCGCCGTTGTGGGCGGCAAGGTCACCTTCAGCGGCAGGGTCTCGCCCAAGCCGTCCAAGCGGACGGTCTACCTGCAGCGGCGCAACGTCGGCTCGACGACCTGGACGACGGTGAAGAAGTTCACGGTCGCCAGGTCCGGCACGTACAAGGTGACCACGACCCTGACCAGCGACCGGGATCGGTACTACCGCATCTACAAGCCGAAATCCTCAGCTCGCAAGGCCGGGCATTCCCGCGCCATCCAGCTGATCGTCGATCCGGCGCCCGTCAGCACACCGTCGTCGCTGCTCTCGCTGAGTCCTGCGACGAGCCCGCTCGCCGGCGGAACAACGGTGACGGTGACGGGGTCAGGGTTGAGCGGCACGACGAAGGTCACCGTGACCCCGAAGGTACGAGCCGACTACACCTCCGACGGCAGCGGGGCCTTCCCCGAGCTCACGGCCGGCTTCACCGTCGTCAGTGACAGCCAGCTGGAGATCACGACCCCGGCAAGCCTCGCCGGCACGAACCTCCTGAAGATCTACACGGCCGGCGGCACGCTCACTTCGACGCTGACCTACGCGCGGGCCGCGCACGCGGCCACCAGCTTTGAGCAGCAGGTTCTCGACCAGGTGAACCTGCGCCGCAGCAGCAAGCAGACCTGCCGGGGCACGTCGATGCCCGCTGTCGGCGCACTCACCTGGGACGCCGAGTACGCCGACCTCACCCTCTCGCACGCCAAGGACCTGGCAGCGCGCCAGGGCGCCGGGTACAGCGGGTTGAGCCACACCACCTACGGCTTGAAGCAGTGGTACCACCGCCTCCTCCTTGCCGGGTACAGCGGGGCTTTCAGCGAAGACCTCGCGCTCTCCCCTGCCGGTTACTCGGCATCGCAGGTGGTCCAGCAGTGGATGAACAGCACGTCGGGTCACTGCGAGTCCGTGATGGACGGCGACTGGACGAAGGCCGGCATCGGCGTGGCCACTGGACTGTGGGGTTCCCAGACCTCGATCTTCACCAACCTCGACCTGCGCTGACCCGGGCAGGGCCATGGACGGCTCCCATCGACGGAAGTAGCGTGGGAGGTGGATCTTCGGTCACGCAAGGAGGCGCTCATGTCCGGAGTGAATCCACACCTGGAAACCATCGAACCGTGGGTCAGTGCCGGGGTTCGGAAGCTGGTTCCGATGACGGAGGTGCGCGAGGTGTTCCCCGCAACCTTCGACGAAGTGGCGACGAAGGCTGCACAAGCCGGGGGCACGGTGATCGGCCCGGCCTACGCACGCTACTTCGGGATGCCGGAGGACTCCGTTGACGTCGAGATCGGCTTCGCGATCAACCGTCCCATCGCGGCCGACGACCTGGTCGTCACCGAGAACCCGGCCGTGCAGGCCGCCGTCGGCACCCACATCGGGCCCTACGAGCTGCTCGAGAAGAGCTACGCCGAGGTGATGCCCTGGCTGGCCCAGCAGCACCTGAAGCTCGCCGACTCGATGCTGGAGTTCTACGACAGCCCACCGGAGGTCGATCCTGCGCAGACCGTGACCAGGATGGTCTTCCCGCTGGCATGATCCTTTCCCGGAGCTGTTCGCAGGGGTGTCACGTCCGGCAACTGCGGATAGGGTGCCACCTTGAGCGCGCCTACCACCGGATGAGCTGATGCCTGATCGAACGCTTTCCCCGTCCACGCCGCCCGGCCAGGGCGCACCGGTGTACCTCACCGGGTTGCTGCTGGCTGGACGCAAGGTGGTCGCTGTCGGCGGTGGCCATGTGCATGCGCGCCGGGTGCCCAAACTGCTGGCAGCGGGAGCCGATGTGGTGGTGGTCGCGCCGCAGTTGCATCCGGGGTTGGTGGCGCTGGCAGCGTCCGGACAGATCATCTGGCACGAGCGTCCGTTCGTCGACGCCGACCTGGACGGGGCCTGGTACGTGCTCGCTGCGACCGACGATCCCGTGGTGAACGCGCGGGTTGCGGCGGCGGCAGAGGCGCGGCACACGTTCTGCGTCCGCGCGGACCGGGGCGAGGCTGGTTCCGCCTGGACGCCGGCGACCGCGACCGTCTCCGGTGCGACCATCGCAGTGCAGGCTGCGCACGACCCGATGCGCGCCCGGGCCCTGCGGGATCGACTGGTGGAACTGCTGGGGGAAGCCGGTGAGTGAGGCTGCGACCGGCCGGGTGATCCTCGTCGGTGGCGGGCCGGGTGACCCCGACCTGCTGACCATCGGCGGACTGAAGGCGCTGCGCCGCGCCGACGTGGTGCTGTACGACCACCTGGCGCCCTTGGCTTGCCTGGATGAGGTGCGTCCGGGCACCGTACTGATCGACGTCGGCAAGATTCCCCGCGGCCCGCAGACAACGCAGGAGGACATCAACGCCCTGCTGGTGGAGCATGCCCGTGCCGGGGCGACCGTCGTCCGGTTCAAGGGCGGCGACGCGTTCGTGTTCGGACGCGGCAGCGAGGAGTGGCAGGCCTGCGCAACGGCCGGGGTGCCGGTTGAGGTCATTCCCGGTGTGTCATCGGCGATCGCCGGGCCGGAGCTCGCCGGTATCCCGCTCACCCATCGAGGGCTGAGCCAGAGCTTCACCGTTGTCTCCGGTCACGTCGGGCCGGACCACCCCGGCTCCCTCGTCGACTGGACGGCGCTGGCCACGAGCGGCGGCACGATCGTCATTCTGATGGGCGTCGCGAACCTGGCAGAGATCTGTGCCGGCCTGATCGCACGTGGCCTTCCCGAAGACACCCCCGCGGCGATCGTCGCCCGCGCAGCGATGCCCGGCAGCCAGGTGATCACCGGGACAGCAGGGACGCTGCCCGCTCTCGCCGCCGAAGCAGGCGTCGAGCCCCCCGCCCTGACCGTGATCGGAGCCGTCGCCGGGTTGGGCCTGCTCGGTCACTGAACAGCATCACGCGCGGAGCGGGCACCCCAAACGGTCCTGAGGAGCTCCGTGAGCGGAGCGCGCGAGCCCTCCCAATCGGTCCCTGAGGAGCTTCGTGAGCGGAGCGAGCGAAGCGTCACGAAGGGCCGCCGCCACCCCAATTCGCTGGTTTCGTGGAGTCGGCGGCGCGATGCTAATCTAGGCGGGCTGAAAGGCACTGGGGCTATGGCGCAGTTGGTAGCGCGTCTCGTTCGCAATGAGAAGGTCAGGGGTTCGAATCCCCTTAGCTCCACCA
>JAOATP010000077.1 GCA_030158185.1 Propionicimonas sp.
GTGGGGTCGAGGTGCTCCTGCTGCGCATTCGCTGTCAGGGTGACGAGGGAGGCCGGCGCCAGACGCTTGATGCGACGGCGCCAGAAGGCCGGCGTATCCACCCCACCGGTCGCATCCACCTCGGCGACCATCAATCGACTGATCAGGTAGCCCGACAGTGTGAAGAACAGGGACACCCCCAGGTAGCCGCCCTTCGCCCAGCCAAAGTCGAGGTGGTAGGCGATCACTGCGGCCACCGCGATGCCACGCAGTCCGTCGAGGGCGGGCAGATGGTCCATCCGTGGACGCGGAGTGACAGCCGTGGACGGAGTCTGGGGAATCGTCTCGGGGGCGCTCATCAGTTCCCTAGCCTGACCGCCACACCGGCACCGGGCCACTTGCCCCAAAACAGGTGTCGCAGTTGCTCGCCGCGCTCGGGCGTGAACACCATCACCCGACTACTTCGACAGCCCGGCCGAGCGGGCCTCCCGTTCGAGCTCCTTCACCTCGTCCCGCAGGCGGGCGGCCTCCTCAAAGCGCAGGTCTGCGGAGGCCTCCTCCATCTCGATGCGCAGCGCCTGAATCAGACGTCCAAGGTCCTCCGGCGGCAGATCGGCATAGGCCTCGGCGCGGGCCTTTTCGCCCGGCCGCTGCTTGCGTCGGCCGCCACCGGGGATGGGTGTGCCACCGCCGGCGCCGCGCAGATCGGCGAGTATGTCGGTGACGGCCTTGCGCACCGAGGTGGGGTCGATGCCGTGCTTCAGGTTGTGGGCCTGCTGCAAACCACGGCGCCGGTTGGTCTCGGACAGCGCCCGCTGCATCGAGTCGGTGATGTTGTCGGCGTACATCACCACCCGGCCCTCGACGTTGCGGGCAGCGCGGCCGATCATTTGGATCAACGACGTCTCCGAGCGCAGGAAGCCTTCCTTATCGGCATCCAGGATGGCCATCAGCGACACCTCGGGGATATCGAGGCCCTCCCGCAGCAGGTTGATGCCGACGAGCACGTCGAACTCGCCCAGGCGCAGGTCGCGGACCAACTCGATGCGTTGCAGCGTGTCCACCTCCGAGTGCAGGTAACGCACCCTCACCCCCATTTCCAAGAGATAGTCGGTGAGGTCCTCGGCCATCTTCTTGGTGAGCGTCGTGACCAGCACACGCTCGCCCTTGGTCACCCGCTCGTCGATGCGGGCCATCAGGTCGTCGATCTGCCCCTTGGTGGGGCGCACCTCCACCTCGGGGTCGATCAGGCCGGTGGGGCGCACGATCTGTTCGACCACCCGGTCGGAGTGCTCGATCTCCCACTTGGACGGCGTCGCCGACAGCAGCACGCACTGGTTGACGCGTTGCTCCCACTCCTCGAACCGGAGGGGCCGGTTGTCGGCGGCCGATGGCAGCCGAAACCCGTGCTCGATCAGGTTCGCCTTGCGAGACCGGTCGCCGGCGTACTGCCCGTGGATCTGGGGAATGGTGACGTGACTCTCGTCGATGACCATCAGAAAGTCGTCGGGAAAGAAGTCGAGCAGTGTGTTGGGCGGCATCCCCGCCGCCCGTCCCTCCATGGGCGCCGAGTAGTTCTCGATGCCGTTGCAGAAGCCCATTTCGGCGAGCATCTCCAAGTCGTACTCGGTGCGCATGCGCAGCCGTTGGGCCTCCAACAACTTCTGCTCCCGTTCGAACAGCTGCAGCTGGCTGGCCAGTTCGGTCTCGATGCGCCCGATCGCCGCCCGCATCTTGTCTTCCGGTGTGGCGTAGTGAGTGGCCGGGAAGATCTCCAGCTCCTCCTGGGTGCGCACGCGTTCGCCGGTCAGCGGGTCGACGATCGAGATCGTCTCGATCTCGTCGCCAAACAGCTCGATACGCACCGCCGTCTCCTCGTAGGCCGGGTGGATCTCGATCACATCGCCCCGCACCCGAAACTTGCCCCGCACCAGGTTGAGGTCGTTGCGCTCGTACTGCATGTCCACCAGGCGACCCAGCAGCTCGCGCTGGTCGACCGACTCCCCCACCCGCAGCGCCAGCAGCTGCCGCGCGTAGTCCTCGGGCGAACCCAGCCCGTAGATGCAGCTGACGGAGGCCACCACGATCACATCGCGGCGGGTCAGCAGGGCCGAGGTGGCCGAGTGGCGCAACCGATCGATGTCGTCGTTGACCGATGAATCCTTCTCGATGAAGGTATCGCTGGAGGCGATATAGGCCTCGGGTTGGTAATAGTCGTAGTAGCTGACGAAGTACTCAACCCGGTTGTCGGGGAAGAACTCGCGATACTCATTGGCGAGCTGGGCCGCGAGGCTCTTGTTTGGCGCCAACACCAGCGTTGGCCGCTGCACCTGCTCGATCATCCACGCCACCGTGGCCGACTTGCCCGAACCGGTGATGCCCAGCAGCGTCTGGTAGCGCTCCCCCTCGTTGATGCCCTTTGCCAGAGCAGCGATGGCTTCTGGCTGATCCCCCGCCGGTTCAAACGCTGCGTGCACTTTGAACGGCCGCACCATCTTGGGCGCAGCCATCGCCTGGCGCAGCGGTGGCGGGGTTGGCGGGGCACTGGATTTGGGCACGGCGACAGACTACGACGGCACTGGGACATTCAAGCGGCGAGCGATTGCCGGACCGACGGGCGGATGTGGCACCTTCTCGTGTCGATGATGCCTCCCGCAGCGAGCCCGACGGTGAGCCCCACCGGCCCCCGGCGCTGGGCGCACCTCGCTGCGGTGGCGATGCAGTTCCTCACCCGCATCCCGGTTCGGCTCACCTCGGTGAGCGATGATGACCTACGCGGCTCGCAGGCGTTCTTCCCGCTCGTCGGGGCGGTCGTTGCGGCGGTCGGCATCGCCGTCCGGGCCGGGCTTCAACCCCTGGTGGGCGCAGCACCCGCCACGGTGGCCGCGGTCGCTGCGGCCGTCGTCGTCACCGGGGCGTTTCACGAGGACGGACTGGCCGACACCGCCGACGGCCTGTGGGGCGGCTGGACCCCGGAGCGCCGGATCGAGATCATGCGCGACAGCCGGGTGGGGACCTACGGCGCCGTCACGCTGATCGCCTCGCTGCTCTACCAGGTGATGCTGCTGGCGCAACTCCCCCTGGCGACGTTTGCGACGGTGATGCTGGCCGGCCACGTCATCGGCCGGGCGGCGGGCGTGGCGCTGGCAGCGTCGCTGGCGCCGGTGTCCGATCAGGGGCTGGGCGCCAAGGTCGCCGGACGTGGCGGCACCGCAACCGCCGTGCTGTGCTCGAGCGCAGCCGTCGCCGCCGCCGTGCTCGCCGCAGGGTGGTGGTTCTGGGCGCCGCTCGTCGCCGGGGCCGTCGTCATCGTCGCCACCCGTGCGCTGGCCCGAGCCAAGCTCGGCGGGCTGACCGGCGACGTGCTGGGCGCAGTCACCCAGGCGACGATGCTGGCGGTGATGACCGTGCTCGTCGCGCTGTGGCGCCACGGCTGGTGAGGCCGCCCATGGGCCCCACGACAGTGACGCTCGTGCGGCATCTCGCCGTCTCGTCCGAGGTGGAGGGCCGCTGCTACGGCCAGCGGCTGGACCCGGGCCTGGCCGACGACGCCGCTCCCCCGGCCCCGCAGCTGAGCGCGCTGGCGCAAGTCGCCCTTCGCCGCACCTCGCCCGCCACCCGGGCACGAGCGACCGCAGCGCTGATCGACGGCGGCCCCTGGACGGAGGACGCCGCCTGGGCCGAGCGCGACTTCGGCGAGTGGGAGGGTCGCCGCTGGGACGCGTGCTGGGCCGACGTTCCCGCCGCAGCGCTCGACAGCGCTGAGGCCTACCTCGGCTTCGACCCGCCCGGAGCTGAGCGGTACGACGCGGTCGCTGTGAGGGTGAGCGGCGCTCTCGATGCATTAGCGGCCGGCCGCCATCTGATCATCACCCACGCCGGGCCGATTCGCGCAGCCCTCAGCGCCACCTGCGGCTGGGGCCCCGACCAGGTGTTTGCCGCCACCATCGGCCATGGTGGCGTCGTCGTTCTCAACCATGGGCAGGACGGATGGACCGCACGGATCGGCCTGCCCGGCACCGACGATCGGGAGGAACACCCCAACCCCGCCAAAGGACCGACTTGAGCTTTTCCGCAGCAGATCTCGCCGAGCTGGCACGGTCGGTTCCCCCACCCGACTCCGATGCCGGCCGCTCCGCCAGCGCCCGGGTGGATGCGCTGGCCACTCCCCCAGGGGCCCTCGGCCGGCTGGCCGACCTGGCGATTGCGCTCGCCGCCGCCACCGGCGTGTGCCCGCCCGTCGCACCCGTTCGGCCGACGCTGTTGATCGCCGCTGCCGACCACGGGGTGCACCGGCAGGGCGTCACCATGTGGCCCCAAAGCGTGACCGCAGCGATCGCCGACGCTGCCGTCCGCGGCGACGCCGCCTCGGCGGTGCTGGCAGCCGGCGCGGGCGCCGAGTTGGTCGTGCTCGACGTCGGGATCATCGAGCCGACGGTCGCTCATCCCCGGCTGCTGCGAGCACAAGTGGCGCCCGGCACGGCCGACCTCACCACCGGACCGGCGATGACCTCCGACCAGGCGCTGGCCGCCGTCGGAGCCGGGGCCGACGCGGCCCGCAACCTGATCGCCGGCGGCGCCGACCTGCTGGCGGTGGGCGACATCGGCATCGCCAACACCACCTCGACCGCCGCCCTCACCGCCGCGTTCACCGGTCGCTCCGCTGCCGAGGCCACCGGCCGGGGTGCCGGAGCCGACGACCCAACCCTTGAGCGCAAACGCAACGCCGTGGCAACGGCGGTCCGGCGCGTCGGTTCCGAGACCGACCCGTTTGTGCTGCTCTGCCAGCTGGGCGGGCTGGAGCACGCCGCTCTGGCCGGGGCCATGCTGTCCGCCGCCGCCAAGCGCGTCCCGGTCGTGCTCGATGGTGCGATCACCTTGTCGGCCGCCCTCGTCGCCGTCGCCCTGGCACCGTCGCTGAGCGAGCACCTGATCGCTTCGCATGCCCCGGCCGAACCGGCAGGTCCGATCGCTCTCGCCCACCTAAGACTTGTGCCCATCCTTGACCTGCTGCTCCCCCTCGGCGAGGGCTCAGGTGCGCTGCTCGCCGTTCCGATCATCGCGGCCGCGGCCGACAAATGGAAGGTGCACTACGATGGTTACACCGAAAGCTCCGACGAATGGGTGCCGGCCGAGAAGCTCCGGCTGTTGCGCACGGCGAGTTGGAAAACCGGCGACCTGGTCGAGGCG
>JAOATP010000078.1 GCA_030158185.1 Propionicimonas sp.
CTGTACTCCGGGTGACAGCTGGTCATCGTCAGGACGGCGGCTTCCGGCTTCGCTTCGGGCTCGTCGGGCACCGGCAGGAGCACGGACACCCGGGTCGGCGGGACGATCTGGTCGCCGGTCACGCGGTACACGTAGTAGGTGTCCCTTGTCTCGACGAGGACGACGTCGCCCTCGACGAGCTTGTCGATCTGGTTGAAGGGCTTGCCGTAGGTGGTGCGGTGGCCGGCCATCGCGAAGTTGCCGACGGCACCCGGCAGGCTGGTGTCGGCGTAGTGCCCGATGCCGCGCATCAGGACGTCCCGCGTCGTGCCCTCGTAGAGGGGGCGGGCGAACTTCGTGCCGAAGCGCGGGATCCGCACGATCGCGAACGCATCGCCGAGCAAGGCATGCTTCGGCTGCACCCACTCCGGGCCCGTGGGGTCCTGCTCGATGGTGGTGACGACCTGGCCGGCGTCCGCGTCGGAGACGACGTCGGTCCAGAACAGCTGCCAGCCGACGAACAGCACGAGGACGGCACCGATCGTGATCAGCAGCTCGCCCAGCAGTCCGGCGATGCCGCGGACGATCCGCATGACGCCTCCTGCCCGGTACGCACCGGCGTTCGCCGGGCGGCGCCAAGATTATCCGATACCCGTCACCACCCCGATGAGTCACAGGGTTCCCACAGGAAACTGCCAGCCGACGCTCACCCGGCGCTGGGATAGTGAAGCCATGGCCATCACTGCGCGTAGCGGACAGGAAGCGCTCACCCGCCCCGACGGGACCGCGATCCGGGTACTCACCGTCGACGACGAGACGAGTCTCACCGAGTTGCTCAGCATGGCGCTGCGCTACGAGGGCTGGGAGGTCTCGACCGCCGCGTCCGGACTCGCAGCTGTGAAGACCGCCCGCGAGGTCCGCCCCGACGCGATCGTGCTGGACATGATGCTGCCGGACTTCGACGGCCTGGAGGTGATGCGGCGCATCCGCACCGAACAGCCCGACGTGCCGGTCATCTTCCTCACTGCGCGCGACGCCCTCGACGACCGCATCGGCGGCCTCACAGCCGGCGGCGACGACTACGTGACCAAGCCCTTCAGCCTCGAGGAACTTGTTGCCCGCCTGCGTGCGCTGTTGCGCCGCTCGGGAGCGACGACGCTGCGCAACGAGTCACAGCTGGTGGTCGGCGACCTCACGCTCGACGAGGACAGCCACGAGGTGGCCCGCGCCGGCGAGATCATCGGCCTCACGGCAACCGAGTTCGAGCTGCTGCGCTACCTCATGCGCAACCCGCGCAGGGTGCTGAGCAAGGCCCAGATCCTCGACCGGGTCTGGAACTACGACTTCGG
>JAOATP010000079.1:0-14933 GCA_030158185.1 Propionicimonas sp.
CCAGCGGTCGCCGACCTGGGCGAGCACGTCCTGGTACCAGCGTGTGGCCTCGGCAAACGCTGCCAGGGTCTTCTCCCAGTCGGGGGGTGCGGTAATCGCCGGGGTCATTCGGCCAGGACCACCAGCAGAGTCCTCGGCCCGTGGACTCCTTCGACCCGGATCAGTTCGATGTCCGAGGTGGCTGAGCCACCGCTGATCCAGGTCAGCGGGCTCCCGCCGGTGACCGCCGCGGCCAGCCGGCCGACAGCCTCAGGGACGTCGGAGACGACCTGGTCAGCGCGCACAACGACGAGGTGGGTATCGGGCACGAGCGTGAGGGCCCGCCTGCCCTGGTTGTCGGCATGGTCGAGCACGATCGTCCCGGTCTCCGCGATCGAGACCGCCGATGCCGTGACGACCGCGTCGATGGCGTTCAGCTCCTTGTTCGACAACGGCGGCTCGTCGCGGTGGACGGTGATACCTGCGGCAGCGATCGCCGCGCACCAGGCCTCGTCGAGCCCGACAGGCAGCACGGCTGAGCCGACCCCGGCTGCGACGAGCATCTCAGCCACAGCTGCCGGCACTCCAGCGGCCGGCACCCGGCGCACCACAGCCTTGTAGTCGACGGTCATCTCGACGAAGCGCTCCAGGATGTCGGGCATCGCCGTCGGCCTGCCGTAGACCCAGGGGATGGGCACGTCGACGGCCGAGTCGGGCTGCACCACGTCGCCGAGAGCTCCCCGGACGCGGTTCAGGATCTCCTCGCGGGCGTTCATGCTGATTCCCCTCTGGTGCGCTTCCACCAGGCCCGGAAGGACTCGGTGGGAGGCATGGGCAGGTCTCTGGCGTTCGTCCACGGCGCGGCAGGCCAGGGCAGCGGTCCCAGGTGGGTGCGTCCGGGCAAGACCCGTCCGGCCAGCATCGCGACGCGCTGCACGAGCTCGAAGTGCTTGCTGCTCGACAGCGCCCAACCGGCTACGGCGATCGCCGTCTGCTCCACCCCTACGTGGTGCCGCTTCTCGTCTGCGACCTTGTGGCGCATGTGCACCAGCATGTCGGGGATCGGGATCCGCACCGGGCACACCTCGAAGCACGCCCCGCACAGGGTGGACGCGAAGGGCAGCGACTTGTCGATGTCCGAGGTCGTGCCGCGCAGCTGCGGTGTCAGGACGGCGCCGATCGGGCCCGGGTACACCGAGCCATAGGCGTGCCCGCCGACCCGTTCGTAGACCGGGCAGATGTTCAGGCAGGCCGAGCAACGGATGCAGCGCAGCGCAGCGCGACCGTCGGGGTCGGCCAGCACCTTGGTGCGGCCGTTGTCGATCAGGACGACATGCACCTCCTGCGGCCCGTCCCCCGGGGTGACGCCGTTCCACATCGAGGTGTAGGGGTTCATCCGCTCGCCGGTGGAGGATCGCGGCAGGAGCCGCATGAAGACCTCGAGGTCGGCGACCGTCGGCAGTGTCTTCTCGATGCCGACGACGGAGATCAGGGTGTCCGGCAGGGTCAGGCACATCCGGCCGTTGCCTTCGGACTCGACGACCACGAGCGTGCCGGTCTCGGCGATGGCGAAGTTGGCGCCGGAGATGGCGACCTTCGCGCGCAGGAACTTCTCGCGCAGGTGGGTGCGGGCGGCCGCGGCAAGGACCACCGGCTCATCGGTGAGGTCTGTGGGCGCCGGGGTGCCGTAGAGCTTCATCTCGCGCAGGAAGATCTCGCGGACCTCGGACCGGTTCCTGTGGATCGCCGGCACCAGGATGTGACTCGGCCGGTCGTGGCCCAGCTGCACGATCAGCTCTGCGAGGTCGGTCTCCCAGGCGGCGATGCCGGCTTCCTCGAGTGCCTCGTTGAGGTCGATCTCCTGGGTCGCCATCGACTTGACCTTGACCACCTCGTCGACGCCCTTGGCCTTCACCAGCTCGACAACGATGGCGTTCGCCTCCGCGGCGTCGCGCGCCCAGTGGACCTTGGCGCCGTTGCGGACCAGCGACTCCTCCAGCTGCACAAGGTAGGTGTCGAGATGGCGCAGCGTGCGGTTCTTGATCGCCTCGCCCGCGAGCCGGAGCTCCTCCCATTCGGGCACTTCTGCGACGCGGTCGACCCGCTTGGCCCGGATGGTGCCGGTGGCCTTGCGCAGGTTCTTGCGCAACTGCTGGTCGGCCAGCTGCACCTTCGCGTTCTTGGCGAACTTGGGCATGCCGATGTAGGTGCCGGTGGGCGGCGCCGGCGTGCGACGGACGGCTTCGCTGCTCATCAGATCCCGCTTTCCGTGTGCGCGAGGAGTTCGGCAAGGTGCAGGGTCTTGATCCCTGCGTTCTGGCGGTGCAGCAGCCCGCCGATATGCATCAGGCACGCATTGTCACCGGTGACCAGGTATTCGGCACCGGTGGACGCGACATGCCTTGCCTTGTCGCCACCCATGGCGACGGAGACGTCAGGGTTCTTCACCGAGAACGTGCCGCCGAACCCGCAGCACTGGTCGGCGTCGGGGAGCGGCACGAGGTCGATGCCTTTCACCTTCGAAAGCAGCTGGTAGGGCTTGTCACCGACCTTTGCCACCCGGACCGAGTGGCAGGTCGGGTGGTAAGTCACCCGGTGCGGGAAGTAGGCACCGACGTCGGTGACGCCGAGCACGTCAACGAGCATCTCGGTGAAGTCGTAGGTGCGGGCAACCACCTTGTCGACCTCAGCGGCGAGACCCTCGTCCTTCGCGTGGGCTGCCAGCATCGGGTGCTGGTGTCGTACGGCGCCGACGCACGAGCCGGACGGGCCGACGATGTAGTCGTAGCCAGCGAACGCCTTGACGTAGTTGCGGACGTCCGGGACGGCAGCGTCGAAGTAGCCGGTGTTGGTGAACATCTGGCCGCAGCAGGTCTGCTCCAGCGGGAACTCCACCGTGCAGCCGAGCCGCTCCAGCACGGTGACAACGGCCTTCGGTGTGCCCGGGAACATCACGTCATTGATGCAGGTCGCGAACAGGGCGACAGTGAGACCTTCGGCATGCATCAGTTCGGACTCCCTTGTACCGACTGCGGTCCAACCTATTGGTCAGACCAATAGGACAAGTCTCTGCCCCGTGCGCGTCGACGTCAAGTGCCGGGGCCGTTCTTCGGCAACAATGAGGACGTGGATGAGCGCGAGGGCCTGCACGCGTACCAGGTGGTGCTGCGGCACATCGAGACCGGCATCCTCGCCGGCAGGTTCCACCCCGGCGACCAGCTACCGCCCGAGCGTGACCTCGCTGCCCAGCTCGGCGTGGGCCGTTCCGCCGTGCGGGAGGCGATGCGCGTCCTGCAGACGCAGGGCCTGGTCACCTCCAGCACCGGCCCGGGACGGGGCACGCGCATCGCGCCGGCCCAGGGCAGCGCGCTCGCCCGGATCTTCCAGCTGCACTTCGCGCTCTCCGACACCGGGAGCGGCGACCTCACGGAGACGCGGGTCGCCCTCGAGCGCTCTTCTGCTGCGCTCGCAGCCCAGCGCGGCACGCCCGACTCGTTGCGGCGGCTCGGTGACATCGTCGCCGGCATGGCGGCAGCCGAGCGGATCGACGACTTCAACGAGCTCGACACCGAGTTCCACGTGCTGGTCGCGCGCGCCGGCCAGAACCAGCTGATCGCCGACCTCACCGTCGCCGTCCGGCAGGCCGTCCGCGACGCCATCAGGAACGCTTCCGACTCCCTCGCCGACTGGCCGCGCTTCCGCGACCAGCTGAGACGCGAGCACCGCGAGATCCTCGACGCCATCGTGGCGGGGGACGCGACGGCTGCCGCCTCGCTCATGGAGGCCCACATCCGTGGCGCCTACGCCGTCCTGGGCATTCCTTCCGGCCCTGCTGACTGACAAGGGGCGGGCGTCCACTCAGGGGCTGGGGCAGGGACGCCCGCCGGTCCTCGTCAGGCCTCGGGCAGCCAGACCCGCATGGTGCACAGCCCTGCCTGCCCCCAGTCCTGGTAGGGGATGAGGGCGAACTCCTCGCCCGTGGCCGGCGGCACCCCGGCGGTGCCGGTGTAGGGCCACGGCTCGTCGGCGGCCGGCAGCCAGCCGGCACGGACGACGACACGGCCGTCGACGTAGCGCGGCGGTGTGGCGGTACTCACGACCAGCCGGTCGAGGTCGACGGCCGAATCTGCCGGCAGCTGCGCGCAGTACACCAGCGGTCCACGCTGCACGGCGACGCAACCACGGATGGCGTCGACCCGCGCGTCGGGATGCAGGAACTCCGCAGCCATCGGGAGTTCGAGCTCCACGACGTCGCCTTCGGTGAAGGCTGCCGTGACGCCTGCGGTGGGGCCGACGACGGCGATCGTCACGGCTTCGCCACCGGCCGGCCGGTGGGTGAGGGTCGCCCCGTGCGCCCATGACGGCACCCGCAGGCTGAGCGTCCACGGCCGGGTGGCTGACTCGCGCAGGCGCACCGTCACCGTCCCGTTCTCGGGATAGGCGGTCTCCACATCGAGGGCGATCGGTGTCCCGTCGGGCAGGCTGGTCGCGATGGAGCAGCCGGCGAACTGCTGCAGCTGGAGGCCGTTGTCGTCGACCGTTGCCACCAGCCCTGCGAGGCTCGCCAGCGTCCGGGCGATGTTCGGCGGGCAGCAGGACACCTCGAACCATGGTGCCCGCAGGCTGGAGAACGCGCGCGGCGAGGGTGCGTCCTGGTCGGGCATCTCCCCCGGCGCCCTGCGGTGAAGCGTGTTGGTGTAGAAGAACCGGTCCCCCTCGTGTGAGACGGCTGTAGCGACGACGTTGAACAGGGTGCGCTCGATCAGGTCGGCGTAGCCGCCACCGCCGGTGGCCAGCAGCAGCCGCCAGCTGAACATGATCGAGGCGATCGACGCGCACGTCTCGGAGTACGCGCGGTCGGAGGGCAGTTCCCAGTCCTCGCCGAAGGCCTCGTCCTGGAAGTGGGAGCCCTGGCCGCCGGTCAGGTACGTTCGGCGCGCCACCGTGCGGTCCCACACCCTGCGCAGGGTGGCAAGGAGGTCGGCGTCGCCGGTCTCGACGGCGACATCCACGGCACCCGCAGCGAGGTAGTTCGCCCGGACGGTGTGGCCGCGCTGCACGGTCGCTTCGCGAATGGGCAAGTCGTCCTGGAAGTAGGCGCGTCCCCACTCGTGCTCGGGGAGGACGTGGTGCCCGCGCCGCTCGATGAACAGTTCGGCCAGGCGCAGGTAGCGCTGCTCGCCGGTGACCCTGCTCAGTTCCGCGAGGCCGACCTCGACCTCCGCGTGACCGCACACGGACTGGATCCCGTCCTCACCGAAGACCTCACAGATCAGGTCCGCCGCCCGGCGGGCGATGCCCAGCAGTCCATCGTCGGCACCGGGGGCCGTGCGCTCACGTGCGACGGCGGCCTGGAAGAGGTGGCCGAGGCAGTACAGCTCATGCCCCCAGGCCAGGTCTGACCAGCGGGGCGGCTGCCCGGGCCGCCCGAAGGCCGTGTTCAGGTAGCCGTCCGGCTCCTGCGCTGCCTCGACCCGGGAGACGAACCTGCGGAAGGTCGCCTCCAGCGCCGGGTCGGGCCTGCGTCCGAGCTCCCAGGAGACGGCTTCGAGGAACTTGTACGTCTCGGAGTCGGAGAACTCCCGCCCGCGCCTGCCGTCGGGCAGCCGGCCGGCGGCGGCGAGGTCGTAGTTGCCGATCCAGCCCTCCCGTTCCAGCCAGTGGGCGATGTGCGGCAGGGTCGCGGCGGCATTGGTCTGCTGGCGCCGTGCCCAGAAGCCGCCGGTGATGCGCACTTCAGCGAGCCCGAGCGGACGCAACCGTCCGGTGGACGGGTGGACGGGGGTCGCAGGCACGCGCGTGGTCAACATGGTCAGCCCTTCAGAGCGCCGGACATGAAGCCGCGCACATAGTGACGTTGGAGGAGGAGGAAGAGAATGCAGCAGGGCAGGGCGAGGATGACGACACCGGCTTCGGTTGCGCCGTAGTCGACGATCCCCTGCACCTGCACCCGCAGGTTGGCGATGGCCAGTGGCAGCGTCATCCGGTTCGAGTCGTTGATCAGGATCAGCGGCGCCATGAAGTCGTTCCAGGCCGCGAGGAAGGCGAACAGCCCGACGGTGATCAGTCCGGGCTTCACCGCGGGCAGCAGCACTCGCCACAGCACGGCGAAGGAGGAGCACCCGTCGACGAGGGCTGCCTCGTCCAGCTCCTTCGGTACCGACTCGAAGGAGACCCGCATCATGAAGATCGAGAACGGGAGCTGGAACATGGTCAGCACCAGCGCGACCCCCACCAGCGAGTTCTGCAGGCCCACCCTCGTCAGGAGGACGTAGAGCGGGATCAGCAAGGTGGCATAGGGCACCATCAGGATGGCGAGGGTGACCATGAACAGCGCGTCCTTGCCCGGAAAGCTGAACCGGGCGAAGGCGTAACCACCGAGGCCGGAGATCAGCAGGGTGAGCGCGACCGTGAGCAGCGAGACGAACGCCGAGTTGTAGAGGTAGGTCCAGATCCCGGCCTGGTAGTTGGCGAGGGTCACATAGTTGGCGAAGCCGAACCCCTCGGACTGGGCGGTGCCTGCTCGGGGCGAGACCGATGCCACCGTCGTCCACAACAGCGGGAAGAGGAAGAGGACGGCCAGCCCGCCGGTGAGCACGTAGTACGGGGTGCGTACGACGCCACGCAGCAGCGGCGTCGGGCGCCGCCTCCGCACGGTGGGGTTCGAGGTGAGGGTGGCCATGGTCACTCGTCCTTGTCCTTGGCGAAGGCGCGCAGTTGCACGGCGTTGATGACGACGAGCGCGATCAGTGCGATCACGGAAAGTGCTCCCGCGACGCCGAGGTCGTTCTGGCCCTGGAACGCCACGCTGTAGATGAGTTGCACGACGGTGATCGTCGAGTTGTCGGGACCGCCCTTGGTGAGGATGTAGAACTGCTCGAAGGCAAGGAGCGACCCGGTGACGCACATCACCGTTGTGAGGGCGAGGGTCGGCTTGAGCAGCGGCAGCGTGATGTGGCGGAAGGTCTGCCAGACGGAGGCGCCGTCGGTGCGGGCAGCCTCGAACACGTCGCTCGGGATGCCCTGCAGCCCCACCAGCATCAGCAGCATGTAGAAGCCGGCGTAGCGCCACACGATCAGGAAGGTCGTCGACAGCAGCGCCATGGTCGGCGTCCCGAGGAAGGAGATCCCGAGGCTTTGCATGGTCTCGGCGAAGGGCCCTGCGATCGGCGAGTACAGCACGTAGAACAGCAGGGACGCCGAGGCGAGCCCGAGTGCACTGGGCAGGAGGATCGAGGTGCGCAGGAACCCCTTCCAGCGGCTCGACTCCTGCACCAGCAGGCCGAGGCCCAGCCCGATCAGGATCAGCAGGACGGTGGCAAGGAGCGTGTACTTCAGCGTGAACACCACCGAGTCGGCGAACAGCCGGTGGGTGACGGCCTTGGTGAAGTTGGCGGGAAAGTTCCAGCCCTGGTTGCCGGACAGCAGCGGCCACCTGGAGGCTGACATCTGCAGCACGAGCAGCAGCGGCAGCACGAACAGCCCGATCACGAACAGCGCGTTCGGAAGGGCGTAGCCGAATCCGCGCCATGACTTGCGCCGGCTGGCGCGGGACGCTCCCGCTGTTCGGCGTGTTGCGCCGGCCCTGATGGCGGCCGTTGGTGCGGACATGGAGGAGCCTTTCTGGTGCGGGAGGAGCGTTCCGGTTGCCGGGCGCTGGCGGGCGCCCTGCAACCGTGCGATCACTGCTGGGCCAGGACGGCCGTGATCTGCTCGTTGTCCTTGTCGACGGTGTTCGCCTTGTTGAGGACCTGGTTGCGGACCATCGTGACCCACGGGCTGCCGACAGCGTTGTAGGCCTGCTGGAAGTTGAGTGCTACCGGGGTGCCGCCCTTGGCAGCCACCTCGTTGATGGTGACGACCCGGGGGTCCTTCGCGGAGAACTCGTTGTTGGCGAGGTCACCACGGGAGACCGCGTCGTTGTCCTTTGCCAGCACGCCCACCTGGGCTTCCTCGCTCATCATCCAGTTGAGGAAGTTCACGGCCTGCGGCGACTTCTGCGAGTCCTTGGAGATGCCGATGCCGTCGCCACCGACGAAGGTGGACGCACCGCCGTCGACCCCGGGGATGCCGGCGACGCCGACGTCGAACTTGGTCGAGGACAGCAGCGTTGCCGGGTAGAACATGAGTCCGACCTTGCCCTCGGTGAAGCCGGCGGTCCAGGTGGGTCCGGCCTCGTCCTTGGACGACGGCAACACCGCACCCGACGCCCAGAGGTCAGCCCAGATGTCGTAGATCTTCTTGGCGTTCGCGCCGTTCAGGAGCGAGGCGCTGCCGTCGGGGGTCATCGGCTCGTCACCGGAGGCCCAGATGCTGGGGAACCAGGTGAACACGAGGCAGCCGCCGCAGTTCAGGCCCGTTGCGGTGCCGTAGACGCCCGGCTTCTTCAGGTCCTGGATCTTCTTGGCCGCGGCCGCATACTCGGCCATCGTCGCGGGTGCCTTCTCGGGATCGAGCCCCGCCTCCTTGAAGAGGTCCTTGTTCCAGAACAGCATCGAGAGGTCGAGAACGAACGGCAGGACGTACTCCTTGCCCTCGGACGTTCCGGCTGCCAGGTGGCCCTTGTTGATGCTGTCCTTGAACGGCATGGCGTCGATGTTGGCTGTGAGGTCCTTGAACAGGCCCTGCTTGATCCAGTTCGGCACGTACACGATGTCCGCGGCGAACAGGTCCGGCAGGCTGTTGGAGCCGGCGGCCGCACCGACCTTGGCGACGTAGTCGTCGTTGGGGACGACGGTGAGCTGCACCTGGTTCTTGTGGCCGGCGTTGTAGGCAGCGACGAGCAGCTTCGCCTGCTTCTCCAGGGGCGCCCTGGTCCACAGGGTAAGGCTGGCGCCGTCGTCGGTGCCGCTGGCACTGACCGAGGCGGGGGCGGATGCCGACGGGGCCGCGGTATTCCCGCTACACGCGGCCAGGCCGAGCGCCAGCGCGCCGGCCGCGACCAGTCCGACGAGGCTTCGCGCCCGCCGATTCCTGAAGATACGCATCGTTTGAGCTCCTTGCTCTTCCTTGAGCGGGTTCCCCGAAACCTACGAAACCCTTTTCGAGAACTCTACCTAGGGGATGTAGGCCGGTCAAGCGACTCCGTCAGGTATCGTTTTAGTAACGACGGGAGGAGCAAGCGATGCATGAGGGACAGCCGGCATCGACCTACCCCGCCACGCTGAGCGAGGTGGCGAAGCTGGCCAGGGTGTCTGTCTCGACGGCCTCGAAGGCGATCAACGGTCGCGGTGACGTGTCCGAGGAGACCCGTCGGCGTGTGGTGGAGACTGCGGACCGTATCGGCTTCACCCCCAACCAGCTGGCGCGCAGCCTGCTCGCCGGACGCACCGGGACCGTGGGCCTGCTCACCAGTGACCTCGAGGGTCGCTTCGTCCTGCCCATCCTGATGGGAGCTGAGGACGCGTTCGGCGCGGGCCAGGTGAACGTCTTCCTGTGCGACGCACGCGGCGACGCCATCCGCGAACAGCACCAGTTGAAGGCACTGCTGAAGCGCCGGGTGGACGGGATCATCGTTGTGGGCCGCCAGACGGACGCGCGCCCATCACTGGGCCACAGCCTCCCTGTGCCGGTGGTCTACGCCTACGCCCCGTCCGAGGACCCGTCGGATGTCTCCCTCACCCCCGACAACGAGGCGGGAGGGCGACTGGCGATCGAGCACCTGCTGTCCTGCGGGCGCTCCCGGATCGGCCACATCACGGGCGACCCGTCGTACGCTGCAGCGCACGATCGCGCCCGCGGTGTCCGGCAGGCCCTGGGCGCAGCGGGGCTGGAACTGCGCGGCGAGCCGATGTTCTCCGAGTGGTCGGAGCGCTGGGGACGCGACGCCGCAGCGATGCTTCTCGACCAGCACCCCGATGTGGACGCCATCGCCTGCGGCTCAGACCAGATCGCGCGCGGCGTGCTGGACACATTGCGCGATCTCGGTCGACGGGTTCCCGAGGATGTGGCGGTGATCGGCTACGACAACTGGGAAGTGCTCACGACCAACGCGCGTCCCGAGCTGACCAGCATCGACGCCAACCTGCAGCAGCTCGGCCGGGAATCGGCGCTCGCACTGTTCAAGGCGATGGGCCCCAACCCTGCGCAGGGCACCGACGGCGTGCGGCACCTGCCGGTGCGCCTGGTCATCCGAGGCTCAACGATCGCGCGCCGCTGAGCCGTCCGCCCCGCTCCTCGACGACCGTGACCCCGCCCATGCGCGCCCACCAGATGCCGCTGTCCTGCCACTGCTCGAAGCCGGCATGGCAGTACACGCTCGCCGGCCGGTCGATATGGGCGAGGACCAGCGTGGTCTCGGGCGTGAGGAGCAGGAGGTCGATCAGCTGTTCCACGATGCAACGACCCATCCCGGTCCCGACCCACCTGGGGACGAGCGTGAGGTGGTCGACCATCAGGACCGCCTCGATGGGGGTGTCGGGCTGGAGGGCGAGACTTTCGGTGACGTCGATCGCAGCCACAGCCATCAATCCCGCCATGGTGCCGATCGGCTGGCCGCTGTCGACCAGCTCGGGCAGCCATGCCTGCCAGCCGATCCAGCCGCTGATGGTGCCGATCACCGCGCGAGCACCGGTGGCCTTGTCGGCCAGCTCCACCTCTGCGTCGAAGTTGCGGAGCGCACCGTCGGGAGCATCGGCCATCCGGCTGAACCGGACCCAGTTCACGCTGACGCGCTGCCGGGGCGTGACCTCGCTACTCATCGGTTCCTTCGCGCTGGTGCGTGGCCACAGTGTCGCCGAATTCCGGACGCGCCACCAGTGCAACGGAACGCTGGAAAGACGCCGACGGGATCAGAAGTGGCCGGTCGACCACACCCTTCCCGACGGTGCAACCAGCTCCACGCCGACCGGGGCCTCGCCGCTGACCGGCACGAGCCAGGAACCGGACGCACGCTCGGCACCGTATTCGCTGGTCAGGGTCCACTTGCCGCCGCTGGTGCGCTGCCCGTCCCTGCCGACGAGGATGCACTCGTAGCTCATCCCCGGCTTGCCGGAGGTGATGTTCAGCAACACGAAGGTCTGGCCCCTGCTCGTGGTGATCCCCGCCGAGCCGACGGCCTCCCCGGAAGCAGTCAGCAGCTGGGTGGCTACCGGTGCGTGGTCGGTGGCGTTGCCGCCGGAACGGGACAGCCCGCCGACGACGGCGAGCGTGCCACCGATGCCGGACAGCAGCCCGACAAGGACGGCGGCGGCCACCAGCAGCATCCGTCCCCGCGGCAGGCGGACGCGGGCAGCGGACGCCGGCGCCATCGCTGCGACAACCCGGCCGGAGAAGCCCGGCGGCGGTGCGATCGCCGGCGAAGCTGCGAGGGCCTGCGCCAGTCCGTCGGACAGGTCCGCGTATTCGTCACGACAGGGCGCGCAGGTGTTCAGGTGGTCGATGAGCCGGGCCTGCTCGGCCGGCTCGAGATCGGCAAGGGCAAGGGCAACCAGCTCCTCGTCCTCAGGGTGCCAGTCAGTCACGTTCTGCCTCCATCGCCAACCGCATCCGCCGCAGGCCGGTGCGAATCCTCGTCTTCGCCGTGCCCAGCGGGATGCCTTCGTAGTCGGCCACCTCTGTCACGGTACGCCCGCCGATCACAGCCAGCACGACGGCCCGTGCCTGCTCGACGGGCAACTGGGCGAGCCGCTCAGCTGCCGCCATCGCCTCGATCCGTCCCCCGCTGCCGTCCGGCGCCCCGCCGGCAAGGGTCGTCATGATGAGCACTTCCAGCTCGCCCGACTCCAGCGGGAACGACCGGCGTGCCCGGATCGCGTCGATCGCGAGGTTCCGCGTGATCGTCAGCAGCCAGGTGAGCACCGACCCGCGGCGGGCGTCGTAGTTCCCTGCTGCCCGCCAGGCCCGCAGGAAGGCTTCCTGCGCCACGTCCTCGGCCAGTGCCCGGTCGTGGGTGATCGAGACGGCGAGGCCGAACACCGGCCCCTGGAAGCGCCGGACGAACGCGACGGCCGCAGCTTCGTCGTCCACGGCGAGCGCACTCATCAGGGCGGCGTCCGGTGCCCGGTCGGCCAACGAGTAGACGCTCACACCATCAGATACGGGCGAAGCACCGGAATGGATTGCGGCCGGCCGCAATCCAAATCGGAACCTGGGCCGTATCACCTGGTGAAGAACCACCCATCGGCAAGGAGGACTCAATGTTCGCACGATCCCGCATTGCGCTGGCGGTGGCACCGGCTGCGTGCCTCGTCCTGCTCAGCGCCTGCACCGCGCCGGTCACCCCGGCAGCACCGGCGCCGTCGACGACGGCCGCAAGCTCCGCCCCCGCCTCCAGCGCGCCGGCTTCCTCTGCGCCCGCACCGGTCCCGGCCGACGCGGCGACCCTCGCCCTCGGGCTGGCAGACACCAGCCTCGGATCGATCCTTGTCGACGGCAAGGGCATGACGCTCTACATGTTCACCAAGGACACCCAGGGCAGCAATGCCAGTGCCTGCACCGGCCAGTGCCTCGTCGCGTGGCCGCCGTTGTACGGCAAGCCCACGGCAGGCAAGGGTGCCGACGACTCCAGGCTCGGTTCGTTCGCACTGCCCGACGGCACCCTGCAGGCGAGCTACAACGGCTGGCCGCTGTACTACTGGAAGGACGACGCCAAGGCCGGCGACACCCTTGGACAGAAGGTCGGCGGCGTGTGGTTCGTGCTCGACAAAGACGGCACCCCGATCAAGAAGTAGCCGTGAACATCTTCGGACTGCCGCTGCATCCGCTGGTGGTGCACGCCGCGGTGGTGCTGATCCCGCTCGCAAGTCTCGGGGCGCTGATCGTTGTCGTGTCCGCAAAGGCACGTGAGCGGTTCGGATGGTTGACGGTCGCCTTCGCCGTGGCAGCGGCGGGGGCGGCCATCACCGCGAGGATCTCGGGCGAGGCACTGGCCGAGAGCCTTGGAGGGATCGCACCGCTGATTGCCACGCACCGCCACTGGGGCGAACTGACGCCCTGGCCGGCGGTCGCCCTCGCCATCATCCTTCCGGCAGGGCTGCTGATCCGCAGCCGCTCCAAGCCGGCCTGGGTGGCGGCGGCCGTACTCAGCGTGCTCGCGGCCGTCGCAGGCCTCGTCCTCGTCGCCCTCACCGGCGAGGCCGGTGCCCGGGCGGTGTGGGGCAGCTAGACCGTCAGGGAACCCCACCCATCAGGGAACCAGGTGACCAGCCGCCCGGTAGAGCTCGTACCATTCCGGCCTCGTCAGCACGATGTCGGCACCCTTCGCCGCGGCGGTGACGCGTGCAGGGCTCGTGGTGCCCAGCACCACCTGCAGCTGCGCGGGATGCCGGGTGAGCCAGGCGGTGGCGATGGCCTCGGGCTGCACGTCGTAGCCGGCGGCGAGCCGGTCGATCACGGCGTTCAGCTCCGGGTAGTCGGGGTTGCCGAGGAAGACGCCGGTGAAGAAGCCGGCCTGGAACGGTGACCACGCCTGCAGGGTGATGTCGTGCAGGCGGCAGTAGTCGAGGATGCCGAGGTCGCGGCTGATCGACTGCTCGAGGCCCACCATGTTCATGGCGACGCCCTGGGCGATGATCGGCGCGTGGGTGATCGAGAGCTGCACCTGGTTGGCAACCAGCGGCTGGCGGACGTAGCGCTTGAGGAGCTCGATCTGCGCAGGCGTGTGGTTCGAGACCCCGAAGTTGCGAACCTTGCCCGCGTCCGCCAGTTCTTCGAAGGCGCGTGCCACCTCTTCGGGCTCCACCAGGGCGTCGGGGCGGTGCAGGAGGAAGATGTCGATGTGGTCGGTGCGGAGCGCTGCCAGCGATCCGTCGACGGCTTCGATGATGTGCTCGTAGGAGAAGTCGAAGGACGGCCCGTCCTTCACGATGCCGGCCTTCGTCTGCAGCACGATCTCGTCCCGCTGAGCAGGGGTCAGCCGCAGGGCTTCTGCGAACCGGGCCTCACAGCCGTGGGCCGCACCGTCGCCGTAGATGTCGGCGTGGTCGAAGAAGGAGATGCCGGCGGCCAGCGACGCGTCAAACAGCGCCCGCACCTCTGCGTCCGACTTCTCCTGGATGCGCATCACCCCGGTGACGACAGCGGGAACAACGAGGTCGGTGCCGGGCATGGTGAACGTCTTCATGGCGTGCTCTCCTTCAGTCGGCCTGCGAGAGCAGGGTCATCTCGTCCGCCGTGAGGACGAGGTCGACGGCGTGCGCCGAATCCTCGATGCTCTCCGGACGTGAAGAACCCGGGATCGGGATCACGACCGGTGCGAGGCGCAGCTCCCAAGCCAGCGTGATCTGCTGCGGGCTGACGCCGTGCTTGGCTGCGAGCGCTGCGAACGCACCGTGCCTGTCGCCGAGGGCCGCGGCGTTGCGGATGCCTCCGAGCGGGCTCCACGGCAGGAACGCGATGCCGAGCTTCGCGCAGTGCTTCAGCTCGGGAAGGCTCGAGCGGTGGGCAGGGGAGAACTGGTTCTGCACGGAGACCAGCTCGCCGTCGAGAACCTCGAGGGCCTCGTCGATCTGCGCGACGCTGGCATTGGAGATGCCGGCGAGCTGGATGACGCCCTCGTCGAGCAGGTCCCGCAGGGCGCCGACCGACTCCGCGTAGGGCACCGTGGGGTCGGGACGGTGGAACTGGTAGAGCCCGATCGACTCCACACCGAGCCGCTTCGCCGAAGCCTTCGCCGCCTCCTTGAGGTACTCGGGCCGCCCGTCCTGGGTCCAGCGGCCGTCGCCGGGACGCAGGTGGCCGCCCTTGGTCGCGACCAGCACCTCGCTGGTGTCACCGCCGTAGCTGCGCAGCGCTCGGGCGATGAGCTCCTCGTTGTGGCCCACCTCCCCCGCGTGCAGGTGGTAGGCGTCAGCCGTGTCGATCAGGGTGATCCCCGCGTCGAGGGCTGCATGGATGGTGGCGACGGAGCGCTGCTCGTCGGGGCGACCTTCGATCGACATCGGCATACCGCCGAGCCCGATCGCGCTGACGGAGCGCTGGCCAAGGTTTCTTTGCATCACACGGCCACCTTAGGC
>JAOATP010000079.1:15033-21062 GCA_030158185.1 Propionicimonas sp.
GCGAACGTTGGGAGGTTCGGTGATTCGTAGTGGCATCGCCAGCGCGCACGTGATGCGCAGCATGCGCCTGCTCCTCGAGGCCTACGCCGGTCAGGAGCTGCCCGAGTGGGAGGGCTTTGCCCGCAGCCTTCGCTCGTTGCGTGTCGATCCCGGCGACACCCTCTTCGCAGCAGGCGAGCAGCATCCCTTCGTCTACTACGTGGAATCGGGCCTGATGAAGGCCCAGATGCTGAACACGAGGGGGCGCCCGATCATCGCGTTCTTCTCCGAGGAGGGCGACGTGCTCGCCTCGATGCCTGCGCTCGCGCCCGAGGGCGTCCGCATGGTGGCACGGCGCAACCTGCACCCCCGCGTCGAGGTGCTGCAGGCAGCCGTCGACGGCGTCAGCATCCACACGCTCGTCGCGATCCAGCCGACTCTTGTGCACCGCTTCGACTACCGGGTCGTCGACCAACTCTCCTCCCGGCACGTCGCCTGGGGACGGATGAGCAATGCGCTCTCGATGATGTACTCGATCACGCTGCAGGCCGACGTCGCAGCGCTGCGCAACTCCCCCGAGCAGCGGTACCGCAACCTCCTCGAATCCCGTCCCGACCTCGTCGACCGGGTCAGCAAGCGTGACCTCGCCAGCTTCCTCAACGTCACGGACGTCGCGCTGAGCCGCATCGCCAAGCGCGTGCTCGCCGACGACAACGACGAAGAGGACGAGTGAGCTGAGCGGCCCGCTGGCACCACGCCTGCGCCCGGTGACCCCCGGCGCGCTCGGGCCCATCGATGCGGCGGAGGCCGCCGAGGGCGCCGACGACCTCGACGAGGTCGAGCTCGCCGACCTGAACCTCGAGACCATGGTGTGGACGGGGCGGCGCAGGCTCGGATCCTCCCGGGTCTGTGACGTTGTCGTCCGGGACTGGAAGGCACGGGCGGCATCGCTCGTCGATTCCGTGGTGGAGCGTGCCGACGTCGTGACCTTCTCGGCTGCGGAATCGGGGTGGTGGAACGTCGAGGTGCTGCAGAGCCGTATCGGCTCGGCGGAGCTGTACGACGCCGTGCTGCGCAACGTCCACTTCGTGCGCTGCAAGCTCGGCTACCTGAACCTGCGCGGCGCCACCCTTACCGATGTCGCTTTCACCGATTGCGTCATCTCCGACCTCGACCTGCTGCGGGCCTCGGCCACCCGCGTGTCGTTCGCCGGTACCCGCATCGGGCGGCTGGAGCTGTCCGGCTCGAGGCTGGAGGACGTGGACCTGCGCGGCGCATCGCTGGCCGACATCGGCACCCTCGAAGGGCTGCGGGGAGCAACGATCACCCTGGACCAGTTGCTCGAGATCGCTCCTGCTCTGGCAGAAGGCCTGGGTATCAAGGTCGAATAGTGGCGCCGGGCCGGGAGCGCCTCTCGGCGAGTGGCCGCTCGAAGCGGCGTGTGTTGGAGCCCGGGGCTACCGCAGCCCGGCGCCTGATGAAGGATAAGCCGCCAGCCGCGCCGAACCAAGTACGAGGCTCATTCCAGCGCGTCCGAGCGCCACAGGTGCGCGCAGGCAGTGAGGTCGGCAGCCATGTCCTGCAGGCGTCCGGCCCGGACGAGTTCACGGGTGCCTTCTCCGACATCGGCCCGGCCCGCTGCCACGACGTGGCAGAAGGCTGCGGCCCGTTCCAGCGCGATCGCGAAGTCGCCGTCGAACACGCCACGCAGGATCTCGTCCGCCACCCTCCGCACCTCGGTGGGTCCGGGCGGGTCGACACCGGCGACGGCGTGGTTCGGCTCGGTGAACCGGACGCCGGCCGCGTACTCGCGGGCCGCGCCCTGCGGGTCGGTGCCGACCCATTCCCGCAGCAGGTAGAGCCGCCACAGGGCGCCCGGGAGGGACCTGGCCGGACGGGAAGCCCACAGGTCGGCGAGGGTCCCCAGCCCGATGTCGTCGACGATGGCGACCAGCCGCGCGGTGACGGCGGGATCGTGCGCTGCGCGTCCGGTGTGCACGAGGACGGCAGCGGTCTCGTGGGCAGCGTGGAGTTCTGCGATCGGGTCCGACGGCACACCGAGCGCCTCCAGCGCCGCAGGATTGCGGTAGCTCGGCCGGCGGGGCCTGTGGGACTCGGTCATCGGGCAACCCTAACCCCACCACCCCAGCGACCCTCGTCTAGGGTTGCGTCCATGAGCCCGTTCCAGGGATTCCCGCTGGCAGCTGTCGACTTCTTCGCAGAGCTCGAACTCAACAACACCCGTGAGTGGTGGGCCGCACACAGGGAAGTCCATGAGGAGGCGGTGAAGGTGCCGATGGCCGCCCTTGCCGCCGAACTCGAGGAGGAGTTCGGCCCGATCAAGGTCTACCGGCCGAACCGCGACGTGCGCTTCTCTGCGGACAAGGCACCGTACAAGGACCACCAGGGCCTCGTTGCCGACGCCGGCTCGGCGATGGGCTGGTACGCCCAGCTCAGCTCGCGGGGCCTGATGACCGCCGGTGGCTGGTACGCCGGCGCCCCCGACCAGATTGAGCGGTACCGCCTCGCCGTCGACGACGACCGCGCTGGACCGGCACTGCAGGCGGTGGTGGAGCGGCTGGAGGAGGACGACTTCGTCGTGGGCGGCGAACAGCTCAAGACCCGCCCTCGTGGCGTCAGCCCCGACCACCCGCGACTCGACCTGCTGCGACACAAGTCGCTCACAGCTGCCCGCGAGTACGGGGTGCCCGACTGGCTGGAGTCGGCGGAGGTGCTCGAACGGATCCGGCAGGACTGGCGGGAGCTGGGCCCGCTGATGACCTGGCTGTCCGGCAACGTCGGCGACACGACCATGACCGACCGCGGTCCCGGACGCTCGCGACGCTGACATGCGCGTCGCAGAATGGCTGCTCGACTCGGACCCGGCGATCCGCTGGCAGGTGCTGCGCGACCTGCTGGGCGCTCCGGAGGAGGAGTGGTCCGCGGAGCGGGCCCTGGTTGCCGAGTTCGGCTGGGGTGCCCGACTGCTGTCGCTGGAGGACGCTGACGGGCAGTGGGCCGGGGCAGCGTTCGTGCCGGCCGATTGCACCCGCGAGGAGTGGGACCAGGTGGGCCAGCCCTGGACGGCGACGGCGTTCACCCTCGACCAGCTGCGCGAGTTCGGCCTCGAGCCGGCCAGCGAGGCCGCGCACTGGGCCGTCCGGCGGATCGGTGAGAACTCGCGGTGGGAGGAGGGCGACCAGCCCTTCTGGGACGGCGAGGTCGAGGAGTGCATCAACGGCAGGACGGTGGCCTCCGGCGCCTACTTCGGCGTCGACGTCGCGCCGATCGTCGAACGGCTGGTGAGTGAACAGCTCGCCGACGGCGGCTGGAACTGCGAGCGGGCCAACGGCTCGGTGCGCTCGTCCTTCCACACGACGATCAACGTCCTTGAAGGCCTGCTCGCGTTTGAGCGGGCAACGGGAGGAACGCCGGCGTCCCGGGCTGCACGCCTCGGGGGTGAAGAGTTCCTGATGGTCCGCGACCTGTGCCGCCGGCTGTCAACGGGGAAGCCGGCCGACGCCCGGTTCCTGCTGTTCACCAACCCGACGCGCTGGCGCTACGACGTGCTGCGCGGGCTCGACTACTTCCGCGACGCTGCTGCCCTGACCGGAGCTCCTGCGGACCGGCGGCTCGGCGATGCCATCGACCACGTCCGGTCCCGGCAACGCCCCGACGGGACGTGGCCGCTCGACCGGCGCGACCCCGGCCGGGTCTGGTTCGACGTCGACGAAGGGCCGGGTGAGCCCTCGCGGTGGGTGACCCTGCGGGCGCTGCGGGTCCTCGCGTGGTGGGACGACCACCGGCCGGTGCGCAGTTCCCTCCATTGAGCAGGTCGTCGAAGTCTGGCTAGCCTCCGAACATCGCCGGCGGCACCCCCGCTGCCGGAGCCTCGATGGAGAGGATCAGCATGCCGCACCCACGACCCCGTTTCCTGGTCTCGGTAGTCGCCACCTTCGCCCTGCTGGCGGGCCTGCTCGCCGCGGCGCCTGCGCAGGCGACCGCAGCCCCGGCCAAGCCGCCGGCTCCGGTGACGGTCGCCCCCGACTTCGGTCCGAACGTCACGATCTTCTCCCCCACCGACCCGGTGTCCGACATCCAGGCGACGCTGGACGCGCGGTACGCGACACAGGTCGACAACGAGATGGGCACGGAGCGGTTCGCGTACTACTTCCTGCCCGGCACCTACGGCACGGCGACCGAGCCCCTGCAGATCAAGGTCGGCTACTACACCGAGATCGCAGGCCTGGGAGCGAACCCCGACGACGTCGTCATCAACGGCAAGATCGAGGTCTTCAACCGCTGCCTCGCCGACGGGGGCACCTCGAACTGCCTCGCGCTGGTGAACTTCTGGCGCACGCTGTCCAACCTGAAGCTCCAGATCAACGCAGCGGGGCAGGACGGCTGCCGCGGCAGCGCCAACTTCTGGGCGGTGTCGCAGGCTGCCTCGCTGCGCCGGGTGCATGTCACCGGCGGAAACCTCTCGCTGATGGACTACTGCTCTGCAGGACCGCAGTACGCCAGCGGCGGCTTCACCTCCGACTCCCAGCTGCCCTTCGTTGTCAGCGGCTCCCAGCAGCAGTGGCTGACCCGCAACAGCACCGTCGACGGCTGGAGCAACGCGGTGTGGAACCAGGTCTTCTCCGGCGTCGTCGGTGCTCCTGGTGACGCCACCTTCCCCGATCCGCCCTACACGACGGTGACGAAGACGCCGGTGAGCCGGGAGAAGCCGTACCTGTACGTCGACGGCTCCGGCACGTACTTCGTCCGCGTGCCGTCGGCCAGGAAGGAGACCAGTGGCACGTCGTGGTCGGGCGGGCTGACCCGGGGACGAAGCATCCCGCTGTCGGACTTCTTCATCGCCCGACCTGCTGATTCAGGCAGGACGATCGACAACGCCCTCGCCCGCGGCCGGAACATCCTGTTCACCCCTGGCGTCTACGACATCGACCGCACCCTGGACGTGAAGCGGGCCAACACCGTGGTGCTGGGCATGGGCCACGCAACGCTGACCTCCGTACGCGGCGCGACGCCGATGCAGGTCGCCGATGCGCCCGGCATCGTGGTGGCGGGGCTCACCTTCGACGCAGGCAAGACTCTCTCCCAGGCGTTGCTGCGCGTCGGGAAGTCCCACGGAAAGGGTCACGGCCACCGCACGCCGGCGGCCAACCCGATCACTCTGAGTGACGTGTACTTCCGGGTCGGCGGGCCGCACGTCGGCCGCACCCGGACGGCGCTGGAGATCAACGCCGACCACGTCCTCGTGGACCACATCTGGGTGTGGCGGGCCGACCACGGCATCGAGGGGTTCACCGAGGGCGTGAACGGTGACACCGACCGGTGGAACACCAACACCGGCACCGACGGCCTCGTGGTCAACGGCGACGACCTGACAGCGACCGGGCTGTTCGTCGAGCACTTCCAGCGCTACAACGTGTTGTGGAAGGGCGAGCGCGGCCGGGTGATCTTCTACCAGAACGAGCTCGCCTATGACCCACCGACCCAGGCCGGCTGGACCCAGCCGGACGGGACGCTGGGCTACCCCGGCTACAAGGTGGCCGACAGTGTCCGCACGCACAGCCTCGCCGGAGCCGGTGTCTATGTGTTCAACCAGAACAACCCGTCGATAGTGACGGCCAGCGGGTTCGAGGTGCCCGAGCGCGCAGGGGTGGCGTTGCACCACGTGATGACGGTGAACCTGAGCGCCGGCACCATCGTGCACGTGGTCAACGACACCGGCGGCACGGCGGACACCACCAAGGTGGGCCAGCCACAGTTCGTGGTGGACTACCCGACTCCCTGATCCGGCGGTCCGGTGTCGTGGTCGGTGTCGTGGTCTGAGTTCCACAGTGCCTGGTCGAACCAGCGGTGGCGCGGGTTGCTGAAGTGCCGACTGGTGCCGTTGGGGCCGACCCGGTACCGGTCACCGGCAGGGGTGGTCCACCAGAAGATGCCGGGTCGGGGTTGTTGCAGGTCCCAGTTGGCGTGGGTTTTAGCCCGGTGGGGTTTGCGCCACAGGGGGCCGAGGTTGGAGGCCCGGGTTTGTCGCT
>JAOATP010000080.1 GCA_030158185.1 Propionicimonas sp.
CCCAGGCGCTCAGCCCGGCCAAGGTGACCTCCGTCACCGTGACCGACCTTGCCGCGCGCTCTGCCCGCGTGGTGGTGCCCGACTACCAGCTGTCGCTGGCGATCGGGCGGGAGGGCCAGAACGCCCGCCTCGCCGCCCGGCTCACCGGCTGGCGGATCGACATCCGTTCCGACACCGCTGCGGCCGACGACGCTCCCGAGGCCGGCTGAGCTCGATCAGCGCTGGGCCGTCATGGCCTCCTGCAGTGCTGCGAGCACCGTGGCCTCGTCGAGGTTGAGCCTGGTCGCGAGCGCCTTGGCCATCGACTCGACATAGGCGGAGCCACCCGGGCCGTTGCCGTCGGCCTTGCCGGACGGTGCGCCGCTCGGTTGACCCGACGGTGCGCCGCTGGGCTGGCCGCTCGGCTGGCCCGACGGTGCACCGGTCGGACGGTTGGCTGCCATGACCTCCTTCAGGGCTGATGCCATGGTGGTCTCGTCAACGCCGAGCCTGGTCGCCAGCGTCTTGGCGAGCGCCGCGGTGTCCATGCCGCCGCGGGCGCCCGTGCCCCTGCTCCCGGCCGTGCCGTCCTGTCCTGTGCCGGTCTGGGCCGTCGCGGTGTCCGTTCCGCCGATGTTGGCAGCCAGCGCTCCGACGCCGACCGCCGCTCCCAGCGCGAGGATCGCGCCACCTACCCCGAGTCCGATCTTCGCCTTCGTATCCACGTGGCTCCTCAAGTGTTGTTGGTCGTGAACCCAGCCAAGCGGTGCCGGCTGTGGCTCCCCACCGGTGAAGCTGGGTGTTGGCTGTGGATCCGGCAGCCGGGGAAGGTGCCGCCGGGCCGTAGGATCGGAGCGTGACCCCACCCATCCGCACCTGCCTCGGCTGTCGCGGACGCGTGGCGAAGTCCGGGCTCGTCAGGCTCGCCTGGAACAGCACGGACGGCGTTGTGGTGGTCGATGCCGGCCAGGTGCTGCCGGGCCGTGGGTGTTACGTCCATCCCGGGTGCGCAGACCAGGTGGCCCGGAGGAAGTTGCTGGGCCGCGCGCTGCGCCGCCAGGTCGACGGTGAGCAGGCGGCAGCGGTGCTGGCTGCGCTGGCAGCGACGGCCGCCCAGCGTCCCGCTTAGGCGATTCACGCCCTGCGGAGATAGAATCGACCCTGCGCGTTCGCCGTCCAGTGGCGAGCACATCCAGAAAGTGGGCTAACGCTCATGACCACTCGATGAAAATCTCGAAATGAGCACTGTTTACAACTAGAGGTCGACGCGCCCGCGTGGACCTGAAGGAGAATTAGTGGCCAAGGTCCGCGTCTACGAGCTCGCCAAGGAGCTCGGACTCGAAAGCAA
>JAOATP010000081.1 GCA_030158185.1 Propionicimonas sp.
GCACGGGCCAAGGGCTACACGCCCCTGACGCCTGCGGAGCGAAAGACCTACGCCGACGACCTGCTGGCCAACACCGAAGTGCTGCACGAGCGCGCCGAGGCGCTGACCTTCACGGCCGACGCGATCGCCAACGGCGCCAAGGGCCTGCTCGACGAGGTCGCTACCGGCAAGGTGACCGGCGAGGAGGAGTACTGGTCACGCACCGACCTGTGGGACTTCCAGGCCAACGTCGACGGCGCCCGGGTGGCGTGGGAGGGCCTGAGGGACCTGCTCAAGCGCAAGGACGCCGCCCTCGACGCCCAGATCGAGACCCGGTTCACCGGGCTGCAGAAGCTCCTCGACCAGCACAAGGTGGGCGACGGGTTCGTCACCTACGACACGCTGACCAAGGCCCAGGTGAAGGAACTCTCCGACGCGGTGAACGCCCTGTCCGAGCCACTGTCGAAGATCGCCGGAGCCGTCCTCTCATGACCCCCTCCCCCTCCCCCTCCTCCTCCGAGTTGTCAGACTCAGGGAGGGCTATGGCCTCCCCTGGTTCTGACAACTCGGCGAAGCGGGGTGGGTTGTCGCGGCGCGGGCTCCTCGGGTCGGCCGGAGCGGGTGCTGCTGTCGCGCTCGCCGGGGCGGGGGCGATGGCCGCAACGGGTAGGGCACAGGCTGCCTCCGGGCCCTCGTGGAGCACGGTGGCGTTCCACGGTGCGAGGCAGGCGGGGATCACGACCGCAGCCCAGGACCGGTTGCACTTCGCAGCCTTCGACGTGCTGCCCAGCGCCACCCGCGACGACCTGGTGCAGCTGCTCAAGGACTGGACGGCCGCAGCGGCCCGCATGACGTCCGGCAACGGCGCTGGCCCGACGGGACCGTTGTCCGGCCCGTATGACGCGCCGCCGGATGACACCGGTGAGGCGATCGGGCTCGACCCGGCGAACCTCACCATCACGTTCGGCTTCGGTCCCACGCTGTTCCGGGACGCCGCCGGCGCCGACCGGTTCGGCCTCGCTGCCCGGCAGCCGGACGCACTCACCCGGCTGCCACACTTCCCGGCGGACAACCTCGACCCGGCGGGCAGCGACGGCGACCTGGTCGTCCAGGCCTGTTCGAACGACCCGCAGGTGGCTGTGCACGCGATCCGGAACCTCACCCGGATCGCGTTCGGCCGGGCAGCGATCCGCTGGTCCCAGCTGGGCTTCGGCCGCACGTCCTCCACCTCGACGACGCAGGCGACCCCGCGGAACCTCTTCGGCTTCAAGGACGGCACCAACAGTCTTCGGGCGGAGGACACCACGAACATCGACGCCCATGTCTGGGCGCGTCCCGAACCCAGGGCCGCCTGGCTCGAGGGCGGCAGCTACCTCGTGGCCCGCAAGATCGCCATGCACGTCGAGACCTGGGACCGCGGCAGCCTGCGCGAGCAGGAGAACATCATCGGACGCACCAAGGCTGAGGGTGCGCCCCTCTCGGGCGGCCACGAGTTCACAGCCCCCGACTTCGCGCTCGCCGGACGCGGTGGAACCCCGCTGGTCGACGCCGCGTCGCACCTTGCCATTGCGCACCCCGAGCACAACAACGGCGTCCGCATGCTGCGGCGCGGCTACAACTACGTCGACGGCAGCAACCAGCTCGGCCGGCTGGCAGCAGGGCTGTTCTTCATCGCCTTCGTCACCGATCCCCGCACGCACTACATCCCGATGCAGACGGCGATGGCGTCCCAAGACCTGCTGAGCGAGTACCTGCAGCACATCGGCTCAGGCCTGTGGGCCGTCCCGCCCGGCATCGCAGAAGGCGAGTTCGTGGGCCAGTCCCTCTTCGCCTGAGACCACCCACCACGGTTCCCGCTCCCGAAAAGTGCCCTTGCTCCCGAAATTCCGGGAGCAAGGGCACTTTTCGGGAGCAAGGACGGCCGGACGGGCCGACCGGAGGGGCCAGCGGGAGGGGCCGGCGGGAGGGGCGGGCGGCGGGGACGGGGTCAGGCGAAGCTGTTGATCATGAAGGCCGCGGCCCTTGTGACGTACTCGCGGAACTCGGCGAGCTCGGGTTCTGGCAGGTCGAGGGAGTCGAGGGCTGCGCTCATGTGGGTCAGCCAGCGGTCTCGCATGTCCGGGGTGACCGGGAACGGCGCGTGCCGTATCCGCAGCCGCGGGTGGCCGCGGGTCTCGGAGTAGGTGTGCGGGCCGCCCCAGTACTGCTCGAGGAACAGGCGCAGCCGTTCGGCTGCCGGGCCGAGGTCGTCCTCGGGGTAGAGCGCGCGCAGTTCGGCGTCGGCAGCGACCCCGCGGTAGAACTCGTCAACCAGCGCAACAAAGGTCGCGTGGCCACCGATCCGGTCGTAGAGGGGTTGCGGTTCCATGCCGCCATTGTCCCCGGCCATGTCAGCGGGCTTCCAGCCGGGCGACGAGCCGCGCCCGCAGGGACGGCCACTCGCCGGCGAGGATCGAATAGACCACCGTGTCGCGCAGCGACCCGTCCGGCATGAACAGGTGGTGGCGCAGGAGGCCGTCCTGCTGCGCGCCGAGCCGCTCGATCGCCGCCCGGGACGCCGCGTTGCGCGCGTGGGTGCGCAGTTCGACGGCGATGCAGTCCAGCGGCCCGAACGCGTTGTCGAGCAGGAGGAGCTTCGCCTCCGAGTTGACCGCCGTCCGCTGGGCGGAGGCCGAGTACCAGGTGCCGCCGATCTCCCTGCGCCGGTTCACTGTGTCGATGTGGAGGTAGTTGGTGAGGCCGACGATCCGGTCATCGCTCAGACGGCGGACGGTGAAGGCCTCCCACGAACCCGTCGCGACGTCGCCGAGCCGTTGGTCGATGAACCCTGCCATCCCCTCGGGGGTGGGGACCACCGTCACGGTCGACTCCCACAGCCGGCCATCGGACGCGGCGGCGATCAGCCCGGGCACGTCGTCGCTGCTCAGGGGGTCAAGGCGTATCCAGGTTCCGATCACGGCGGGAGTCTAGGCGGGCTAGGCTCACCCGGGTGAGGAAGCCCGCCCCCCGGCTGACCGCAGCCATCCTTTCCACAGGTCTCGTGTTGTCCGCCTGCGCCGCAGCACCGGCCTCTGCGCCGCTGCCCGTCTCGCCTGCAGCCCACCCGTCATCCACGGGGTCCGCCTCCCCGCTCGCCGCCGTCTTCAAGGTCAGCCTCGGCTCGGGCGCGAGCCTCGGCGGCAAGCGGGTCCTCCCGGCGGACAACCCGTGGAACACTCCCGTCGACCAGGCGGCCGTCGACCAGAACTCCGCAGCGCTGATCGCCTCGATCGGTCTCGGCACGACCCTGCACCCCGACTTCGGCGCCCACTGGCCCAAGGGCCCGTTCGGCATCCCGTACGTGGTGGTGAAGGGTAGCCAGAAGAAGGTCAAGGTGTCCTTCACCTACGCCTCCGAGAGCGACAAGGGCACCTACCCGATCCCGAAGAATGCCCCGGTCGAGGGCGGGTCGAAGTCCAGGGGCGACCGGCACGTGCTCGTCCTCGACCGTGACCACTGGAAGTTGTACGAGCTGTTCAACGCGAGACGCGTCCCGGGCACGACACGGTGGAAGGCGGGCTCCGGCGCGATCTTCGACCTGAAGTCGAACAAACTGCGTCCGGCCGGATGGACGAGCGCCGACGCAGCGGGCCTGCCGATCTTCCCCGGCCTGGTGCGCTACGACGAGGTGAAGGCCGGCGTGATCACCCATGCCCTGCGGTTCACCGTCGCAGAGACGCGCAAGGCCTACGTGTCGCCTGCCCGCCACTACGCCAGTGACAACACCAGCGCCGACCTGCCTCCGATGGGCATGCGGGTGCGCCTCAAGGCCGGCTTCGACATCTCGGGGTTCCCGCGGCAGGCAAGGATCGTGCTGCAGGCGATGAAGACCTACGGCATGATCGTTGCCGACAACGGCTCGGACTGGTACGTCTCCGGTGCGCCGGACAAGCGCTGGAGCGATGACCAGCTCGGAACCCTGAAAGCCGTAGCCGGCAGGAACTTCGAGGTCGTGTCGATGGGCGACATCACCACCGGTTGAAGAATTCGCAGAGAGTTCACCTGATCCTGCTGCGGACCTCCCCGCCGCGAGCCTAAGGTCTGTTGCGTGAGCATCCGGCGCCTTCTTGCCATGCTCTTCGGCGTCGCCGTCCTCGCCGGGTTGGCTCCGCAGCTCCCCGCGCAGCGCACCGCTCCCGCCCTTGCGCATCTCGCACGGCCCCTTGCTGCGGCGAAGCCGTCCGCCGGCACCCTGCTGCCCGTCGTCACGACGCTGCCGGAACCACTCGCAGCCTCGTCACCTGGCCCGGTCCCACCCGGCAACCCGCCGGTGAAGGCCGAGCCGCCGGACTGCTCAAGGCTCAAGTGTGTCGCGCTCACCATGGATGACGGGCCGGTGCCGGGGACGGCCAACGTGCTCGACCTGCTGCGGCGCAAGGGCGTGCACGCCACGTTCTTCGTCGTCGGCCAGCTCGCCCGCCGCCACCCGGCACTCCTGCGGCGAATGGTCGCCGAGGGTCATGTCGTGGGGAACCACTCCTGGAACCACCCGGAGTTCTTCGGCAAGAAGGCACGCACGATCCGGGGCCAGCTGGCGCACACCGATGCGGCCGTGCGCCGGGCGATCGGCCGCGACCCGGTCCTGATGCGCCCGCCGTTCGGCGAGGTGACGCCGAAGGTGCGGGAGGCCTGTCGCCGGCTCGGTGAGGCGGTCGTGCTGTGGGACGTCGACCCGCTCGACTGGAAGGACCGCAAGGCGTCGACCATTGCCCACCGTGTGGTGAAGCAGGCGAAGCGGGGCTCGATCATCCTGACTCACGACTCGCTGAAGACCACCCGCGCGGCCTACTCCGACATCATCGACGGCCTGCGAGCCCGCGGCTTCACGCTCGTCACGGTGCCGGAACTCTTCGGCGGACACCTGAAGGCAGGCAGGGTCTACCTGCGCGGCTGAGCTCAGGTCCGGTTGCGGGCCCGCTGGTAGCGGTCGAGCGCCTCGGTGCGTTCTGCTGCGTGGTCGATGATCCGCCGGGGATAGCCGTGCGCATACCCGTCCGCGGCCTCCCACGGACGGTGGGCCGCGGCGCCGGCAAGGTGCCGCAGCTCCGGAACGTACCGCCGCACGTACGCACCGTCGGGGTCGAACTTCTCAGCCTGCGTGATCGGGTTGAACACGCGGAAGTACGGCGCTGCGTCGGTGCCGGTCCCCGCCGTCCACTGCCAGCCGTGGGTGTTGGACGCGAGGTCGCCGTCGATCAGGTGGTCGAGGAAGTGCTCTGCGCCTGCCGGCCACCAGGCATGCAGGTCCTTGGTGAGGAAACTGGCTGTGATCATCCGCACCCGGTTGTGCATCCAGCCGATCGCGAGGAGTTGCCGCATGCCCGCATCGACGATCGGGTAGCCGGTGCGGCCTTCGCGCCAGGCGTCGAACGCCTCACCCGGTTCGTCGTAGTCCACGCCGAGCGGGTTCAGGTCCCGTGCCAGTGAGTCCGGGTTGTGGTGCACGACATCGGCGTAGAACTCCCGCCAGGCCAGCTCGGTGACGTAGCGCTGCGCGCCCTTGCCTGCACGTCCGGCCAGGTCGGCGAGCAGGGTGCGGGGGTGCACCACGCCGAACTTCAGGTACGGCGACAGCCGGGACGTGCCGTGCAGGTCGGGACGGTCGCGGTGGCCGTCGTAGCCGGGCAGCGCATCGTCGAGGAACTCCGTCCACCGTTCCAGGGCCGCCCGTTCACCGGCCGGCGGCAACGTGATCGGGCACGCAGCGAGGGCGGCCTCGACGAGGCGCCGTGCGTCAGGGTGGCTCGGCGCCGTCGCCAGCTGCAGCCCGGACGGCTCCGTGGCGGGGGCCCGCCACCCGTGGTCCTGCCAGGCCCGCGAGAACGGGGTGAACACCCGGTACGGCTGGCCGGTCCGGTTCAGGACGCGCCCGGGGGTGACCGCGTACGGCGAACCGGTCTCCACCCAGTCGATGCCATGATCGGCCAGCGCAGCGCGCACACGTCCGTCCCGGGCAGCGCCTCCGGGCTCGGTCTCGGTGGAGACATGCACCTGGGTGGCCCCGACCTCCCTGGCAAGGTCGGGGACGACCGTTGCCGGGTCGCCGTGCCGCAGGCACAGGTGGCCGTCGAAGGACTCGTCGAGCGCCTCGAGGGTGGCCGCGAGCCAGCCCTTGCGGACGGGGCCCGCGTCATCGAAGAAGGTGGGGTCGATCACGAAGACCGGCAGCACCCGCCCGGCCTCGGCTGCTGCGGCGAGGGCCGGGTGGTCGGCGCGCCGCAGGTCGCGGCGTAGCCAGAGCAGGCTCGCTGCCTCAGCCATCGGCCGGTGGTTCCCGGTCGGCCTGCTCCGCGCCGTCAACCGGCCCTGCTCCAGCCAGGCCTGCGCCATCGATCGGAGCGAGGGCTGCGGCCTGGGCAGCGAGGGACGCAGCGGCGGTCGCGATGCTGTGCCCCAGTCGCAGGTCGGGCTCGGCGACGAGGTGCTGGTACTTGCCACCGACCCACACCGGCAGGTGCTCCTCACCGAGGCACTCCACGACCCTGCGGGCACGGGCGACGTCCCTGCTGCGGGGCACCGTCGTGACGGCGACCCACGCGCCGGACTTCGTCGCTGCCTCCCGCCAGGCCGGAAGCGGAACCTGGGCACCCAGGTAGATGGTGGGGAGGCCCGCCCTGCGCGCTGCGACGGCGAAGGCCATCAGGCCGATCTGGTGGTCGACCCCTGGCGGGGCGCCGATCAGGACCGGGCGGCCGGTCTGTCCGCGTCCGACGGCTTCGTAGAAGGTGGAGAGGCGACGCATCACGACGTTCGACACCAGGTGCTCGGCAGCGACGGACACCGTGCCCTCGGCCCACTCCAGCCCGATCCGGTGCAGCGCGGGCATCAGCCAGCGGTCGACGACGGTCTCGAACCCGGTGTGGGCGAAGCGCTCCTCGACCACCCGGGCCACGGCCGACGCATCGAGCGCTGCAGCTGCCGAGATGAGCTCGGCATGCTGGTCGACGCCCACGCCGTCGATCTGCGGATGGTGCGCCACCTCGACGGCTGCGGCCCGCGGCGCCCAGCCGGCCTGCACCAGTTCGTGCATCGCCGTCACCCGCGCCAGGGTCTCCTCGTCGTAATTGCGGTAGCCGGAAGCTGTTCGGGACGGCGCGAGCAGGCCGTAGCGCCGTTCCCAGGCGCGCAGCGTGTGCTCGGGCACGCCCGTCAGCTCTGAGGCCTTCTTGATGGTCACCATGATCGGGGCCCATGCTAAGCCCAGATCCCTGCAAACCGACACACTTGTACGCACTTTGTCTAAGGTTTGACGCTCACGCTTGGCACAGGACGCCGTGGTTTGCGACGATCATGTCCAACGTTGTGGGAGGAAATCACATGTCGGACCGGATGCGGCAATGGCTGGTGACAGCCGGTGCCATCTTCATGATCTTCGGCACTCTGTATGGCTTCGGGTTGATCGGTACCCCGGTCGAGCAGTCGTCGGGCGGGAGCCTTTCCGCGGAGGCCACCTTGCTGGCTCCTGCTGTGCGCGCGTTCTCGATCTGGTCGGTCATCTACCTCGGCCTGATCGGCTACGTCATCTGGCAGTGGCTGCCTGCGAACACCACCTCCGTGCGGGCCCGCCGGATCGGCTGGCTCTCCGCGCTGTCGATGGCGCTGAACGGCCTGTGGCTCCTTGTCGTGCAGGTCGGGGCGCTCTGGCTGAGCGTCGCCGTGATCGTCGCCCTCGCCGCAACACTCGGTGAGCTGATGCGACGTCTCGGCACCTCCCCGGCGTCCGGCGCCGGCGAGAAGCTGCTCGTCGACGGCACCTTCGGGCTCTACCTCGGCTGGGTGGCCGTCGCGACGCTCGCCAACATCACTGCGACCCTTGTCGCCTCCGGAGTAGATCCCGGTGCGGAGGTGGCCGAGTACCTCGCCGTCGCCGTGCTGGCCGTCGCCGCCGTCCTTGGCACCATCCTCGCCCGCGTCCTCGGCGGACGGATCGGGGTCGCCGTCGCGATGACCTGGGGCCTGTTCTGGATCGCCGTCGGCCGCCTTACCGGGCAGCCGTCCTCCGACCTCGCCGGCGTGACGGCAGCCATCGCGGCAGCCGTCGTCGTGGTGGCCACAGCACTCGTGCTGCTCGGCCGCCCGGCCCGGCGCACGGTCACCGAACACGCGTACGATCACTGAGGGACATCATGAGCCACGCCATCCACGACCAGGTCGTCCTCCTCGACGAGCACGACCAGCCGATCGGCACAGCCCCGCGCGCGACAGTGCACGGCGCGGACACCCCGCGCCACCTCGCCTTCTCCTGCTACCTGTTCGACAGCCAGGACCGCGTCCTGCTGACGCGCCGCGCCCTCACCAAGGTCGCCTGGCCGGGCGTGTGGACGAACTCGTGCTGCGGGCACCCGCGTCCGGGGGAGGCAGCGGAGGACGCCGTCCGGCGCCGGCTCGCCGACGAACTCGGCGCAGTGGTGACCGACGTCCACCTCGTCCTACCCGACTTCGGGTACCGGGCAGTCGACGCGTCCGGCGTGGTGGAGAACGAGTTCTGCCCGGTCTGGGTGGCCCGGCTGGCCGGGCCGTTGCAGCCCGATCCGAACGAGGTGGCAGAGATCACCTGGGTTGCCTGGCTCGATCTCGTGTCGCTGGCGGACAGCGCGCCGGCACTGCTGAGCCCCTGGTGTGTCAAGCAGGTTCCGCTGCTTTCCGCAGCTGATTCGAAGGTGGGTGCGGCATGACGCTGACAAGTTCCGGTCACCGGCGGCTGGTGGAGGCCCCCCGGCCGGCCACCGGTGACGATGCCACGGTGGTCGCCGTCGAGGTCTTCATCGCAGAAACCCTGGAGTCCCTCCGGGAGCGATGGGTCGACCTGGCGGCCACCGTGGTCCCTCGCCCCGGCGTGCTGCACACCGACTCCGTGCTCGACCTGCTCTCCGGCATGGTCAACTCCGGCGGCAAGCGCTTCCGTCCGCGGATGGCCCATTGGGGCTGGGTGGCTGCGGGCGGCACGAGCGACCTGCGCGGCTACCCCGACCTGGTGCGGGTGGGTGCAGCGCTGGAGTTGCTGCACGTGTTCGCACTGATCCACGACGATGTCATGGACGCGTCCGAGACCCGCCGCGGCCAGCCGTCCGTGCATGCGAGCGCCCGGCGCCAGCACGTCCGCCTGCACGGCTTCGGCGACGCGCAGCGCTACGGCGAGAACATCGCGATCCTCGCCGGCGACCTCGCCCACAGCGAGGCCGGCCTCCTGGTGGCCGGCCTGCCGGTGGCCATGCAGGAACTGTGGCGGACGCTGGCCATCGAGCTGATGATGGGCCAGGGACGCGACCTCGTCGGCGCTGCCAACGGGCGCCGCGACCTGGAGCACGCCCGCGAGGTGGCGCGTGCCAAGTCCGGTGCGTACACCGTGTGGCGGCCGCTGCAGCTCGGCGCGGCAGCGGCAGGGGCAGGCCCCCGGACGCTCGCTGCACTGGAGCGCTACGGCGTCGCCGTGGGGGAGGCCTTCGCCCTGCGCGACGACATCCTCGGCGTGATCGGCGACCCGGTGGCAACCGGGAAGCCCGTCGGCGACGACCTGATCGCAGGCAAGCCGACCGTCCTTCTTGCCCTTGCCACGCAGCGGTTCTCGCCGCGCTGGCGGCGGGCGCTGCAGCGGGCGGGGAGCGGCGGCCGTGTCTCCGGTGGCGACATCGCTGCACTGCAGGCGGAGCTCGTCCGCTCGGAGGTGATCGGCGACGTGGAGACGATGATCCGCGACGCCGTGACGACGGCCTTCGTCGCCCTCGAGGATCCGGCCATCGACCGCTCGGCGGCCGTCGGCCTGGAAGACCTGGCCCGCCGCGTCGCCTGGCGGACCACATGAGCCGCGTCGTCGTCGTGGGGGCAGGCCTCGCCGGGCTGTCCGCAGCGAGCCGGCTGGTCGCCGACGGGCATGACGTCACGGTGATCGAGCGGGGCGCAGAGCCGGGCGGGCGCAACGGCATCGAACGGGCAGACGGGTTCACGTTCGACACCGGCCCGACGGTGTTCACGATGCCCCACCTGCTCGACCGGGCCTTCTCCCGGCTGGGACGCGATCGCGCGACCGAGGTGCCGATGAAGCGCCTCGACCCCGCGTACCGGGCGGTGTACCCGGACGGGACGCAACTGCTGGTGCGGGCGGAGGTCGCCGACCAGGTGGAGGAGATCCGCACCCGCGGCCTCGCGAGGGACGCTGCCGCCTACCCGGGCTTCGTCGACTGGCTCGAGCAGCTCTACGAGCTCGAGATGCCGAACTTCATCGAGAAGAACTTCGACTCCGTCCTCGACCTGATGGCCAACCCGGCGGCAGCTGCCAAGCTGGTTCGCCTCGGTGGCTTCGGCAGCCTGCAGAAGGCCGTCAGCAGCCGCTTCGTCGACTCCCGGCTGGTGCGGCTGTTCACGTTCCAGTCGATGTACGCCGGACTTGCGCCGTCGGACGCCCTCGCGATCTACGCCGTCATCACCTACATGGACTGCGTCTCCGGGGTGTGGTTCCCCGAAGGTGGCATGCACGCCGTGCCGCGTGCGCTGTCGAGGGCCCTGTGCGAGTCGGGCGCCGACCTGCGCTACGGCACAGCCGTCGGCTCGATCCTGCGGGACTCCTCGGGACGGGTCGCCGGGGTCAGCGCAGGTGGCGAGCAGCTGTCCGCCGATGCCGTCGTCGTCACCCTCGACCTCCCGACGGCCTACGACGAGCTCCTTCCCGACCTGCGTCCGCCCCGCGTCCTCGACCGGGCGGCCTGGTCACCGTCCGCCCTTGTCTGGCACGTGGGCGTCCGCGGGGCCCCGAAGCCCGGTGTCGCGCACCACAACATCCACTTCGCCGACGCCTGGAGCGAGTCGTTCGACCAGCTGATCAAGCGCAGGGAGCTGATGACCGACCCCTCGCGGCTGGTGACCATCCCGAGCCTTGACGCTCCGCAGATGGCGCCGGCCGGGCACAGCGTCCTCTACGTCCTCGAGCCGGTGCCGCACCTGGGTGCCGGCATCGACTGGACGGCAGAACGTGGTCCGGCCCGCGAGCGACTGCACCGTTTCCTCGCTGCCAACGGCTACCCCGACGACATCGTCACCGAGCAGCTGGTCACGCCTGCGGACTGGGCGGCGCAGGGCATGGCGATGGGGACACCGTTCAGCCTTGCGCACACCTTCGGGCAGACCGGGCCGTTCCGTCCGTCCAACGTCGAGCCGCGGGTGCCGGGTGTTTTCTTCGCCGGCAGCGGCACGACGCCGGGGGTGGGGGTGCCGATGGTCATGATCAGCGGCGAGCTGGCCGCGGATCGCGTCCGTGACTACCTGGGAGGGCAGCGATGACGATCGTGGGGACGCGCGCCGACCTGGCCGCCGGTTACGCCGAGTGCGCCCGGCTTACCCGTGAGTACGGCACCACCTACTTCTGGGGCGCCGTGCTGCTGCCCAGGCCGCAACGGCGTCACGTGCACGCCGTCTACGCGCTGTGCCGGCTCGCGGACGACATCGTGGACGCCGACGGCGCAACCAGGTACAGCCCAGCCGCAACGAGACGGGCACTGGCCGACTTCCGGTCCGGCTTCGCTGCGGCGCTCGCCGGCGATCCACCGGACGCGACCATGGCCGCCATCGCCCACACGATCACGGAGTGCGGCATCGACACCGAGTGCTTCGACCGGTTCTTCGACGCCATGGCGATGGACCTCGACATCGCGGGCTACGACACCTGGGAAGACCTCTGCGGCTACATGGAGGGCTCCGCTGCGGTGATCGGCGAGATGATGCTGCCGGTCCTGCAGCCGCTGACCCCTGCGGCGAAGGAGCCTGCGCGGGCGCTCGGCCTCGCGTTCCAGCTCACCAACTTCCTCCGCGACGTCGGCGAAGACCTGGGCCGCGGCCGGGTCTACCTGCCGCGGGAGGACCTCGACCGTTTCGGCGCCACCCCGTGGCCCGGCAAGGTCGACGACGCCTGGCGCAGCCTGATGGCGTTCGAGATCGCGAGGAACCGCGAGCTGTACGCCCAGGCGCAGGCAGGGGTGGCCATGCTGCCACCGCGGTCGGCCCGCTGCGTCGCGACGGCCCTCACCCTGTACTCGCAGATCCTCGACCGCATCGAGGCCCGCGACTACGACGTCTTCTCCGACCGCGCCCGGGTGCCCACCTGGCGCAAGGCCGTCACCGCTGCCTCGATCCTCGTGGCCGGTCCCCCCCGGGTGGCGTGATGCCGGGGGAATACCTGCTGCTGATGGCGGCCTGCGTTGCCATCACGCTGCCGCTGGAGTTCGTCCTCGGTGC
Source organism: Propionicimonas sp. (assembly GCA_030158185.1). Lineage (GTDB taxonomy): Bacteria > Actinomycetota > Actinomycetes > Propionibacteriales > Propionibacteriaceae > Propionicimonas. The sequence goes on from JAOATP010000081.1 coordinate 12,244, forward strand.
CCGGGTGTACCGGAGGCCGCGGAGGCTGCTGCTGGCCGTGCTGCCGCTGTTGTTGATCTTCTCCGTCTGGGACGCCGTCGCGATCGCCCGCGGCCACTGGGACTACAGCCCCGCCCACACCACCGGCTGGCTGCTGCCGTTCGCAGTGCCCGTAGAAGAGGTGGTCTTCTTCATCGTCATCCCGCTGTGCGGCCTCCTCACCTTCGAAGCCGTAGGCCGCATGCTAGGTCGGCGAGCCCCCGCCGCCCCCGCCGCCCCCAGCGCCCCCACGTCGTCCGCTCCCCCCTCTCGCTCCCGAAACGTGCCCTCGCTCCCGGAATTCCGGGAGCAAGGGCACGTTTCGGGAGCAAAGGACGGCGGGACGGGGGTGGGTGATGCCTGAGTACACCGTTGCCACCCTTGCTGCTGTTGTTGTCGTCGTTGCTGTGGAGTTGCTGTGGGCACGTACCGGGATCTTCCGCACGGCCCAGTACTGGATCACGATGGCGATCGTGTTCTTCTTCCAGGTGCTGGTGGACGGCTGGCTGACCAAGCTCAGCGAACCGATCGTCCGCTACGCCCCTGCCCAATTCGCCGGCATCCGCTTCCCCTTCGACATCCCGATCGAGGACTTCGGCTTCGGCTTCGCCCTCGTGACCGGCACGATCATTGCCTGGCAACTGGCCGGCCGGAAGGAACCCGCATGAAGCCCTGGAGACCCGGACGCGACCGGCACGCCGTGCGTCACCTCCCTGCCTCGCCCGCGCCAATGCGGAAGCCCGCCCCGTCCGTCGTCGTCGTCGGCGGCGGTATCGCCGGCCTCGCCGCGGCAACCGGGCTTGCCGAGCGCGGCGTCCGCGTGCGGCTGGTCGAAGCGGAAGCGACCCTCGGCGGACGGGTGCGGGCCTGGCCCAACGACGCCGGCACCATGAGCCGGGGCTTCCATGCGTTCTTCCGGCAGTACTACAACCTGCGGGCCCTGCTGCGTCGGACGGATCCCACCCTCTCCCGGCTGGTGCCGATCGACGATTACCCGCTGCAGCTGGCCCCCCTGCCGGGCCGGCGTCCCGTCGTCGACTCGTTCACCAACATTCCGCGCACCCCGCCGTGGAACCTCGCCGGCTTCGTCGCCCGCAGTCCCTCCTTCGGCCTCGCCGACCTGACCCGGGTCGACGTCACCGAGGCCATGGGCCTGCTCAAGGTGCGCTTCCCGGAGACCTACACCGAGCTCGACGGGTTGAGCGCTGCAGACGTCCTCGACCGGCTCCGGTTCCCCGAGACCGCCCGGCACCTGGCGCTCGAGGTGTTCGCCCGCAGCTTCTTCGCCGACCCACGGGAGTTCTCCGGGGGTGAGCTGGTGGGGATGTTCCACACCTACTTCGTCGGATCGGCGGAGGGCCTGCTGTTCGACGTGCCCGACGACGACTACGACACTGCCCTGTGGGCTCCGCTCGGCGGGCACCTCGCGGGGCTGGGCGTCGAGGTGCTCACCGGTACGCGGGCACTGGGCCTCACCGAGGATGGCGACGGGGTGGTCGTCTCCACCTCGGCAGGCGACCTCGCTGCCGACGCCGTCGTGCTGGCCGTCGACACCCGTCCGCTCAAGTGCCTCGTCGGTGACGCGGACTGGCTCGGCGACGAGCAGTGGCGTGAGCGGGTGGCCGGGTTGCGGAGTGCACCGCCGTTCGGGGTCGGACGCCGCTGGCTGGCCGGACGCCACCGTCAGGTGTCTGCCTTCCTCGGCACCAGCGGCTACGGCCCTCTGGACAACATCAGCAGGCTGGACGCCTTCGAGGCCGGGGCCGCGCGGTGGGCCCAGGCCAACTCGGGGACCGTCGTCGAGGTGCACGGCTACGCCCTGGGCGACACGTCCGACGCCATGCGCCAGACGCTCTGGCGCGAGGCCGCCCGCGTCCATCCGGAACTGGGCACGGCAACGGTGCTCGCGGAGGAGTGGCTGGTCGAGGACGACTGCGCCCTCGTCGACACCTCGCCGTGGCTGCACCGTCCGACGGTCACGACGCCCGATGCCCGGGTGGTCCTCGCCGGCGACCTGGTGCGCTGTGACTGGCCGATCGCGCTGATGGAGCGTGCCGCCACGACGGGATGGCAGGCGGCCAACACGCTGCTCGCCGGCTTCGGCCGCCCCGGCCACGAACTCTGGTCGCCCCCGCTGACGGGCCTGATGTCCCGCTGAGCTGAACCACCACCTCCCCGAGTTGTCAGAATCTGGTGCGCCTATGGCCGAACCAGATTCTGACAAGTCGGCGTTGGTGGCTAGGCGATCCAGCGCTGGCGGGGCCAGCCGTTGGTGTGCACGACGACGCCGTCGGCATGGACGAGGCGGGCGGGCAGTTCACGCTGGGTGAGCCACCGCGGGGCGCCGTCACCGAGGCCGATCGCCGTACGGCTCGCCGCGAAGGCATGCTCGCAACTGCGGGCGGCAGCGGTAACCGTCCGCCAGTTGCCGACGGCCGCAGTGGACGTCGCGAGGCCCCCGGGCCAGTCCATCGGGATCACCGGACGGCCTTCGGGGCCGGGCTGTGCGTCGTCGATCTCCACCTGCCAGCCGCCCGGCGGAACGGCCCCCCGGACGGCGATGTCGCCGCCGAGGTTGACGAGGCAGCCGATGCCCAGCTCGTCGGCACAGAAGTCCGCGATCCGGTCGGCGAGCCAGGCCTTCGCGCTCGGACCCACGTCGAGCTCCACCCCTTCGGGAACCGTCAGCAGGCTGCTCCTGGTGTCGAGTCGCACCGCCCGCCAGCCAGCTCCGGGGCCCACCCGCCCGCCGCTGAAGTCCGCCGTGCGCAGGGCGGCAGCGACTGCGCCGGCCAGCAGCGGACTGACCCGCTGCGGACGGCCGTTGGTCACCGCTGCCAGTTCGGAATCCGTCCCTGCGGAGCACGCCCGGTCAAGGCCGGCCGTGTGTGCCCTTGCGACCTCTGCTGCACCCGGCAGGTCGTCGTCCTCGGCCGTCAGCACCTCACACCAGGTGCCAAGGGCGTCCCAGCGGGCAGTTGCCACCATCAGGATCCGCCGGTGCGCGTATGCGCAGGGCCGACCGCCTGCCCGATGTTGGACGCCCCGGCCACGACCGTCCCGCTTGTCTGTGTCAGGCTCGACGTGGCCGGATCGGCGCCGCCGGCGAGGGTGAACCAGCCGGCGACGCCGCCGACAGCTCCCAACACGCCGAGGCCCACCCCGGCGATCCGTACGGCCGGCAGGCGTCCGCGGTCAGTGCTGGAGGAGTTCATGTCCCCACCATCGAGCGGCAGCTTGTGTCCCGGCTGTGGCGTTGCTTGCTGTTCGCTGGCGATCCTCGCAGCAGGCGGGGGTCAGGCCAGCGCTGAGGCCGGCATGGGTACCGGGTTGTCCTCGTCGTCGTCCACATCGAGGTCGCCTGCGATCATCACGGTGAGCGCGTCGCCGCGGACCCGCTTGGCGATGCGGCTCAGGGCGACGTCGGTGATATTCAGGTAGCTCGCGAGGTCACGCTGGGTGATCCGCTGGACCAGGCCCGGGTGTTCCTTCAGGAGGCTGCGGTAGCGCTGCTCGGGGGTGCTGCGCAACCAGCCGGCGTCCGCCTGGAGCGTTGTTGCGTGCATCAGGGCGATCGTCGTGGTGAGGCGCGCCCACTGCAGGTGCTGGGTAGAGAGGTGGTCGATCACCCGGTAGTTGACGCGCAGGAGCAGGGTGGGCTCGATGGCGGTCACGGTGTGCACGGTCTCGGCCCGGACAGCTGCGCGAAGCGTCTCGGAGCGGGGATGCAGGCCGCGGGAAGCGACACGGCGGATGCCCTCGACCCCCAGGGACGACATCGAAGCGAGGACGTCGCCCTCCTCGGGGAAGAACACGGTGGTGAGTCGCTCGCCCTCGGTGAGCATCTGGGCCTTGCAGAGGCCGCGCTGCACGAAATAGATGTAGGGGTGGGTCTCGCCGATCGAGTACAGGACGTCGCCCGCCTCGATGCGGATCAGCCGGGTGTTGGAGGCGAAGAGGTCCCACTGGGGGAGTTCGCAACCTGCGTAGGCCTCGAGCAGCAGCCGAAGACTACGCATCGCGTGACCGCTGACAGCGTTGTCCACGCTCATCGGCACTCCTTGTCGGCAGTTCGGGGTGGTGGCCGGCCATGAAACTTAAGCAATTGTCGGGCAGACGGGGAATTGATCCAGATCAAGGGACACCGCGCAGACCTGTACCAAGGTTAGCTGCTTGGTGGCCGGTGGGGGCGCTGTCTGACAGGTTTGCCCCGACACCCTGGGGGGTGGGGGCCAACGCTGGACCCTGCCGGGTGTCATAAGGGAGTTGCTGTGTTCGAACCTGCGACAGGTTGGGCGAGCGGATGACCGGTGAGCGCGCTCCGGGGGGATGCGCCGTAGCCGGGTCCCGCATGGCCGAGTGTGTGGTGGAGTTCGGGCCGGTGACCCCTGGGAGCGGCTGTGGACGCGTCGCAGGAGCGCCGGAATGGACGTTGCCAACGCCGCACCGATGCACGACAGCGTGCGTTTCCCCGTGAAGTCCGGATGTTTGTGGATTACCTAGTCACGGGTATCCCCGGGGTGGGGTACGGTGACTCGTACAAGGGCAGAGCTGAGGTGGTTTCGGGAGTCGCGACCAACTGTCGAATGATGTGCGTCCAGCCTTACGGCAAGGCAGGGCAGCGCAGCTCTCTTCTTCGACGTGATTCGCACACAGCCCTCGCGACATTTCACTTCACGATGCCTGCGCGATTTTCGGCCACGAGGTTGCACAACGATGGGTCGCGGCGATTTGCCGGGGCCCGCGGGAATGGGAACTCCTGGTTATGACTCTCGGCACGGTGTTGGGCTCCAGCAGGTGGCGGCCTGCTCCTGACCAGCCATGCCGAGGAGCGAACTGGGCTCGGCTCCCCAATTGAGCCGGTTCGCTGGTGGGCGTCCGGGCCTCGGCCCGGACGCTCATCCATTTCACGAAGAAATGACGATTTTCTGGCTCACCTGCCCGCAGCAGTTCAGGCGAACAGCACGAGATTGCGACCCACGGCAAACGCGACGGCGGCCACTGCGAGCACGGCGTACCAGACACGCTGGTCGCAAAGCCGTCGCGGAAGTCGAATAGCCGGGCCGCCGAGAACTTCGACCAGCCAGCACACCGACGCAAGGCCCAATCCGGCGAGCAGCATGAACACGAATGGGTTTGCGAGCCACGCGTCGGCAAGGTTGCCGTGCAGCAGTGCGACTCCCAGGGTGGTAGAGCCGCAGAACGGGCAGAGTGTGTGCGTCAGGGATCTCCACGGACATGGAATACCGACGCCGGTCATTGCGTACATTCCACTCAAAGCGAGCCCGATTGCACCGAAGGCCGCCGTCGATTTCAGGCCGGCTGCGGCAGTGAAGGCGGCCACGCCAACAGTATTCGCCACGCCGCCATTATCGCCCCATACCCAATGAGGGGTCTGCGCATCTAGGATCAGCCTCACCAGTTCAACCAGGGAGAGAGCATGTCCGACCAGAATTCGCCCACGCCGGACCCGAGCGAAGCCGTTCCCGGCTACACGCCCCCCACGACCCCGGAGTCCGCGCCACCCGCGGCGCCGCCCGCGTACACGCCGCCGGCAGCCCCCGGAGGCTACGAGCCCCCGGCAACGCAGCCGCCGGCCTACACCCCGCCGTCCACAGGTGGCTACGAGCCGCCGGCAGCGACCCCGCCCGCGTACACGCCCCCGTCCACCGGTGGCTATGACGCACCCGCTCCGGGCGCCTACTCCGCTCCCGCAGCAGGTGGCTACTCCCAGCCGCCGGCCGCCGGTGGCAGCTACCCCGAGCCGGCCGGCTTCCCGCCGCCCGCGAGCTACGGCCAGCAGCCCGCCTACGGCACCGACCCGGGCGCGTACCCCGGTGGTGGCGTCCCGAACCTGCCGCTCGCTCCTGTGGGTGGTGCACCGCTGGTCGACTGGCCCAAGCGTGCGCTCGGCGGCCTGATTGACTACGTCGCCGCCGGCGTCGTGATCTCGATCGTCGGCTCGATCCTGTCCAACGTCAACAGCACCCTCGGCGGTCTCGTCAACAGTGTGCTGGGCATCGGGTGGTGGCTGTACCTGGGCTACAAGAGCGGCACCACCGGTGTCACCTTCGGCCGCAGCATCGCCAAGACGAAGCTCATCTCGGAGGAAACCGGTCAGCCGATCGGTGTGGGCAACGGCATCATCCGCCAGTTGGCGCACATCCTCGACACGATCATCTGCTACATCGGCTGGCTGTTCCCGCTGTGGGACGTCAAGAAGCAGACGCTCGCGGACAAGATCATGAAGACCGTCGTCATCGACAACTCCGCCGACCCGAACGCCAGCACCTACAACTGGCAGTGACGCTCGGCTGCTCAGCAGCAACAACGAACCGGCCAGGGGCAGGAAAGGGGACAGTCCCCTTTCCTGCCCCTGGCCGGTTTCGTCGTTCCTCAGGGCTCGAAGCGGTAGCCGACGCCCGGCTCGGTGATGAAGTGCCGCGGGTGGCTCGGCTCGTCCTCGAGCTTGCGGCGCAGCTGGGCGAAGTAGACCCGCAGGTAGTTGGTCTCCTTCTCATACCCCGGTCCCCACACCTCGGCGAGCAGCTGCGTTCCGGAGACGAGGGTGCCCGGACGGCGCAGCAGCGCCTCCACGAGGTGCCACTCCGTCGGGGTGAGGCGCACCTCCGCGTCGCCGCGGCGGGCCCGCTTGGCTGCGAGGTCGAGCGTGAACGCCGACGTCGTGACCACCGGCTCGGTGGGCAGTTCGTGGGTGTCCGCCCTGCGCAGCGCCGCGCGGATCCGGGCGACGAGCTCGTCCATGCCGAACGGCTTGGTGACGTAGTCGTCGGCACCGGCGTCCAGCGCACGCACCTTCTGGGACTGGCTGTCGCGGGCAGACAACACGATGATCGGGACGGTCGACCAGCCGCGCAGGCCGGCAATGACCTCCACCCCGTCCATGTCAGGGAGGCCGAGGTCGATGATGGCGAGATCGGGGGAGATCGCGGCGGCAGCCTTCAGTGCGCCGGCCCCCGTGGCCACGGCCTCCACCTCGTAGTGCCGGGCCTTGAGGTTGATCGTGAGGGCACGGCGCAGCGCCGGCTCGTCCTCAACGATCAGCAGCCGCTGCATGGGCCACCTCCAGGGTCACGGTCATGGTCAGACCCCCACCGGGTGTGCGGGACGGGCTGAGGCTACCGCCCATCGCCTCCGTGAAGCCGCGGGCGATGGCCAGGCCCAGGCCGAGGCCTGTGGTGGAACGGTCGCCGAAGTGCTGGAACGGCGCGAAGATCTCGTCCATTCGCTCGGGCGCGACGCCCGGACCGTTGTCGATCACCTGGACGTCGACCCGTGAGCCCGTGACGTGCGCTGCGATCCGCACCTTCTGCCCCGGTGGCAGGTGGCGGTTGGCGTTGTCGACGAGGTTGGCCAGCACGCGCTCGAGCAGGCCGGCGTCTGCGCTGATCATCGGCAGGTCCTCGGGGATGTCGAGCTCGACGCGTCCCTCGCCCAGCCGGACCACGCCCGCCAGCACCTCGAGTAGCACCGTTGGTGCCGGATGCACCGACAGTGCGCCGGCCTGGAGCCGGCTCATGTCCAGCAGGTTGCCGATGATGTCGTTCAGTCGGGCGGCGTGGGTCTCGATGGTCTCCAGCAGCTCGGTCTGATCCTCGGGCTCGAGCTGGATGTCGGTCTGGCGCAGCGTGGTCGCCGCAGCGGTGATCGCGGCCAGCGGATTCCGTAGGTCGTGGCCGACAGCGGCCAGCAGGCTGGCGCGGAGCTCGTCGATGCGGCCCAGCTCCTCTGCGCGGCGGGCCTGCTGTGCGAGCTGCTGGGTGCGCCAGAGGCGTCCCGTGGTGAGGGCGAGGGAGCCGAGCAGGCCGCGGTCCTCGCCGATCCGTTCGGGACCGCTGAGCTCCAGCTGCAGCTGCTCTCCGGCGGGGGCGACGATCATGACGTCGTCGGGCAATGGCATCCCGGACCGGGCCAGCACCACGCCGCGCTCGGTGAGGGTCGCAGCGTGCATGCCGTAGATGGAGCGCGCGTCGGCGAGGGCCAACTCCACCGAGTCGGGGCCGTGCTCACGGCTGCCGAGTTCCGTGAGCCACTCCGCCTCGAGGCGGTCGCGCTCGACGGCAACCCGGGCGCGGGCGCCGATCTCCGTCACCACGCCGACGCCGACCGCGACAGCGAAGAAGACGATCAGGTCGATCAGCTCGTTGGTGTGCTCGACGAGGAGCGTGCCGTAGGGCGGTGTGAAGAAGAAGTTCGCCAACCCGAAGCTGATCAGTGACGCGGCCAGGGCCGGCAGCACCCCGCCGACGGCGGAAGCGACGACGGACACGAGGATGAACAGCAGCAGGACGGTGTCGAGGCCGAGGCTCTCCCGTGCCGGCACCAGCACCAGCGTCAACAGCGGCGCGCCGAGGGCTGCGACACCCAGCCCGTAGAGCTGGCGTCGCCGCGTCAGGCGGCTGCCGAGGCCACCGGCCGGGGCAGCCCCACCTCCGGCGAGAAACTGGCTCACCTGCCTGAGCTTGCCAGAACCTTCCCCTCTCCCGCGTCGACCGCTGCGGTGTCGTCCACCGGGCCGACGACACTCCCGCCGCCGGTGCCTCCGGTGGCGGCGCGGGGCACGGCGATCTCGGCCTCGGCGCCCGGGCGCTCGAGCACGAAGGGTTCCGCCGACTTCAGCTGGTACGGGACGCTGGTGACCATCACGCCCGGCATGTACAGCAGCCGGCTCTTCAGCCGGAGCGCGCTCTGGTTGTGCAGGATCGTCTCCCACCAGTG
>JAOATP010000082.1 GCA_030158185.1 Propionicimonas sp.
GCTCAGCTGGCGTAGACCGTGATGTCGAAGAGGTAGCGGTCGTAGCGGTAGCAGTGGTCGCCGAACTCCACCGGGTTGCCGGCCGAGTCGTACGCGCGTCGCGTCATGGTGAGCACCGGGTCGTTCTTGTCCAGCTGCAGCAGCTTGCGCTCGCTGGGCTCTGCCCGACGGGCGCCGATCGTCTGGTGGGCGACAGCCGGGGTCACTCCGCGGCGCTTCATCACGTTGTAGAGGCCCTGCGTCTTGAGGTCCTCGAGGTTCAGGTCTGCCCAGGACGGCGCCAGCCAGTTGCGCAGGACGGCCATCGGGCCCTCGTGCACCGAGCGCAACCGCTCGAGGTAGACCAGCTTGGTGTCGGGATCGAGACCGAGAACCTGGGACGCCCGGAGGTCGACGAAGTCTGTGTTGAACTCGAGCACCTCACTGATCGGCTCGCGTCCGCCCTTGCGGAGGTCGTCGTAGAGCGAGGTGAGCTCGTTGCGCCGGTGGATGACCTCGTTGGCAACGGTGGTGCCGATGCCTCGGCGGCGGACCAGCAGGCCACGGGTCACCAGCTCGACGATCGCGCGCCGAACAGTCGGACGGGAGAGCTCGAGGCGGTCAGCGAGGGACAGCTCGTTCTCGAAGGCGTCGCCGGGCTTCAGCACGCCGGTGTCGACCGCCGCTGCGAGCTGCTCTGCGAGCTGGTGGTAGAGCGGCACGGGTGAGTTCCGGTCGATGCTCACCTGGATCTGCTGGGCCATGGCCAGACATTAGCCCAAGGATGTGAATTCCAAGCATCGAAACGCAGATTGCCCGAATAAGCTAATGTCCTTACAAATCTTGACATCCACCCGGCCTCGTGGGCAGGATAGGTCGTACCAACGCCGCCGCTGCCGAAGGAAGTGCCATGGGTGATGCCTACGACGTAGTGTGCATCGGCCGCGTGGGGGTCGACATCTACCCGACCCAGATCGGCCTGCACCTGGAGGACGTCACCTCCTTCGGCAAGTTCCTCGGTGGCAGCGCGACCAACGTCGCCGTCGCAGCGGCACGCTACGGCCGGCGCTCAGCCATCATCACCAAGACCGGCGACGACCCGTTCGGACGCTTCGTGCGGAGCAAGATCGGCGAACTCCGCGTCGACACAGCCTTCGTCGGTACCGACCCCTGGCTACCCACCCCCGTGACCTTCTGCGAGATCTTCCCCCCGGACGACTTCCCGCTCTACTTCTACCGCTACCCGCAGGCCCCCGACCTGCGGATCGAGGTGACCGACCTGCCGCTGCAGGAGATCGCGGACGCCGGCGTCTACTGGGCGACGCTCACCGGCCTGTCCGCCGATCCGAGCCGCCAGGCCCACCTCGCCGCCTGGCGCGTGCGGGCGAAGCGTCCGCTGACGATCCTGGACCTCGACTACCGCCCGATGTTCTGGAAGTCCGAGTCCGAGGCCACCCGTCATGCAGAGGTGGCTCTCGCGCACTGCACGGTTGCGATCGGCAACCGCGAGGAGTGCCGGGTCGCCGTCGGCGAGGTCGAGCCGGAGCGGGCGGCCCGCGCGCTGCTGGAGCGCGGCGTCGAACTCGCCATCGTGAAACAGGGCCCGAAGGGTGTCCTCGCCATGACCGCGGACGAGCGCGTCGAGGTTCCCCCCGTCTGGGTCGAGGTGGTCAACGGCCTGGGTGCAGGCGACTCGTTCGGCGGGGCCGTCTGCCACGGGCTGCTCAACGACTGGCCACTGGAGAAGGTGCTGCGCTTCGCCAATGGCGCGGGCGCCCTGGTGGCTTCCCGGCTGGAATGCTCGACCGCCATGCCCACCGAGCAAGAGGTCTGGGACCTGATCGGAAGTGCAGCATCGTGAACCGCATCGACACGTCAGCCCTGACGCGACGCCGGGCCGCCGACCCGGGCGAGATCACAAGGGCCTGGCGCAACCGCCGCAGGGCGGAGCGCCGCGAGGACGGCCGGATGATGATCGTCGCAGCCGACCACCCCGCGCGCGGTGCTCTCGGCGTCCGCGGCGACGCCACGGCGATGGCCTCCCGCGCGGACCTGCTGCAGCGTCTCACCGTCGCGCTCACGCGTCCCGGCGTCGACGGCGTGCTCGGCACCGCCGACATCCTCGAGGACCTGCTGCTCTCCGGCCTGCTCGAGGGCAAGGTCGTGCTCGGCTCCATGAACCGTGGCGGCCTGCAGGGCGCGGAGTTCGAGTTCGACGACCGCTGGACGGGCTACGACGTGGACACCCTCGCTGCGAACGGCCTCGACGGGGGCAAGATGCTCACCCGCGTCTGCCTCGAGGAGGAGTACAGCGCCACCGTGCTGGAGTCCTCCGGCAGGGCGGTCACAGCGCTCGCGTCCCGCGGCCTGATGGCGATGGTGGAGCCGTTCCTCTCCGTCCGTGTGTCCAGCGACAAGGTCCGCAACCTGCTCGACCCGGACTCGGTGATCAAGTCCATCCAGATCGCCGCCGGCCTCGGCGCCACCAGCGCCTACACCTGGCTGAAGCTGCCGGTCGTCGCAGAGATGCACCGGGTGCTGGACGCCACGACGCTGCCGAGCCTGCTGCTGGGCGGCGACCCGGTCGGTGACGCGGACGAGACCTACGCCCAATGGGCGGAAGCGCTGGCCCATCCCACGGCCATGGGCCTGTTGATCGGGCGGGCGTTGCTGTATCCGGAAGGCGACGACGTGGCGCGGGCGGTCGACACCGCCGTGGGCCTTGTTCACAAGGGAGTGGCATGAACGAATGGGTCCGGCCGGCAGGCACGACCGCCGACGACGAGTACGACACCCGCATCCAGCCGGGCCCTTCGTCAGGCTCAGGGAGCGCGGAGTGGGCCCACACCGGCCTGCTGGTGACCGACCTGGCAGCGGGGGAGTCCCGCACCGTCCGGACCGGTGAGCAGGAATGGGTCGTCGTGCCGCTTTCCGGCTCGGCCACTGTGGAGGCCGAGGGCGTGCGCTACGAACTCGCCGGGCGTCCGGACGTGTTCAGCGCAGCCACCGACGTCCTCTACGTCCCGCGTGACTCCGCTTTCACTGTCACCAGCACCGACGGCGGTCGCTACGCCTTCTGCTCTGCGACCGCTCGCAACAGCTTCCCCGTCACCCTGGTGCCGGCGGGAGACGTGCCCGACGAGCTTCGCGGGGCGGGGACGGCCAGCCGCCGCGTCCGCAACTTCGGCACGCCCGGCGTGCTGGAGGCCGACTCGATCATCGCGTGCGAGGTGATCACCCCTGCCGGCAACTGGTCGAGCTACCCACCGCACAAGCACGACGAGGAGCGGGAAGGGGTCGAGACCTCGCTGGAGGAGATCTACTACTTCGAGCTGCGCCCCGAACCTGGCTCCCCGGCCGCACCGGAGGGCGCGTTCGGCTACCAGCGTGTCTACGGCACGACCGAGCGCCCCATCGAGGTGCTCGCCGAGGTGCGCTCCACCGACGTCGTCCTGGTTCCCCACGGCTGGCACGGTCCGGCCATGGCCCCGCCGGGGTACGACATGTATTACCTGAATGTGATGGCAGGTCCCGGAAAGACCCGGGCCTGGCTGATCTGTGACGACCCGGCACACGCCTGGGTGCGGCAGACCTGGGACGGCCAGCCGGTCGACCCCCGACTGGCACGAACCGAGTGAGAACGAGAGGAACAGAGATGGCTCTTACCGAACAGGCCGCCCCGGCGACCCAGAGTGCTGCCCGTTTGCAGCGTCTGCGCTACCTCGTGGACAACGAGTGGCGCGAGTCGAAGACCGGCACGTATATGCCGGTGATGAACCCGTCGACCGGTGAGCAGATCGCCGAGGCGCCGTGTTGTACCCAGGACGAGGTCGACTCGGCGGTGGACGCCGCGGCCCGTGCGTACCCGGCGTGGGCTGCGACGCCGTTGCCGCAGCGGATCCAGTTGATGTTCCGGTTCAAGCAGCTCCTCGATGAGCACCTGGACGAGTTGAGCATCCTGCTGTCCACCGAGATGGGCAAGGTCCTGGCCGAGGCCCGTGGTGACGTGCTGAAGGCGATCGAGGTCGTGGAGTGCGCGTGCTCGACGCACTACCTGATGCAGGGCGACACCACGATGAACATCTCCCGTGGCTACGACACCACCACCTACCGCGAGCCGCTCGGCGTGTTCGCCGGCATCGCGCCGTACAACTTCCCGGCCATGATCCCGATGGGCTGGATGCTGCCGTTCTGCATCACCACCGGCAACACGTTCGTGCTGAAGGCAGCCTCGATGGTGCCGCAGACGTCGATGCGCATGATGGAGCTCCTGATCGAGGCCGGCCTGCCCAAGGGTGTCGCGAACCTGGTCACCTGTTCCCGGGTCGAGGCCGACAGCCTGTTGGTGAACCCGGCCGTCCGGGGCATCACGTTCGTCGGTTCCACCTCGGTGGGCAAGCACATCTACCAGACCGCTGCTGGTGCGGGTAAGCGTGTGCAGGCCCTCACCGAGGCCAAGAACCACGCCCTGATCCTCGAAGACGCCGTCCTGGAGCGTTCGGTTGCGGGCATCATCAACTCCACCTACGGCTGCGCCGGCCAGCGCTGCATGGCCCTGCCGGTCGTGTGCGTGCAGGACTCCATCGCCGACGAGGTCGTGGAGATGCTGGCCAGCATGGCGTCCAAGCTGAAGCTCGGCCCGGCCTACCTGCCCGAGAGCCAGCTCGGCCCGGTCATCACCGCCAAGCACCGCGAGTTCGTCGCCTCGGGCATCCAGCGGGGCGTCGACGAGGGCGGCACGCTGGTGCTCGACGGCCGCGGCGTGACCGTTGACGGCTACGACGGCGGTTACTGGATGGGTCCCTCGATCCTCGACCACGTCGGCCCCGACAACTGGGCCGGCACCTACGAGATCTTCGGCCCGGTCACGTCGATCAAGCGGGTCGCCGACTTCGAGGAGGGCATCACCGTGATGAACTCCAACCCGTTCGCCAACGGTTCCTGCATCTACACCAGCTCCGGCTACTACGCCCGCGAGTTCGCCAGCCGCACGCACGCGGGCATGGTGGGCATCAACGTGGGCATCCCGGTGCCGTTCTCCACCTTCCCTTTCACCGGCCACAAGGAGTCGTTCTTCGGCGACCTGCACGCCATGGGCAAGGACGGCGTCGCGTTCTTCACCGAGACCAAGGCCG
>JAOATP010000083.1 GCA_030158185.1 Propionicimonas sp.
TGGCTGGTGGGAGTCGGGTTGGTGTGTGTGGCCGCTTGGGATGTCAGTCCTCCTTCCGTGGCCCTCAGCTGGTGCCGAACAGCCGAAGCAGCGGAGGGGCCATGAGAAGAGCGAGGAAGACCACGCCGAGGAAGGAGGCGGGAAGATACATCCGCTCCTCGACGACGCCCGCCTGGGCGAGCTCGGCGGACAGCAGCGCACTGCGCGCGGAGGCGCTGCGGGCTCGGAGCTGCCGGTAGACCTCCGAGGACTCGTCGTTGGCCAGGCGCATGATGTCGGCGACGTCGGCCAGCTCGGGCAGGCCGAGGTCTTCGGAAAGGACCTTGAGGGAGTCCCACGGAGGTTGCCCGTTGTAGCGGGACCGGGCCAGCTCCTGCCCGATCTGGCGGAACACCCAGGAGTCGCCGACCTCGGCGGCGTTGGAGAGGGCGACCGTTGCACCGGCGCCGCTGTTGCGTTCCAGGGCGCACAGCTCGATGTAGGCCGACAACGCGCGGGCGAAGTTCGACCGCGCCTTCTTGGCGTCGGCGCTGATGTCGCGGGAGGGCATCATGAACAGCACGCCGGACAGGATCACGGTGGCGCCGACCGGCACCACGAAGGGAATCCCGATGCCCAGCAGGGTGAAGAAGCCGGTCAGCAGGGCGGGAAGGACCAGGCCGAGCAGGCCGTAGAGGACCTTGCGCCCGTAGAACTGGGCGGGGGTCTTGCGCAGCACGGCCAGGTCCCGGGCTGGCGGGGCCCCGAGCAGGCGGGCTGGCAGGGTGCGTTCGGCCCAGATCCCGAGCCGTTCCTCGGTGTCCGGGTTGACCGACGGCACGGGTGCTCCGGGTCGGGGGCGAGCTGGCGGGGACAGCCGGGTCAGCACGTCGCGCAGGTCGGGTTGGGCGGGCACGAGCGCGTAGAGCATGACGGCGACGCCGAGGCCGATGAGGGCACCGAAGGCCAGGGCCAGCTGCAGCCCCGTCATCGCGCACCCGCTCGAGCATCCGGGCCCAGGAAACGCGGCAGGGGTTTGCCTTCGGCCATCTTGCGCATCCACAGCAAGCCGGCGGCGTAGGCGACCAGCAGGAACACCAGGACGATCTGGCCGACGGGGGTCCGGTACGGCGCGATGTAGTCGCCGGTGAAGGCGAGGATGAGCAGCACCACGAGGGAGAACGCGGTGACCAGGCGTGCGCTGCCTCGCGGCTTGGCTCGGCCGGCCTCGACCCGCCTGCGTGAGGCCACGTCCTCGGCGACCGACTCGGCCACGCCCTGCAGGACACTGGCCAGGCTGCGGTTGCGCCGCCGCGCGGCCAGGATGAGGTTGGCTGCCACGAGATCCCCGGTCACGTCGTCCAAGTCGTCGGCGAACGACCGCAGGGCGACCTCGGTATCCCAGCGGGCCCGCAGCCGGGCGACCAGGGCGGTCACCTCCGGCTTGATCGGCTCCGGGGTGGACCGCAACGTGGCGGTCAACGCCTGTTCGATCCCGACGCCCGCGCCCAGCACGCCGGCCAGGCTGCGGGTCCATTCCTCCATGGCTTCGACGCGGCGGATCCGGGCTTCCGCCGGTGGGGCGGACAGCAGGTAGGGCAGCCCGAGGGCGGCAGCGGGAAGGATCACCACAGCCGCCAGCCACCCGGTCAGCAATGCCAGCAGCACCCCGACCCCCAGCGAGAGCGCCAGCGCGACACGGCTGCGTGGTGACAGCCCGGTCAAGCGCCGCTGCAGCGGCGAGGGCACGCGGGGTGCCTTCGGGGCCGGCGTATACGGGCGCAGAGCCAACCCCGCACCGATGATCCCCAGGACGGTCAGCGCCCCGAACACCGCCGGCAGCAAGGCGTTCACGGACGCCACCCCCTGCCGTCGGCCTCAGCTTGGAACAGCTGGGGGTCGAACCCGAACTCGGTCAGGGCCATCAGCTGCGGTGGCAGGATGCCGCTGGCTTGGGCAGGTCCCTGCGAGCTCGGCCCGAACAGCGGCTCCAACGCATAGCCGATCTCCCGTTCGCCAGGTTCGACCAGCACGACCTCACTGACCCAGCGGCGCAGCCGCTGGGTGCCGTCGGGCAAGGTCTCGATGCGGCGGCTGAGCTGCACGATGAGGTTCAAACACCCCGACAGCTTCTCCAACGCGAGGTCACGGGTGACATGGCTGCCCGCCTCCATCGCACAGGTGACGAGCTTGCGGACGCAGGCCTGCGCATTGGCGGCGTGGGTGGTCGACAAGGAGCCAGTCCCAGACTCCATCGCCTTGATCATCGTCCAGACCTCGGGGCCGCGGATCTCGCCGACGATCTGACGCGACAAGGCGAACCGGAACGAGTCCGAGAGGGCGTCCGAGAGCTCGAACGCACCGGCCGCCCGGCCGTCCGCGCCGATCTCCCCCACCCCTGGGCGCGACTCCCAGTCGATGACGATCTCGTGCTTGCCCGACTCGTTCAGGAACAGCTCGTACTCGGTCTCGAACGTGCCGATGGCCTCCTCGCGGGGGATCTCCGCGCACAGGGCCCGCATCAGCGTGGTCTTCCCCGCCGACATGGGCCCGGCGACCGCGATGCTCCAGGCACCTTTCACGGCAGCGGCCAGCAGGTTGGCGCACGCTGGGCTCATGCAGTCCCGGTCCACCCAGGCGGCCAGGGTGTCGATCTTGAGGCGGTGGCGGCGGATGACGACCGTGGGGCGGCTGACCACCCAGGCAGTGGCAGCCAGCCGCGACCCGCCGTCGAGCTTCATGTGCAGCCGCGGTGTGGACTCGCTGAACGGGCGCGGGTTGGACTCGCTCCGGTTGGCCAGGAAGCGCAGGAAGTCGATCAGCTCCTCGTCGCTGTCGGCCACCGATGGTCCTTGGATCCGGCTGCCGTCGGTGAGCTCGAGCAGTACCTGGCGACACCCCAGGATGAAGATGTTCTCGACGCGGTCGTCGTCGACTAGAGGTTGGAGCCGACCGAGCCGGAAGACGGCGTCGAAGATGGCCTGGGCCATGAGGGCACGCTGCTGCGGCGTCCATGCCTCACCGGAACCGGTCTTCACCGTGTCGGCGGTGTGATCACGCAGAAGGTCCTCGATCACCGACCAGCCGAACTGCTCCTGCGCGGACCGATCCATAGGGATCCGCCCGGCCTCGACCCGGTCGGGGTCGGAGTCCGCGCGGTCGCGCCACCCCTCCCCCATAGCCGAGGCCAGGCGATTGGCGACCAGGGTGCGGAACGCGGCGACCAGCCCCCAGTCGATGCCCTGCTGCTCGGCCAGCCGATCGACAGACGGTGACGGGCGACCGACCGCGTGGCGGCGCCGGACCTGCTCCAGCGGTACCGGCGCTGGCGGCTCGTCCCCCCGAAGCGAGAACGTGCCACGGACCCGACCCGGCCTCGGCGAAGGGGTCGTGAACAGCGGAGGTAACGACGCCGGATCGCCAGAGGCGCCACTGGGCAGCAACGGTTCGCTCGTCATGACGACGACCCCCGACCTGCAGCCTGCAGCTGCTCGTCATTGATCCTGATCCGGCCCGTGATCGCGCTGCGCGCCCCTCGCAGGCTGCGCAGCAACGGGGAGTCCTCCCAGCCACTGCGGCCCGCCAGCCGCTGCAACAGACCCGCACGAGCAGGTTCTGCGCCGTCGGAGAGGACCTCCGCAGAGTCGGGATCCCACGCCAGGGTGGTCACGACGGGCAGCTGCAAGACTGAAGCGACTTCGCGGGCCCGGAACGGCCGGCCCTCCCCCACCAGGACGACGCCCAACGTCGAGGAGGCCCCGGCTCGCGCGAAGCGGTCCCGCAGTGTCTCGGCCCACGATCTCGCACCCGAGAGGGAGACCATGTCGGTGCGCGTCACCAGTAGCGCGAGGTCGGCCCCCAGCAGCACAGGGTCAGGGCTGCCGAACAACCCCAGCCGGCCGGCGTCGACGATCACGTCCTGACCGGTGGCATCCAGCGACCTCAAGGCTGCGGTCAGCGGCTCCCACAGCGGCACGAGGCTGCGCGCCTGCTCATGAGACCGGGTCCCGGGAACCCATCGAGCCGCTGACCCGGGTAGCTCCATCGACACCCGGGGCAGTGTCTCGAGGATCTCGTCGACGTGCTGGGCCAGGGCCAGCTCGATCATCGCCTCCGGGGGCACTACAGACCCACGCAGATAGCCCGCAGCGACAGCAGAGCCCCCGGTCGGGTCGGCCTCCACCAGTAAGGCCGGGCGAGGCCAACCCAGGGCAAGTCCCAACGCAGTGGTCGTCACCCCGGGAGACCCCGACGCCGACGCCAGCACGATCAAACTCATGGCCGCCTCACCGATCCCGTGAGTCCAGCACGACCGCGACCTTGCCGGACGCGGCCATCGCCGCCAACTGCGCGGCGTCACCGCTCGGGACGTCCACCGTGATGATCGTCTGCGCGCCCTGCCCTGTCGTGTCCGTCCCGGTGAACGTGGACACCACCACCGCCGCGACAGACGTAGGTGCCCCCGGCGTTGCCGCCGGCACCCCCGCCTGGCTCGGGGTCGCCACGATGCGCACCCGGTCCCCCGCCATCAGCTTCGTCCCGGGCATCATCGCCGGCATCACCCCGACGCCGACCAGCGAGTGACCCGTCCCCGGGATCTGCTTGTCCGTCGTGGAATCGGTCGTCAACAACGAGCCGGCCGCGACGTCCACGGCCGCGCGTTTGCCGACCAGGTCAGCCAAGGCGCTGGCCGGCACGCTTCGCAGCGCAGGGTCGCTGCCGACCTGCACCGTCACCAGCTGGTCGCGGGTGATGATCGAGCCCCGCTCGATCGTCGTGCGTGCCGCGACGACCTGCTTCGCGTTCGTGGTCGCCTGGTGCAGCCACACGTTGCCCAACGCCCCCAGGCAGACCAGAGCCGCCATCGCAGCGAACAACCCCCACCGGCGCCGTGCCTTCGGCGGAGACGGCAGCAGGCCTCCCTCGGGGCCAACCGGCGTACCGGCACCGTTCAACGGCGCTGCAACGCGCTCGGCCGTCATCGTCATCTCTGGCTTCCTTCCCGCCCTCATTGCTTGAGCACCTGCGCCTCACCGATGGTCACCGGAGCGGTCTGCGTGAG
>JAOATP010000084.1:0-21929 GCA_030158185.1 Propionicimonas sp.
CGAACGAGCGGGCCTCGGTGTTGCCCAGCTTGGTCTTGGTCTGGCCCTCGAACTGGGGCTCCGCGAGCTTGACGGAGATGATCGCGGTCAGGCCTTCGCGGATGTCGTCGCCGGAGACCCGGTCCTCCTTCTTCTTGATCATTCCCCAGGTCTCACCCCACTTGTTGACGGTGTTCGTCAGCGAGGCGCGGAAGCCCTCCTCGTGGGTGCCGCCCTCGTGGGTGTTGATCGTGTTGGCGAAGGTGTGGACGCTCTCGTTGAACGAGACGTTCCACTGCATCGCCACCTCGAGGCTCATGTGCTGCTCTTCGGCATTGGCGTCGATGGCGATCACCGTCGGGTGGATCGTCTCCTTGTTGCCGGTGAGGTACTTCACGTAGTCGATCAGGCCGTCGGCGTACTGGAAGGTCTGCTGGCGGGCGGACGCGTCCTCCGCCTCGGCATCGGCGTCGCCCTCGGACTCGCGGGTGCGCTCGTCGATGATGGTGATCTTGAGGCCCTTGTTGAGGAATGCCATCTCACGGAAGCGGCTGGCGAGGGTCTCGTAGGAGTAGGTGGTGGTCTCGAAGATCACGTCGCTGGCGTAGAAGGTGACGATCGTCCCCGTCGATTCGCCGGGCTCCATCGGTGCGAGACGCTCCAGCGGGGCCACCGGGTCGCCGAGGACGAACGCCTGGCGCCAGTGGTAGCCGTCGCGCGCGACATCGACGACGAGGCTCTTGCTGAGCGCGTTCACCACCGAGACACCCACGCCGTGCAGGCCGCCGGACACCTTGTAGCCGCCGTCGCCGAACTTGCCACCGGCGTGGAGCATGGTGAGCGCAACCGTCAGCGCCGAGATGCCCTCCTTGGGGTGCAGACCGACCGGGATGCCACGGCCGTTGTCGACCACCTGGATGCCGCCACCGTCGAGCAGGCGGACGAGGATGGCGTCGCAGTAGCCGGCCAGTGCCTCGTCGACGGCGTTGTCCACCACCTCGTAGACCAGGTGGTGCAGGCCGCGCTCACCGGTGGAACCGATGTACATGCCGGGACGCTTGCGGACCGCATCGAGGCCTTCAAGGACGGTGATCGCTGAGGCGTCGTAGTTGCCTTCGGCAACGTGGGCGGACTCGGCGGCGGACATGGCAGCGACGATGGGCTCGTCAGTCACGCAGGTTCCTTCCGGACGAAAGAAAGCGCCACCTACTCACGCGGAATGGGCGGCACGCTCGTTAACAGGTCAATACTACCTGATCGGGCCGGAATTCCTGGGCTGACCGCGCACTGGATGCCACCTGCGGCGCGGGATTTGCCGTTTCGCAGCCCCTCGGAGGGGTTCAGACAAGGTCGGATACGTCCCCGGGGCCGTCAGGCGGCCAGATCGGCCTTCAGTGGAGCTGGTCGAGCACCTCGTCGACGATCGCAGCAGCGGGGAGTTCGACGTCCACCATGAACCCGGCCTCGTCGGCCTCGAGCGGCTCGAGCGTCCTGAGCTGGGACGGCAGGAGCGACGCCGGCATGAAGTGGTCCTTCCGGGCTCCCATGCGCTCGGCCAGCAGGTCAGGACTGCCGAAGAGGTGGACGAAGACGGTGCCCGCCACGCCGTCGCGCAACCGGTCCCGGTAGGCCCGGCGCAGGGCCGAGCAGGTGACGATCGTGGAATTGCCCTCCGCGGCCTGGCCGGCGGTCCAGGCGGCGATCGCGTCCAGCCAGGGCCAGCGGTCGGCGTCCTCCAGCGCAATGCCAGCAGCCATCTTGGCGACGTTGGCGGCCGGGTGCAGGTCGTCGCCCTCGGCGAACGGCCAGCCGAGGCGTTCAGCAAGCGCCCTGGCAACGGTCGACTTTCCCGTCCCGGACACGCCCATCACGACGAGGTGGGTGCTCATCCGTAGGTGTCCCTCGGGCCGCGGCCCTGCACGGAGCGCAGGCCCTTCTTCCAGTTCGGTGCCTCCGGGCCGATCACGTGGACGCGGGTGACGGTCCCCTGGCCGAGGGCCTCGTTGAGGATCGCGACGAGCTGGGGCGCGATCGTCCGCAGCGAACTTGCCCAGGTGGTCGACTCCGCGCGCACCGTGAGCACCGCGTCCTTGTACGACTCGGGGACGGAGTGGGCAGCGTTCACCGGCCCGACCAGCGTCGGCCACCGGGCCAGCAGTTGGTGGACGTTGACCTCGCGCGTCCAGCCCTGGGTGTCGATGACCTCCTTCAACACCTCGCCGATCCGGGTGGGCTCGTCAGTGCGCTGCACCGGCTTGTGCTTCTTCTGCGGTGCCTGCCGGGCGCCGGAGCCGCGGGTGGCGCTGGCGATCTGGCGGGCGAGCTCGAGGCCCTGAGGGTCGTGGGCGGGGGTCTCTGCGCCTTCGTCATGCTCAACCATCAGAACCTCCGTCCGCCTCCATCGTCACCGTCGCATTCTGCACGCTGAAGCGGCGCCCGGACAGGGCAGTGGGAACATCTGCGGCCACGGCTGCGGTGATCAGCACCTGTTCGGCCCCGGCGATCAGTTCGGCCAGGCGGGCACGACGGGTCTCGTCCAGCTCTGCGAAGACGTCGTCGAGGATCAGCACCGGCTCCACCCCGTCCGCACGCAGCAGGGCGAACCCGGCCAGCCGCAGGGCAAGGGCCATCGACCACGCCTCACCGTGGGACGCATAGCCCTTGGTCGGCAGGTCGCCGAGGGTCAGCGTGATGTCGTCGCGGTGGGGTCCGACGAGGCACAGGCCGCGGGCGATCTCCTCGCCGCGGCGCTCGCGCATCCTCGCCTCCAGCTGGGCTGCCAGCTCGGGGACGGTGGGGGTGGCGGTGGTCTCGACAAGCTCGACCAGCGATGGGGGCTCGGGTTCGACGAGGGCGGGAAGGGCGGACGACTTGTACGTGGCCGCAGCCAGGTTGTTCGTCGGTGCGATGTCGGCGTAGGCCGAGGCGAGCAGGGGCGCCAGCTCCGCAAGGGTCGCGAGCCGGGCGGCCACGAGCTCCGCGCCCAGCGCTGCCAGTTGGGCGTCCCAGATGTCGAGGGTGACCTCGACGCCCTCGCCGGCGACCCGCCCGTGACGTCCGGAAAGGGTCTTCAACAGCGACGAGCGCTGCCGAAGCACCTGGTCGTAGTCGGCGCGGACGCCGGCCAGCCGCGGCCACCGCGCGGTGACCAGTTCGTCGATGAACCGGCGCCGCTCGCCCGGGTCACCCTTCACGATCGCGAGATCCTCCGGGCTGAACAGCACCACCCGCAGCGCACCGAGCAGGTCGCGGGGACGGCGCAGCGGGGCGCGGTTCAGCGAAGCCTTGTTGGCCCGTCCGGGAATGATCTCGATCTCCAGCAGGAGGCTGCGGGTGTCCTCGAGGCCGGCCTGCACCCGTGCCCGGGCGATGGCGCGTTCGGCTCCGGCCCGCACCAGCGGCGCTTCGGAAGCGACCCGGTGAGAGCCAAGCGTGGCGAGGAACTCGATCGCCTCCACCAGGTTGGTCTTGCCCTGGCCGTTGGCTCCGGTGAACACCGTCACCCCCGCCTCCAGCGGGACCTCGACGCCTCCGTACGAGCGGAAGTCGGCGAGGCTGAGGTGGGTTACGAACACCGAGGGGTCACGCGGGCAGGCGCATCAGCATGATCACGTGGCGGTAGTCGGCCAGCGGCTCTGCGTCGATCTCGTTCAGGCCGGTGAGCAGGCAGGGCTTGCCCGGTGCGGTGAACGAGAACTCGACGTAGGGCGCGTCCAGCGCGGACAGCGCGTCCTGCAGGTAGTGCGGGTTGAAGCCGGCGGCCGTCATCGCCAGGCCGTTGCCGGTGGTGTCGACCACCACGGCCTCCAGCGCCTCGACGGCCTGCGCCTGGTCGCCGGTGGCGGCCTCGAGGGTGATCGAGCCGTCGGCGATCAGCATCCGCAGCGACGTGTTGCGCTCTGCGACGAGTCCGACGCGCTTCACGGCTGCGATCACCTCTGCGGTGTTTGCACGGACCGTCACAGCTGCCTGCACGGTCATCAGGTGGCGCACCTTCGGGAACTCGCCGTCCAGCAGGCGCGTGGTGATCTGGCGGACGCCGGCAGCGCCGGTGCCCTCGAAGCCGATCAGGCCATCGCCGGCAGCAGCCGAAGAAAGGCTCAGGGTGACCTGCTCGCCGGCGGTCATCGACTTGGCCGTCTCCGCAAGCACGCGCGCCGGCACGAGGGCAGCACCCTCGCCGCGGCTCGTGCGGGGATTCCAGTCGAGTTCCTTGAGCGCCATGCGGTAGCGGTCGGTGGCCAGCAGGGAAAGGGTCTCGCCCTCGATCTCCATGCGGACACCGGTGAACACCGGCAGCAGCTCGTCACGTCCGGCTGCGACGACGACCTGGCCGACGGCCTTCGCGAAGTCCTCACTGGGGATCGAGCCCGTGGCCTCAGGCATCTCGGGCAGCGCCGGGTAGTCGGCGACCGGGAGGGTCTGCAGGGTGAACCGCGCGGTACCACAGACGATTTCCATCTTGGTCTCGTCAGCGGTGATGTCCACCGGCTTGTTCGGCAGCGAACGGGCGATGTCTGCAAGCAGCCGGCCGGAGACCAGGGCGACACCGTCGTCGGCGACCTCGGCCTTCACGGTGATCTGCGCCGAGGTCTCGTAGTCGAAACTGCTCATCACGACCTGGTTGGCTGAGGCCTTGACCAGCAGGCCGGCCAGGATCGGGACGCTCGGACGTGTCGGCAGGCTTCGTGCGGCCCACTGCACAGCTTCGGCCAGGACGTCGCGGTCGAGACGGATCTTCACCAGTTGCTCCCTAGAAATCACACGCGTGGTCGCATGATCATATCGACGACAACGGTAGGACGGTGTTCCCACAACGTTTCCCCCAGCCTGTGCACTGAGCTGACTTTGAAGTTCAGGGAGATCTATCAATTCGTAGTGGTCATAGCGGCTGTGGATTCGGTGGACAACCGACGTCAGCCCTACTCCCGCGGCGTGGCGGCTGTGGGCCGCCGGTGTGGACAACCGAAAACTACACGGGGAGGATTTGTGGACGGCCGGGAGACCCCTTCCGGTTATCCACATGGGAGGGGTGTTATCAACAGGGTTTCCCACAGCGGTGTACGCATCCTGAACGTTGGCTGTGTGCGTGGTTAACGGCAGCTGAGGGCTGCCGATGGCTGAGTGGACGAAGCCTCAGCGGAGCGGGGACTGCTTGATGCGGTTGGTCAGCTCTGTGATCTGGTTGAACACGCTGCGGCGTTCGCGCAGCAGCTGACGGATCTTGCGGTCGGCGTGCATGACCGTGGTGTGGTCGCGGCCGCCGAAGAGCTGGCCGATCTTCGGCAGCGACAGGTCGGTGAGCTCGCGACACAGGTACATGGCGATCTGCCGGGCAGTGACGAGCACATGGGTACGACTCTGGCCGCACAGGTCGTCGACGGTGATCCCGAAGTAGTCGGCCGTGTGGGTCATGATCGCCGTCGAGGAGATCTGGGTCTCCGCACCGTCGGGGATCAGGTCCCGGAGCACGATCTCCGCTAGGGAGAGGTCGACCTCCTGGCGGTTGAGGCTCGCGAAGGCTGTCACCCGGATCAGCGCGCCCTCGAGCTCGCGGATGTTGGTCTGGATCTTGCTTGCGATGAACTCGAGGACGTCCGGTCCGGCGGTGAGGCGCTCGGCGGCAGCCTTCTTGCGCAGGATCGCGATGCGGGTCTCGAGGTCGGGCGGCTGGATGTCGGTCATCAGGCCCCACTCGAACCTGCTCCGCAGTCGGGGCTCCAGCGCCTCAAGGCCCTTGGGCGGACGGTCGGAGGTCAGCACGATCTGCTTCTGCGCCGTGTGGAGCGTGTTGAACGTGTGGAAGAACTCTTCCTGGGTCTGGATCTTGCCCTCGAGGAACTGGATGTCGTCGATCAGCAGCACGTCGACGTCGCGGTACTGCCGGCGGAACTCCGCCGTCCGGTTCTCCGACACCGAGTTGATGAAGTCGTTGGTGAGTTCCTCTGTGGAGACGTACTTGACCCGCACCCGGTCGTAGTAGTTGCGGATGTAGTGGCCGACGGCGTGCAGCAGGTGGGTCTTGCCCAGCCCCGAGTCGCCGTAAATCATCAAAGGGTTGTAGGCCTTGCCGGGCGCCTCGGCAACGGCGACGGCCGCGGCATGGGCGAACCGGTTCGAGTTCCCGATGACGAAGGTCTCGAACGAGTACTTCGGGTTCAGCCGGTCCCCGCCCGGCCGTCCGCCCGCGGGACGGGACGGGGTCAGCGGGGGCTGTAGCTGGGGGGCCTCGATGGGCTCCTCGTCGAGCGCCGGCTCCGCGATGTCGGTGCCGAGGTTGGGGTCCACGTCGATCGCGACCCGGATCGCTCGGGAGTAGAACTGGCTCAGCTGGTCCTCGATGAGCGGGCGCATCCGGGTTTCGACACGGTCGCGGGTGAACTCGTTGGGGACGGCGAGGATGACGAGCGAGTCGTGCATCGTCACGGGCTGCATGCCCTGCAACCAGCCTCGCGTCGAGGCGTCGGAGGACGTCCAGACGAACGACCAGGCAGCCTTGAGGTCAGCCGGTGTTGTCGCGTCGCTACCCGGGAGTGGTTGCGTCATAGCTCCTGCTTCGGCTCCTCACTACCGGCCACCAGCCAAGATTTCCACACGGTTGTCCACAGATGTGTACGAATATGCACGAGTGACGAGGCGACATGCTCCCCGGGCGGCAGTAGAGCAAACTAGCGAAGGTCTGGGCGGGTGCGCAAACAGTTTCGAATAAAGGTCGTAAGAGCACGGCGTGTCGACTCGACGTCGAGAGAGATGGGCGTCAGTTTGCCCGCGGTCATGGCCGCCGCGTATCGTTGGTAAGTCGCTGTCGCGGCAGCCGTGCGTCCAGGTGGGCGCATCTGATTCGAATTTACGAACTTTTGGGAGCACTTCCGTGACCAAGCGCACTTTCCAGCCGAGCAACCGGCGTCGCAGCCGCACCCATGGCTTCCGTCTCCGGATGCGAACCCGCGCCGGGCGCGCCATCCTTTCGGCCCGTCGTCGTCAGGGCCGCGTCCGCCTCGCCGGCTGATCCGGCTCCGGTGCTGCCTGCCCCGTCGCGGTTGCGAACTCCTGTCGACTTCCGCGACACGATGCGTCAGGGCGTCCGTTCCGGACGCACGAGCGTTGTCGTGCACGCCCGACGGGTGGACGGGGCGCCTTCGCGCGCCGGTTTCATCGTCTCCAAGGCAGTGGGCAACGCCGTCAACCGCAATCGGGTGAAGCGGCGCCTGCGTCACCTCGCCGCCGCAGCGCTGCCGTCCATGCCCTTCGGTGTGGACGTGGTGGTGCGGGCACTGCCGGCCTCCACCACGGCTGACCTGCCCGGCGATTTCCGGTCGGCGCTGGGTACCTGCCTGGAACGGCTGTCGGCATGAAGTACGTGCTGATCGGCCTCCTGAAGGGCTACCGCAAGGTGATCAGCCCGCTGTACGGCAATGTCTGCAAGTACTACCCCTCCTGCTCGGCGTACGCGCTGGAGGCTGTCACCGTCCACGGTGCTGCGAAGGGCACCTGGCTCGCCGCGAGGCGGCTGGGGAGCTGCCACCCGTGGGCAGAGGGTGGCTACGACCCGGTGCCGGGAACCCCGGCGGCGGCTGTATGGGCGGCTGAACAGGCCGGCCACGTCCATGGAGTGACATGTTGAACCCGTTGATCGCACTGATGATCCCGCTGACGCTGTGGGACGACTTCCTGGGCATGCTCAATGCCCTCATGACGCCGCTGTACTGGGCGGTCTCGGGCATCCTCGTCGGGTTCCACACGGTGCTGTCGACGTTCATGGACCCGGCCTCCGGGTGGACCTGGACGCTCTCGATCGTCCTGCTGACCATGGTGATCCGGACAGCCCTGATCCCGCTGTTCGTGCGCCAGATCAACTCCGCGCGCAACATGCAGCTGATCCAGCCCAAGGTCAAGGCGCTCAACGACAAGTACGGAGCTGACCGCGAGCGTCTCGGCATGGAGACGATGAAGCTCTACAAGGAAGAGGGCGTCAACCCGATGGCGTCCTGCCTGCCGCTGTTGCTGCAGATGCCGATCTTCCTCGCCCTTTTCTACGTGCTGAACAGCGTGTCCCTCGGCCACGCGCTGGGGTACTTCTTCGAGCAGAACCCTGATCTCGTGCTCTCGCTGCAGAACGCCACCATTTTCGGTGCTCCGATTTCGGCACGCTTCTGGCCACTGGATGCCGGCTTCGGCCCCACCCAGATCGTCACGCTCACCCTGATCATCCTGATGACCGGGATCCTGTTCATCACGCAGCTGCAGCTGATGCGCAAGAACATGCCGCCGGAGGCCCTCACCGGACCGATGGCGCAGCAGCAGAAGATGATGCTGTACATGTTCCCGGCGATCTACGCGATCGGTGGCGTGAGCATCCCGATCGGCGTGCTGATCTACTGGCTCACCACGAACCTGTGGACGATGGGGCAGCAGTACATCCTGATCCACAACAACCCCGCACCCGGCACCCCGGCCTACGTCGACTGGGAAGAGCGGATGCGCGCGAAGGGTCTCGACCCGGATGTGATCGCCGCGAAGCGCAGCGGTGCGTCCAAGAGGGTCCGCGAGACCGGGAACACAGACCCAACCAAGGTGGCCCGTCAGAACCGGCCTGCCGCCGCAGCCCCCGCGTCCGGTTCGCCGGCGAGCCCGGAGGTGGAGGACGACGACGGCGTGAAGCGTCAGGTCATCCAGCGGCAGCAGCCGAGGAAGAACACCCGCGCCGCCCGCAAGCAGTGACAGCTAGGAGTAGGACATCGTGAGCGAAGAGATCAACGACGTGATCGTCGAAGAGGTCGACCTGGACGCGGTCGCGGAAGCGGTCGGCCCGGTTGCAGAGGTGGCGGCTGAAACCGCGGCCGAAGCAGAGGACGAAGCGACAGAGGAGGTCGACGGCGACGAGGACGTCGACGCCGACGGCGCCCCGCGGTCGAAGAAGGAGTCCGTCCTGGAGACCGAGGGCGAGATCGCCGCGGACTACCTGGAGGAGTTGCTCGACATCGCCGATCTCGATGGCGACATCGACACCTTCATCGAGGGTGGCCGGGCACACGTCTCCATCATCACCGAGGGCGACGTGCTGGTCGGCAAGGACGGCGAGGTGCTCGAGGCCCTGCAGGAGCTGGCCCGTCTTGCCGTGATGACCGAGACCGGTCACCGCAGCCGGTTGATGCTCGACGTCGCCGGGCACAGGGACAAGCGCCGCAAGGTGCTGCAGGACCTGGCCAAGGACGCCGTCGAGGAGGTCAACGACAGCGGCGAAGCCGTCCGTCTCTCGCCGATGAACCCGTTCGAGCGCAAGATCGTTCACGACTCGGTGGCGGCCGCCGGCCTGGTCAGCGAGTCCGAGGGCGAAGAGCCGCAGCGTCGCGTTGTGGTGCTGCCGAAGGCCTGAGCTTGACGCTCGACGCCCGTGCCGAGCTCTTCGGAGCCGGCGCGGAAGCGATTAGGCAATATGTAGACATATTGGCA
Source organism: Propionicimonas sp. (assembly GCA_030158185.1). Classification (GTDB taxonomy): domain Bacteria; phylum Actinomycetota; class Actinomycetes; order Propionibacteriales; family Propionibacteriaceae; genus Propionicimonas. Next base: position 9,433 of record JAOATP010000084.1, read on the forward strand.
AGTCGAGGAATCGACTGGGGAGTCGTGGGGCCGCGCGAAGGCGAGCGGCTCTGGGATCGCCACATCCTGAACTCGATCGCCGGTGCGTCCCTCTTCCCCGAGGGAGCGACCGTCGTCGACGTGGGCAGCGGCGCCGGCCTGCCGGGCATACCGCTGGCGATCCTGCGCCAGGACCTGAAGGTGACCCTGCTGGAGTCACTGCTCCGCCGGGCCAACTTCCTCGACCTGGCCGTCGAGGAACTGGGGTTGTCCGAGCGCGTCCGTGTGGTGCGGGCTCGTGCGGAGGAACACCGCGAGCGCTACGCCGTGGTCACCAGCCGAGCGGTTGCCCCGCTCCCCCGGTTGATCGGCTGGTGTGCGCCCCTGATGACCGGTGGCGGCAGGATTCTTGCCCTGAAGGGATCCTCAGCGGAGACCGAGCTCGCCGAGTCTGCCAAGGAGCTCCGCAGGGCGCGTCTGGTGGGCGTGGTGCATGAGCTGGCTGTGCCAGGTCTGGACGAAAGCACCTGGGCGATCGAGCTCACGTCCCGCTGAGCCTGACGAAGCCCGGTGGTTGCGCTGAGTGGCGGCTGGTGGGGGAGTACCGGTCTCGAATCGGCTTGCCCTCGGTTCTCGTTCGTCCGCCGGCCCCTGGAGCTCAGGTTCTTAAGGGACACGATTCCAGACCGGTACTCCCCCACCAGCCGGATTCTCGCCTCGGGTGTTGTGGCGCCTCACCGCACCCAAGCGCAAAGCGTTGGGTAGGTCGGAGTGTGAGTGGTGTACCCGACTACGGCGGCACCTTGGTGACCGGGGCTCGTCAGGCTCAGCCATCGTGACTGGCAAGGGCGGTCTGTGCCAGCCTCTATCCTGATGTTTCACGTGAAACGCTCGATCGCTGGAGGACCATGACCATCACTCCCCCGCCAACGCCACGACGGGTTGTCTTCGAGGAGCCGGAGTTCGGGGACCCCAAGTCGCTGGTGCCGGACGATCTGGAGTTCGATGTTTCACGTGAAACAACGCTCCCGAAGCCCGCGCGGCCGCGGACGCTGGTGATTGCGAACCAGAAGGGTGGGGTCGGCAAGACCACAACGGCCGTGAATATCGCCACCGCGCTCGCCATGGGCGGGCTCACCGTGCTGGTGATCGACCTCGACCCACAGGGGAACGCCTCCACCGCTCTCGGCATCGAGCACCATGAGGGCGTCCAGGGCACCTATGAGGTCCTCACGGCCAACTCCCCCATCGAGTCGCTCATCAAGCCGTCACCCGAATCGGACGGATTGTGGGTGCTCCCGGCCACGATCGACCTTGCCGGAGCGGAGATCGGTCTGGTCAGCACGCCCGCGCGCGAGAGCCGCCTGCTGCATGCGCTCCGCAAGTTCAAGGACAAGTACCACCCGGACTACGTCTTCATCGACTGCCCACCGTCGCTGGGGTTGCTCACGCTGAACGCCCTGGTCGCTGCGGACGAGATCCTGATCCCGATCCAGTGCGAGTACTACGCGCTCGAGGGCGTCTCACAGCTGCTGCGCACCATCAACCTTGTGAAGGGGTCGATGAACGACCACCTGCACCTGTCCACCGTCCTGCTCACCATGTACGACGGACGCACCCGGCTCGCGTCCCAGGTGGCGTCCCAGGTGCGCGAACACTTCAAGGAGGAGACGCTCGCTGCCGCGATCCCGCGCTCGGTGCGCGTCTCGGAGGCCCCGAGTTACGGCCAGTCCGTCATCACTTACCACTCGGCTTCTGCCGGCGCCCAGGCCTATCTAGACGCCGCTACCGAGATCGCCGCCCGCGGGGCGGCCATGGAAACCACAGAGGAGAGGTCGGCATGAACGCCCCGAAGCAGCGCACCGGACTGGGCCGCGGGCTCGGCGACCTGCTCCAGCGCACGGATCCGGAACTGGCCCCGCACGTTGTGGGGGAGCAGTCGATCGAGCCGCCGGCGGGCGCCCGCTTCGGCGACGTGCCGGTCGACCAGATCCGTCCCAACCCCAAGCAGCCGCGCACCGTCTTCGATGAGGACCTGCTGGCCGAGCTCGTGGCGTCGATCTCCGAGGTCGGGTTGCTGCAGCCGGTCGTCGTGCGCCCGCTGGACGACGGTGGCTTCGAACTGGTGATGGGGGAGCGGCGACTCCGCGCCACCCAGCTCGCCGGCCTGACGACCATTCCTGCCATCATCCGGCGCACCGAGGACGCGGACCTGCTGCGCGACGCCCTGCTGGAGAACCTCCACCGGGCAAACCTCAACCCGCTGGAGGAAGCCGCCGCCTACCAGCAGATGATGAGCGACTTCAGCTGCACCCAGGAGGAGCTCTCGCTGCGGATCAAGCGGTCGCGTCCGCAGATCTCGAACACCATCCGGCTGCTGCAACTGCCGGCACCGGTCCAGCGCCGCGTCGCTGCCGGCGTCCTCAGCGCCGGGCATGCCCGTGCCCTTCTGATGCTGCCCGACTCCGTAGCGATGGAGCACCTGGCCACCCGCATCGTCGCCGAGGGACTGTCCGTGCGGGCAGCGGAGGAGATCGTCTCGGTGGGGGAGCACGGCACCCGTCGGGCACCCCGCTCGCGCAACGCTGTGGAGCTCTCGCCCGCAGCCGAGGACCTGCAGCGGGATCTCGTTGAGCGGCTCGACACCCGCGTCCTTGTCAGCGAGGGACGCTCCAAGGGGCGGATCGTCATCGAATTCGCCGGGGCCGAAGACCTCGAACGGATTGCCGCTTTATTGACCTGACGATTTATAACTGTATCGACAAATAGCTAGGTCGATGCCAGAGCCAGCTGCAGACGCTCGACCGTGAACACCAGGCCGGGGTAGGCGGTCTTGTCGATGCTCTCGAAGCCGAGGCGGCGGTACCAGTCGGACAGCCGGGTGTTCTCGGCAACGATCCCGATCGTCAGCACGGCGGCACCGCCCGCTCGAGCACGCCGGGCACCCTCGATGACAAGGGCAGCTCCGTGGCCGGCGTGCCGGGTGGTCGGGTCCACAGCGAGGTGACGAAGGCTCCAGACACCGGGTCGCGACTTCGACGGCCCTGCGAACGCGCAACCCACGATCCGACCGTCCTGCTCGACGGCGAACAGTTCGAAGCCCCTGTCCACGACGGCAGCGACAGCCGAGTCGCTCCAGAAGGCAGGGTTCGAGGGAGTGTTCTCCCTTGTGATCCCGAAGTCCGCCACCTCGGTGGCGAAACCGGACCGCAGGACGGCCAGACACTCCGAGTAGCGCTCCGGAGGGACGTCGATGATCCCTTCGTGACGCTCCCGCTCGTTCCTCACGGACGCTCCTCAGGGGCCGTCCTGCGAGGCCACGGCCTTCAGGCGGGCCTGCACGTCCTTGCGGGCGGAGTACTCGGCCCAGAAGGAGAGGAAGGGCACCGTCCCGGCCAGGGCGATCACGAGGAGGCGTCCCCAGGGCCAGTGCACGCGGCGCCCGAGGTCGTAGGCCGTGATCAGCAGCACCATGTACAGCCAGCCGTGGGGGACGCCGGTGAGGGTGACGACGATGCCGTTGTCGCCGAAGTACTTCAGTGGCATTCCCACCACCACCAGCACAACGAGCAGGGTGCCCACGAGGTAGGCCATGATCCGGTAGCGCAGCAGGGCGCCCCGCACACCGGGGGCCTTGTCCGCTGTCAGCGGCGGCACGGTGTCAACTGGTGAACTCATTCTTCCTCCTGTGGCGCCAGCGTACCGAGGCTGCCGTCCCTGCTCAGCGCACGGATGAACCGCACGGTCATGAAGGCTCCGAACGCCGCGAACACCCACCACTGCAGCGCGTAGCCGATGTTCTGGATCGACCCGGCGCCGCTCGGCAGGGCAACAACGGCCGTCTCAAGGCCCTGGGCGGCCGAAGTCGCAGCCGGCAAGGTGATGAACCCCGGCAGCAGCTGCTGTGGCCAGAACTGGGCAAGTGTCGGCAGCCGCACCGACCCCAGCTCCGTGGCGGAATCAACGGTGTCCCTACCCGGTTCGGACGGCAGGAAGACCCCCGACTGCTCCAGCTCACCGGCCGGCGGCGCGGGAATGGCGGTCACGCCAGCCGGCAGCACGCCCCGGACGACGGCGAGCACCCTGCCGTCGGCCAGCTCGAACGCGCTGAGGACGCGGGTGGTGCCGTCCGCGGAGAGCACCCTTGCCTGTTGCGAGGCCAGATAGTGGCCCGTGACGCTGGCCGGCTTGCCGTAGATGTCGCCGACCGTCCCGTCCGCGCTGACGAAGTCGAGCAGCGGGGCAGGCGGCTGGGTGGCGCGAGCGGCGGCGGACTCGTTCTCCTTGTCCTCGAAGACGCGCATCTGCCACAGGCCGAGCCAGAGCATCGCCACCGTCAGCACTGCGCCGACGACCGCGATCAGCCACTGCCGTGCGCGAACCCCCATACTGCGGAGGCTAGCTCAGGTGGCGCGCCCAGGCGTTGTCCACCAGCTGCGCGCACAGCAGGCCGAAGTCGTACCCGGCGGCCTCGACGGCCTGCGGCATCAGGGAGGTCTCGGTCATGCCGGGAGCAACGTTGGTCTCCAGGAACACCGGGGTGCCATCGGGACGCACGATGATGTCCACCCGGGACAGGTCCCGCAGGCCGAGGACGCGGTGTGCAGCGATGGCCAGCTCCGCACACGCAGCAGCCACCTCGTCGCTGACCGAGGCCGGGACGATGAACCGGGTCTCGCCCGCGGTGTACCGGGCCGTGTAGTCGTAGATGCCGGAGTTCGGCCGGATCTCCACGGCGGGCAGGGCTACCGGCTCACCATCGAGCTCGACGACCGTGACGGCCACCTCCGTGCCCTCGATGAACTCCTCGATCACCGCGAGGTCGCCGTAGGCGTAGGCGCCGACCATCGCGGAAGGGAGCTCCGCGGCCGACGTCACCTTCGAGCAGCCCAGTGCAGAGCCGCTGCGGGCCGGCTTCACGATCATCGGGAACCCGATCCGCTCCCCGAGTGCCGTCACCAGCGCGGCAGCACCGAGCTCACGGAACATGTCGTGGGGCAGCGCTGCCATCCTCGGCCGGGCGATACCGGCCTGGGCGACCAGGGGCCCGCCGACGGCCTTGTTGAACGAGCGGCGGCACGCCGCCGGCTCTGAGCCGACGTAGGCGACGTCCAGCAGGCTCAGCACCTGCTGCAGGCCGCCGTCCTCGCCGACGCCGCCGTGCAGCACCGGGAACACCACCGGGTCGACGAGCCCTCGCAGCAGCACGAGCAGGTCGGGGGTCAGGTCGGACTCGATGACCTCGCGACCCTGGTCGCGCAGCGCCTGCGCGACGCGGCGCCCGGAACGCAGCGACACCTCGCGCTCGTGCGACAGCCCGCCGGCAAGCACGACGATCGGGCCGTGGGGACGAAGTTCAGACATGGTTGCTCCCTAACTGATATCGGGTGCCGGGCCGGTGGAAAGGTCGAGATGCCGTGGCGAGGAGGCGCCGAGGCCGAAGGTGCGGTTCAGCTCGAGCTCCTGCTTGAGCACCTCGCCGAGTCGGCGGGTGCCTTCGTAGATGCGGTCGGGTGGGGGGAAGCAGAACGAGAGCCGCATGAACCTGGCGCCAAGGCCGTCGGCGTAGAACGCCGTCCCCGGGGTGAAGGCCACCCGGGCTGTGACAGCGCGCGGCAGCATGGCCTGGCTGTCCAGCCCTTCGGGGAGGTTCACCCACACGAAGAACCCGCCAGCCGGACGCGTCCAGGTGGTGCCTTCGAGCATGTGGTCGTTCAGCCCGGCCAGCATCGCGTCGCGGCGCTCCCGGTACATGTCGCGGAACACGTCGATCTGGGCGCGCCAGTCGAACTGGTCGAGGTAGGTGGCGATCGCGTACTGGCTGAACACCGGCGGGCACAGCGTTGCCGCCTCCTGCGTCAGCACCAGCTTCTCCCTGACAGCGTGCGGCGCCAGTACCCAGCCGACCCGGAAGCCGGGGGCGAAGATCTTGGAGAACGAGCCGAGGTAGACCACGTTGTCGGCGTCCATCGAGCGCAGCGCCGGCATCGGCTCCGCCTCGAGGGTGAGCAGGCCGTACGGGTTGTCCTCGATGATCAGCAGGCCGAACTCCTGCGCGATCGCGATGATCGCGTGCCGCCGCTCGAGGGTCTGGGTCACGCCGGTCGGGTTCTGGAAGTTCGGGATCGTGTACAGGAACTTCACCCGCTTGCCGGCGGCCTTCAGCGTCACCAGCGCGTTGCGGAGCGCTTCCGGCTCGATGCCGTGCTCGTCCATCGCGACGTGGACGATCTCGCACTGGTAGGCGCGGAAGGTACCGAGCGCGCCGACGTAGCTGGGGGCCTCGGCGAGGACCACGTCGCCCGGGTCGCAGAACACGCGGGTGACAAGGTCGAGCGCCTGCTGGGAGCCACACGTGACCACGATGTCGTCTGCATGGGCGTGGATCTGTTCCTCGGCCATCACCTCGACGATCTTGTCCCGCATGAAGGGCTCGCCCTGGCCGGAGCCGTACTGCATGGCCTGCGTGCCGCGCTCGTTGATCAGCTTGTCGACGGCCGCGGCGAGCGCCTCCCGGGGCAGGTCGGCGATGTTCGGCATCCCGCCGGCGAGCGAAACCACCTCTGGCCGGTTGGCCACGGCGAACAGGGCGCGGACGGCGGAAACCGTCAGTCCGTGGGTTCGCTCGGCGTAGGCGTCGATGTAGGGGTCCAGCCGCGTATCGCGACGGGCCGGCTCTGGCAGGCTCACCGCACCAGACTGCCGTACGTCGGCCCTAGGATGAAACCGACCCACCCGCGGGGGTGGAGAACGGATCGGCGGGTGCATGTCTCGTTTGTCGATGGTGACTCTTGCAGAGCTGCCCGGCCTGGCATGCCCCTATTGCGGTCGCGTCGTCGCCGCCGACACCCCGTGGGCGGTCGCTGCCGCGACGCGGTGGGGCTGGTGCGGGGTCAAGCTCACGGTGGACGGGGAGGTGGCAGGACTGCTGCTGCTCTCGCCGCTGGAGGAGCCGGGACAGGCCATGCTGATGAACATCTGGGTGCGCCCGGAGTCGGTGCGGTCGGGCTACGGCAAGCAGCTGCTGCAGGCGGCGTCCGCTGGGCTGCTGAGCCGCAAGGTCCGCGTCATCATCGCGCAGGGCAGCCGGCGTAGCGTGCGGTGCGAGGCACCGTCGCGCGACTTCCTGAAGGCGATTGGCTTCACCCGCGGGCTGGATGACCGCCTGTGGCGGCTCGATCTCGACCGGACCGTCGCGGAGAAGTCCGGTGTGCTGGGCATTGTCGGCCGGCTGTTCGAATCACTACGGCCCGTGACGCCGCCCGAGCCGGCCGGTGGTGCCATCTCCGGGCGCACCACCCGTACCGGTTCATGATCGAAATCCTGACCCCGGCGCAGCTCGAGCAGGCCCGACCGGCCGGACGCTTCGTCGGAACGACCCTCCAGGCCCTGCGCGAGCGTGTGGGCGCCGGCACAAACCTGCTCGAGATCGACGACTGGACGCGGCAGCTGATCGCCGATGCCGGCGCCGTGTCCTGCTACGTCGACTACGCCCCCGCCTTCGGGCGCGGGCCGTTCGGCAAGGTGATCTGCACGTCCGTGAACGACGCCGTCCTGCACGGGCTGCCGCACGACTATGCGCTCGTGGAGGGCGACCTGCTCACGCTCGACTTCGCCATCAGCCTCGACGGGTGGGTGGCCGACGCCGCGATCAGCTTCATCGTCGGCGACGCCGGCGACTGGGCCGACCAGCAGATGATCGACGCGACCGAGGTGGCGCTGGCCGCCGGTGTCGCCGCAGCCCGTCCCGGCGGGTTCGTCGGCGACATCTCCGCAGCGATCGGCGCAGAGCTCACCGGCGCCGGGTTCTCGGTCAACGGCGACTTCGGCGGGCACGGGGTGGGGCGAACGATGCACCAGGACCCGCACATCGCCAACGCAGGCACGCCGCGGCGGGGCTACCGCCTGCGTCCGGGCATGCTGCTCGCGATCGAGCCGTGGGTGATGCGCGGCACGAGCCGTCTGGTCAAGGATCCGGACGGCTGGACGCTGCGCAGCGCCAACGGCGGGCGGACGGCGCACAGCGAGCACACCATCGCGATCACAGCGGACGGGCCGCAGATCCTCACGCACGCCGGCTGAGCCGGGAGGCCGGCTCGGGGGCATCAACTCAGAGGTATTCCTCGATGGCCTTGAGCAGCACGGACTTCGGCTTGGCACCGACGAACGACTTCACGACCTCGCCACCGACGAACACCTGGATCGTCGGGAGGCTCAGGACGCCCTGCTGGGTGGGCACCTGGGTGTTCTCGTTGGTGTCCAGCTTCAGGAAGGTGACCTTGTCGCCGTGGTCGCGGGCGAGCTCGTCGATGATCGGGTTCAGCTGCTTGCAGGGTGCGCACCAGTCGGCCCAGTAGTCGATCACGACGGGCTTGGACGACTTCAGGACCAGGTCGCCGAACGTGGCATCGGTGACGGCATCAACGTGGGACATGTGTGTACTCCTGGTCAGGCGTTCGCTGTGACAGTGAGGCTAGCGGGTGCATCGGACAGCGCCGCCAGGTAACGCTCGGCGTCCAGGGCCGCGGCACACCCGGTGCCGGCGGCGGTGATCGCCTGACGGTAGGTGTGGTCGACCAGGTCGCCGGCCGCGAAGACACCGGAGAGGTTCGTGCGGGTGCTCGGGGCGTCGACGACGACGTAGCCGGCCGCGTCGGTCTCCACCTGGCCGCGGACGATCTCCGAGCGCGGGTCGTGGCCGATCGCGACGAACAGTCCCTGCACCGGCAGCTCGCTGGTGGCGCCGGTGACGGTGTCGGTGAGCACGACACCGGTGAGCGACTGCTCACCGGTGAGGTCGGTGATGACCGAGTTCCAGGCGAACCGGATCTTCGGGTCGGCCTTGGCGCGGTCGACCATGATCTTCGACCCGCGCAGCTCGTCACGGCGGTGGACCAGGGTGACGGACTTCGCGAAGCGGGTGAGGAACGTCGCCTCCTCGAGGGCGGAGTCGCCACCGCCGACGACGGCGATGTCCTTGTCGCGGAAGAAGAAGCCGTCGCAGGTGGCGCACCAGGACACGCCACGTCCGCTGTAGACCTCTTCGGCCGGGATGCCGAGCTTGCGGTAGCCGGAGCCCATGGCGAGGATCACGGCCTGCGCGGAGTAGGTGTTGCCCTCCGCGTCGACGACGGTCTTGACCTCGCCGGCAAGGTCGGCGGTCACGATGTCATCGGTGATGATCTCCGCGCCGAACCGCTCGGCCTGGGCGCGCATGGCCAGCATCAGGTCGGGACCCATGATGCCGTCGGTGAAGCCCGGGTAGTTCTCCACCTCAGTGGTGTTCATCAGGGCGCCGCCCGCGGTGAGCGCGCCTTCGAAGATCAGCGGCTTGAGGCCTGCGCGGGCGGTGTAGATCGCCGCGGCGTAGCCGGAAGGGCCGGAGCCGATGATGATGACCTCACGGATGTCGGACATGGAACCTCTGCGTCTCTGGGTGGGTGCCCAGTTTACGGGAGCACCCGGGTGTCACGGAGCCTAACCAAACCGGCACCCTCGACATTCCCGGCGACATTCCCGGCGACATTCCCGGCGACATTCCCGGACGGGCATCAGCCCTGCGTGGCGGCGTACTGCGCAGCCCACTCCTCCACGCGCCGGGCACTCTCGGCGTCCGGGATGTCCTCGATGCGGGTCATGATCGACCAGCGGACGCCGAACGGGTCGCGGATGCTGCCGTAGCGGTCGCCGGAGACGAAGTCGGTCACCGGTTCGCGCACCACGGCGCCGGCCGCCACGGCACGCGCGACGAGGGCGTCCACGTCGGGGCAGTACAGGGCGATGGAGTAGCAGGCGTCGTCGGTCGTCGACTGGGCGGCGAGGTGGTACTCCGGTGACGGCTCGCCGAGCTGCAGCCGGCCGTTCCCGAGGTCGAGTTCTGCGTGTGCGACGACGTCACCGAACGCGGTGACCCCCACCACGGTCGCTCCGAACACGTCGCAGTAGAACGTGATCGCGTCCCGAGCCGGGGTGACGGCGAGGAAAGGCGTGAGGCTGGAGAAGCCGTGGGGCCGGCCGTTGGTGGTGTGTTCGCCGTTCGCTGGTGTGCTCATGGGGCCACGGTACGTGCAGCCCCCGACACCCTGTGCGGTCAGGCGAGGCTGTACAGCTTCCCGCCCGAACGCTTCTCGATCGCCTTGTGGTTGCCGGAGAAGTAGCAGTTCGGCACCATCCACAGCTTTGCCTTCGACACCACGACGACCCCGCTGTCGCGGTTGGACACGAAGGAGGCAGGCTCGGTGATCCGTCCGGTGGTGCCCGATCCGGTCAGCCGGAGTCCGTCCCTGCGACTGCCGGTGACAACGTTGTTGGCACCGGAGATGGTGATCGAACTCCGCCCGGAGACCGTGATCCCGTGAGAGTGGCTGCCACTGATCGTGTTGCCGCCCGCCAGGACGAGGCGTCCCTTGCTGGAGACGGAGATGTCGTACTTGTTCCCGCCCGTGATGACGGAGTCGGTCACCGTTGCGGAGCCGCTGGTCGGCACGGAGAGGCCCATCTTCTTGGCGGACGTGATCGTGACGCGCTCGAGGGTGACGTGGGTCTTCGAGCCGGAGGCGAGCACGCCGTTGTAGCCGTCGTAGTTCGCCGTCGAGTCGGAGATCGTCGCCGTGGTGCCCGGCGTTGTGCCCAGGCCGTGGCGGCCGTTGCTGTCGAGGTGGCTGCCGCTGGAGATGGTCGCGTGCGCCGTACCCGTGAGCGAGGCCCCGCAGACCTTGTTCTTCGACATGCTGGTGCTGGTCACGATGGCGGTCGCTGATGCCACGCCGAGCCCGTGACCGGTCTTGCCGTCCGTGCTGCCGTGCACTGCCTGGCCGTTGCGGTCGAGCACGCTCGCGGAGATGGTGCCCACCGAACCGGTGGAGAGCTGGACGCCGTTGCGACGGTTGTAGATCGAGCGCAGCCCGGACGCGTACAGGGTGGATCCCTCGAGGTGGACGCCGTCGACCTTGTTGTAGCTGCTGGTGACGTTTCTGAGCGTGAGCGTCGACTTCTCGTAACCCACGACGCCGTACTTGCCGGCGTGGGTGAGGGTGAGGTCGGCGAGGGTCACGGAGGCGCCCGACGTCCCGATCAGGGTGGTGCTCGACCGTCCGGCACCGTCCCAGGTCCCGCCGGAGACGCCGCCGGTGCTGCCGGCGTTGTACCGCAGCAGATAGCCATCGCTGCCGCGCCAGGTGACCGTGGTGCCGGGGTCGGCGACGAGGTAGACGTTGTTGGCGGGATGGATGATCGAGGAGACGCTCACCGCGCCGGAGAGGTGCACGACGCTGGGCTGGTAGCTGGTGCCCGCGATGGAGGCGGCCCGCTTCAGGGCTGCGGTGATGTCTCCGCTGGTTGGCACCTCGGACACGGTGTAGGAGGTGAGGCCGAGGGTGGCTGCACCCGCGTCGACAGCAGTCTCGGCCGCTGCCGTCGGGACGGGGGCGAGCAGGCTCGCGCCGGTGGTTGCGAGGGCGACAAAGACGGCTGTCGCGCGCAGGGTCAGTATGGTCATTGTGGACACCTGGAGTTCAGGCGCATCTCGGGGGGGATGCACTAGCACCTACAGTACGCTCCCGCAGCGTTTCCTGAAAGGGGGCTGAGAGGGTTCTCCGGACGCGCGGTACGCTCACGATCGTGCTGATCCTGCTCTCCCCGGCGAAGTCGCTGGACTTCGAGTCGAAGCTGCCCCGGGTGACGCCCACCCAGCCTCGGTTGCTGGCCGAGTCGGAACAGCTCGTCGGGTTGATGCGCACCAAGTCGGTGGCCGACCTCGCGGCGCTCGCCGACATCTCCGACGAGCTCGCCGCGCTCAACGCCACTCGCTGGTCAACCTTCCAGACACCGTTCACGCGCAGGAACGCCCGGCCGGCCGTCCTCGCGTTCAACGGCGACGTGTACCAGGGGCTCGCCGTCCGCCGGCGCTTCGACACCCGCGCCTACACCGAGGCGCAGAAGACCGTCCGCATCCTCTCAGGGCTGTACGGCGTGCTGCGTCCGCTCGACCTGATGCAGCCCTACCGGCTCGAGATGGGCACCCGGCTGGCGAGCGGGCGTGGACGTTCGCTGTACGACTGGTGGGGCACCACCATCACCGACCTGCTGCGCGAGGACCTCGCCGCCTCGCCGGGGGCAGGGGTCGTGATCAACCTCGCCTCGGGGGAGTACTTCGGGTCGGTGCGGACGGACGCGCTGGGGGCGCCGGTGGTCTCGCCGCGCTTCGAGGACACCGATCCCCGCGGGAAGCGTGGCGTGGTGTCGTTCTTCGCCAAGCGTGCACGCGGCGAGCTCGCGGCCTGGCTGGTGCTCAACCGCGTCCGCACCGCCGGTGCCCTGAAGCAGTTCGACGGCGCCGGCTACCGCTACGACAAGGCGTCCTCGACGGCCACGACCCCGGTCTTCGTCCGGGCGTTCGACGCCCGGCAGTGACCTCGCCGCCGCTTCTGCCGTCGACCCCCAGCCCGCGCCACCGGGGCCCGGACGGCCTGCTCCCCCTGCGCGGAGCCGCCGTCCTGGCCACCGCCGTCCGCTGAACA
>JAOATP010000084.1:22029-62438 GCA_030158185.1 Propionicimonas sp.
CGGCCTGCTCCCCCTGCGCGGAGCCGCCGTCCTGGCCACCGCCGTCCGCTGAACAGAGGAGCGCGCGAGAGGGGCAAGAAAGGGGACTGTCCCCTTTCTTGCCCCTCTTCTGCCTGCTCCTGCGGGCGGCTCGCGTCAGGAAAGGCCGTAGGCCCGGTGGACCATCCAGACGGGGTGCTCGGTCTTGACGCCCGAGGACTGCTCGATCTGCCAGCGGCAGGTCTCGGTGTCACAGAGGGCGAGGTCGGGGTTCGTCCGCTTCACCATGTCGAACAGCGGCTTGCCGACGGCCTGGGCGACCTCGTACTTCTCCTTCTTGAGGCCGTAGGTGCCGGCGATGCCGCAGCAGACCGCTCCGGACTCGACGACGGTGAGTCCCGGGATCAGCTTGAGCACTTCGACGGCCGGCTGGCCCATGCCCTGGCTCTTCAGCTGGCAGGGGGCGTGGTACGGCACGGTCATGTCGATCGCCTGGAAGTCGGTCGGCAGTTCGCCGGCGTCGTGCAGGTCGAGCAGGAACTCCATCATGTCGCGGATCCGCGTGCCGACGTCCTTCAGCCTGTCGTCGCTGACGCCCATGATCTCGTGCGCCTCGTGCTTGAGCATGCCCGTGCAGGAGCCGGACGAGGAGATGATCGTCAGGTCCTTGCCACCGGAGCGCAGCTCGTCGCACAGCTTCAGGACGGCGGCGGACGCCTGGTCGAACAACCCGTTGGACTGCTGGGCCAGCCCGCAGCAGCCCTGCTTCGGCACGATCACCTCGTAGCCGAGGTACTCCAGCACCTCGATCGACTTCTTCGAGGTCTCCACTTCGAAGTAGCCACCGGCGCAGCCGTGGAAGAACACGACCGGGCCGCGGGTGGCCTTCCGCGTGGGCGCCTTCCGCTTCTTCAGCCAGCCCTGCAGCGTCTGCGTCTGGGCCGGCGGCATGGGCGCGTCCCGGTGGATGCCGATGACCTTCTCGACGATCGCGCGGATCGGCTTGTTGTGCAGCGCGGCGTTGGCGAGCGGCGCCACCGGCGTCATCATCATGCCCATCAGCGTCGTGCGGGTGATCAGCTGGTCGCGCACCGGCATGTGGTCGGCCTTCATCACCGCACGCGCCTGGCTGTTCAGCTCAGCGATCTGGACGCCCTGCGGGCAGGCGAGGGTGCACGCGCCACAGCTGGAGCAGTAGTCCAGCGAGTGGTCGACGCTCTCGCCGTTGCGGAACCGCTCGGCCTGCGGCCCCACGAACTTCGGCCCGGAGAACAACGGCGTGACCGCGGACACCGGACATGCGGTTTCGCAGATCGTGCACTTCACGCAGGCGTCCAGGGTGGCCCGGGACAGCTCGTGGCCGGCGAACTCGAGGCCCTTGGTTGTCATGCCAACTCCTTCAGGATCGAATCAGCGGCAAGGACGGCACTACCGAGGGCGATGCCGTCGCCGGACTTCTCCGCCCACCGGGACGAGCCGCCGATGATGCCGCCGGCCGCGTAGAGGTTCGGGTGGACGATGGCCCCCGCCCCGTCCAGTACCCGCATGTCGCCGGCGACGCGCACGCCCACCTTGAACAGTGGTTGCTCTGCACCCCAGTAGTCGCCGTGCACCAGAGGTCCGGCGTCCAGGCCGGCCAGCGGCAGCCCGAAAAGGGTCTCCGAGACGGCTCCGTGCGAGTCCATCTCCAGCGCCCCCGACTCGAAGCCGCCTGCGGCGAGCAGGAACGCGTCCGCCGTGAACTCCCGCGGTGCGCCGGCGGTCTCGATCGTGACACCCACGATGGCGCCATCGGATGCCCGGAAGGCCACCGTCCGGCTCCCGGGCACCAGGCGGACGCCGGCAGCCCTGGCCTTGGCCAGGAGCGCTGCGTTGAGCCGCATACCGGGGACGGAGGGCGGCGGCAGCGGGATCTCGAAGACCGGGTGGCCCAGCTTGTCGGCCACGTCCGACCACGCGGTGAGGTCCTTCAGCCCGAGGACGGCGGGCAGGCCCACCGTCTCGCCCTCGGCCAGCAGCGGACGGAGCGTGTCGGCGAAGCCCACCCGGAAGGCCGGGTCGTCGAAGGCGCGGGCGTAGGTGAGCCCGCTGGAGTCGACCTCGCCATCGCGCGCCGGAACGTCGATGCTCAGGTACCGGACGGTCACGTTGCCGCCGTCGGGCAGGGTCGTGCGGGCGAGGTTCTGGGCGACCAGCTTGGGCTGGAAGTCCTTCAGCCGCCGCAGCCCGACGATCACGAGCTTCGCGTCGGCCTTCAGGTGGCCGGCGACCATGCTCGGCGACACAAGGCAGGTGGGACGGATCGCGCCGACGGCTGTCGGCAGCTGGTAGTTGGTCTCCGCGTCGCCGACCAGCAACTCCGGGCCGAGCAGGCCCTTCAGGTATTCGATGCCGGCGTGGACGCCGGCTGCGCCGATCGCCGCGTACGGGTGTTCGGGACGCGAGGAGGCGATGGCTGCGAGCGTGAGCACAGGGTTGGTGACCCGGTCGGGGGTGTAGCCCAGCACGTCGATGGTGCCCTGGCCGAGCTGCAGCCCCCCGATGCCCTTGCTGAGCAGGGTGACGCTCGCACCTCCGGCTGCGAGGCGGGTGGCTGCGGTGAGGCCGGCGAGACCGGCCCCGATCACGACGACGCGGCTCACAGTGCCACCTCACTCTCGGGCTGCGGCAGGTGTTCGACGTCGAGCGTGCCCTGGAAGATCCAGTTGTCGAGCGCCGTCTGGCGTACCTGGTCGCCGTAGAGGATGGGCCACAGGCCGATCCAGCGGTTCTTCAGGAACAGTCGCAGCAGCCCGTTGGCCCGCTCGATGTCGATGTGGTCGGTCTCCAGCGCGATGCCGGTGGCGCGCGTGGTGCAGAAGCCGCCCTGGCAGGGGCCCATGCCCAGCCGCAGCTGGCGGCGAAGGTCGTCGAACGTGCCCTTGGGCTGGTTGGCGAGCGCCTCGGTGAACATCTTGCGGCTCATCAGCTCGCACTCGCAGATGATCTGCTCCTCGAGCCGGTCGTGCTCGCGCTCCTCGAGGCGGTGGGTGACCACGTAGTTCCTGGTCGCCTCCGGGCCGGGGATGTTCTCCTTCGCTGTGCGGCACTCCCGGGTCTCGCCGAGCTTTTCGCACATGGCGTCAACGATGTGCTCTGCCATCAGCCGGTACGTGGTGAGCTTGCCACCACCGATCGTGAGCATGCCGTCGAGGCCGTCACGCTCGGTGTGGTCGATGACGGCCATGCCACGGCTCATGTGCCGGGTGTCGGCCGCTGCGACGCGCTTGTCCTTGATCAGCGGGCGCGCTCCGGCCCAGGCGTGAAGCGCGCGGGCGTTGCGGAAGCCGGGGATGAGCACCTCGCCGGCGTCCAGCATCTGCTGCACCTCGTCCTGCTCGATAGCGAGGTTGTCGGGGTCGTCGACCTTCACGTCCGTTGTGCCGATGATGCTCACCGTGTGCACCGGGACGAGGATGTCGCCGTCGGCGGGGTAGATCATCCGGTTGACCACGCGGTTCACGAGGCGGTGGTTCATCGCGATCATGATGCCGCGGCCGGGGATCACGTCGACGGGGTCGGCGCCGGCCATGTGGGCGATCTGGCCGGCCCACGGGCCCGCGCAGTTGAGCACGAAGTTGCAGTCGATGACGACCTCTTCGCCGGACTTCAGGTCGGTGCAGTGCACGGCGGAGACCCGGTTGCCCTCCCGGTCGATGCGGGTGACGGCGTGGTACGTCAGAACCTGGGCGCCGTAGGCCTTCGCGGAGTTCGCAGCGCCCCAGACGAGCTGCCAGCCGTCGACGGTGCCGTCCTCCACCTCGACGGCGCGCATGATGCCGGGGTTGAGCCGTGGCTCGTTGCGCAGCGCTTCTGCGACGGCGATCTCACGGGCGGGGACGCCGGTCGCTGCCGCGCCGGCGAGGAACTTGTCGGCGAAGGCCGGGTCGTCGCCGGGGCAGGTCACGAAATAGCCGCCGGTGGTCTCGATGGCAGAAGCCTGGATGCGGGCGAGGATCGCGTTCTCCTGCGCGCACTCGGTCGCGGACATCGGGTCGCTCACGACGTACCGTCCGCCGGAATGCAACAGCCCGTGGAACCGTCCGGTGGTGCCCTGGCCCAGGTCGGCCCGGTCGAGCAGCACTGCGCTGTAGCCCCGCATCGCCACGTCACGCACCACGCCGGCCCCGGTAGAGCCGCCACCGATGACTACAACGTCAACCGCCAGCTTTCTCACGTAGACCCTCCCGCTCTCAGTGCGACGCCGGCGGCCCTGGAAGCTCCATCGACGTCCGGGCAGCGCAACAGTGCGCCGTCTCCCTCAAACTAACCAGAGCGGAGAGGACTAAACACCACCGGTAAGCAAGGTCGCTCAGACGTGCAGCCCCACCTAGTCAGGCTGGGAAATCGACAGCAGCCTCCCCGCGGCCCCTCCTCCTTGCTCCCGAAACGTGCGCTCGCTCCCGGAATACCGGGAGCGAGGGCACGTTTCGGGAGCCGGAAGGGCCGACGGGGCCGATGGGCCGGCCGGGGCGGGGTCCGGGGGTCGGTCAGAGGCGGGCGCGGTCGAGGATCGCGCGGGCCGTGCCCTCGTCGAGGACGAGGTCGGTGGCGACACCTGCCCGCAGGGCGCCGACGGCGGCCGGTGCCCGTGACGGGTCGGCGACCACGCAGATCCGTCGGGGGATGCGCTGGAGTTCCGCGGGTGTCAGGCCGGTGGCGCGATCGTTGTGCGTGACGTCGGCGTACGAGCCGTCCTCGCGCAGCAGGACCGTGCAGACATCGCCCACCACGCCGTCGGAGGCCAGCGCGCGCATGTCGGACGCGTCCATGTAGCCGGCGGTGTACACGTGGGACGGGACCCGGCCCTCGAGGCTCCCGACGCCGAACACGGCGAGGTCGAGCTTCTGGTGCAGCTTCAGCACGTTCTGGACCGAGCGCTCACGCCACATCGCCTGCTTGGTCGCCGCGTAGTCGAAGAACGCCGGGACGGGGAACAGCACGACGCGGGCGTCGAAGGCGTCGCCGATCGACTGCAGGATCTCGCCGATGTAGGGGATGCCCGAGCTGCGCTGGTTGGCGCCGCCGTTGATCTGGACGACGGTCGATCCCACGAGCGGACGCCGGCCGAGGTGCTTGACCACGTGGGAGAGGGTCACTCCCCAGGCGACGCCGATCAGCTGGTGGTCGTCCACTGCCTCGGTGAACAGCCGGCCGGCGAGCCGCGCGACCTGATCGAAGCGGACGTTCTCGTTGGCGTTCTCGCGCACCGACACCATGTGCACCCGGACGCCGAAGTGCCGGCTGAGGGTGGAGGCGATGGGCGATTGGGAGCCGCTGTGGTCGGCCAGGCTGATGCGGACGAGACCGGTGTCCCGGGCGTCCTTCAGCAGTCGCGAAACGGAGGAGCGCGACAGCCGCAACTGGTGAGCAATGCTCTCCATCGTCTCACCCTGAATGTAGTAGCGAGAGGCAGCTTGATACATGTCCTCGTAGCGCTCGTTCAACCTTGCACCCTTCCCTTGCACGTTCGTGCATAGGTCTAGCGCATGCGTTCATCCATAAGCAAGATGAGGCCTAACGGGACGGGGTTAGCGCGATCAGTTCGTCGTGCCCCTATCGTGCGGTTCAGCGGGTACGAAGGAGTCAGATGAACCTCTCAGCGGTTGGCGCGAGTGCGCGCACCGTCGAGGCCTTCGCATCGGAGATCAACGAAGAGACCGATCCCGCCGGCCACTGTTACCCTTCGCGTCCGTGCCTGCGAGCCCCGGCGGACGCGATTCACGAGAGAGGGCTCCGGTGAACCTGTTGGGCCACCGCCATGTCAGCCGTACGCACAGCAGCGTCGCGACTGTCTCCCAGTACACCTATCCGGCGCACGACGCCCCACGACGGGCGAGCGGGGCGCGGCACCCCGAACCGGTGTCTGTTCTCATCCATACCGTCTGACAAGACAACGATCACATCGCCTGCGTCCTGAGGGACGCCCAAACTGACGCCCAACCGGGTGTCTAGAAAGTGAGAATGAAGTGGGAGCTCTGTTCCTCTCTGAGGTTGTCGGCACCGCGATGCTGCTCCTCCTCGGTGCTGGCGTCGTCGCCAACACCGCGTTGACCAAGTCCAAGGGCAACGGCACCGGCTTCCTGTTCGTGAACTTCGGCTGGGGCCTTGCGGTCTTCGCCGGCGTCCTCGTCTCGCAGAAGTCCGGCGCGCACCTGAACCCGGCAGTGACCCTGGGCATCGCAGCCCAGAGCATCGCTCAGGGCAAGGCTGTCGACTGGGCCACTGTCGCCATCTACATCCTCGCCCAGTTCATCGGCGCCTTCATCGGCGCAGTCCTGTGCTGGCTTGCCTACAAGCAGCACTTCGATGAGCACCCGGATGCAGCCACCAAGCTCGGTGTCTTCTCCACCGGCCCGGCAATCCGCAGCTACGGCTGGAACGTCGTAACCGAGGTCATCGGCACCTTCGTGCTGGTCTTCGTGATCCTCGCTGCCGGCGCCATCAAGAGCACCGACCTCGGCTGGCTCAGCGCCCTCGGCGTTGCGATGCTGATCGTCGGTATCGGCGCGTCCCTCGGTGGTCCCACCGGCTACGCCATCAACCCCGCCCGTGACCTCGGTCCGCGCATTGCGCACTTCGTCCTGCCGATCAAGGGCAAGGGCGACTCCGACTGGGCTTACTCCTGGGTTCCGGTTGTCGGCCCGATCATCGGCGGCGTCCTCGCCGGTCTCATGAGCGGCGTCCTGCTGCCCAAGTGATCACAAGGGTGGGCGGGCCTCCCGGCCCGTCCACCCGCACCACCCGCCCTCATAAAAAAGGGCGAGCGGGCCGGTTGCCGCCGACCCGCTCGTGAAAAACCATCATCCTTAGACAATGACGTGGAAGGAATTATCCATGGCAGACAAGTACATCCTCGCGATTGACCAGGGAACGACCAGTTCCCGCGCAATCATCTTCAACCACGAAGGCCAGATCGTCTCCGTTGGGCAGAAGGAACACGAGCAGATCTTCCCGCGGGCCGGTTGGGTTGAGCACAACGCCATCGAGGTCTGGGACAACGTTCGCGAGGTCGTCGCCGAGGCACTGGCCAAGGCCAGCCTGAACAAGGACAACATCCAGGCAGTCGGAATCACCAACCAGCGTGAGACCACCCTTGTCTGGAACAAGGAGACCGGCGAGCCGGTCTACAACGCGATCGTCTGGCAGGACACCCGCACCGGCAAGATCGTCGAAGAGCTTGGCGGCGGCGACCAAGACAAGTACAAGAGCCGCGTGGGCCTGCCCCTCGCGACGTACTTCTCCGGCCCCAAGGTCAAGTGGGTCCTGGACAACGTCGAAGGCGCTCGCGCCGACGCCGAGGCCGGCAAGCTGGTCATGGGCAACATGGACACCTGGGTCATCTGGAACCTGACCGGTGGCGTCAACGGTGGCGTGCACGTGACGGACGTCACGAACGCTTCCCGCACCATGCTGATGGACCTCAACACCCTGAGCTGGGACGCGGAGATCGCGGCCGACATGACCATTCCGATGAGCATGCTGCCCGAGATCAAGTCGTCGTCGCAGGTCTACGGCTACGGCCGTGAAGAGGGCCTCCTCGGTGGCGTCCCGGTCGCAGGCGACCTGGGCGACCAGCAGGCTGCCACCTTCGGCCAGGCTGCCTTCAAGCCGGGCATGGCCAAGAACACCTACGGCACCGGCTGCTTCATGATCATGAACACCGGCGAGGAGATCATTCCTTCGAAGAATGGCCTGCTCACCACCGTGTGCTACAAGATCGGCGACGACAAGCCGATCTACGCACTCGAGGGTTCGATCGCCGTCACCGGCTCGCTGGTGCAGTGGCTGCGCGACAACCTGAAGATGTTCTCCTCCGCTCCGGAGATCGAAGAGCTCGCCGCATCCGTTGACAACAACGGTGGCTGCTACTTCGTGCCGGCGTTCTCGGGCCTGTTCGCTCCCTACTGGCGTGCAGACGCCCGTGGCGCGATCGTCGGCCTCACCCGTTACGTCAACCGTGGCCACATCGCCCGCGCCGTCCTGGAGGCCACCGCCTTCCAGACCCGCGAGGTCCTGGACGCCATGGAAGCCGATTCGGGTGTCAAGCTCGCCGAGCTCAAGGTTGACGGCGGCATGACGCAGAACGACACCCTCATGCAGTTCCAGGCCGACCAGCTCGGCGTTCCCGTGGTGCGTCCGGTTGTCGCCGAGACCACCGCTCTCGGTGCGGCTTACGCAGCCGGCATCGCGACCGGGTACTGGAACGGTGAAGAGGACGTCATCGCCAACTGGGCCGAGGACAAGCGCTGGATCCCCAGTGACGAGCAGGACGAGCGTGCTCGCCTGTACCGCCAGTGGAAGAAGGCTGTCACCAAGACCTTTGACTGGGTCGACGAGGACAGCGGCGAGTGAAGCTCGCTTGACTGACGACGCCGTCGGGATCTTCGGATCCCGGCGGCGTTGCCGTTTCTCCGGTCCTTGCGGGGCTCAACGCCGACGGTGTGCGGTCACTGGTAGGTGAACGTCGTGTACGCCGCTGCTGCGGAAGCGCCGGAGGGCGTCAGCACGGTGACGTTCACCGGCCCGGCGGCGTGTGCCGGGGCCGTGACAACCAGCTCTGTTGAGGAGACGACCGTGAGCGACGTGCCGCTGGTCCTGCCGAACGTGACGGCAAGGGCCCCCGAGAGCTGGGTGCCACGGATCGTGACCCTCGTACCGCCGGCAACGCTGCCGGTCGCGGGGGAGACAGCCGTGACCTGCGGCGCAGGGCGGGCGGCGTAGGTGTAGTTCGCTGCGGTGGTTGCGTCACTGGTGCCGTAGGCCCCGACCACCCGAACGGCGACGGTGCCCGGGTTGTGTCCGGGGACGACGACGGTGATGGACGTGGGCGTGACCTCATTGACGACTGCCTGGGTGTCGCCGAACTCGACGTACTTCAGGCCGTGGAAGCCGGTACCGGTGATGGTGGCCGTGCCCCCGCCGTCCACGGGCCCGCTGCTGGGCGAGACGCCGGTGACCTGCGGTGCCGTCGAACCCGCGTAGGTGTAGCGGACCGACGGGTTCACAGCGGACGTGCCGAACAGCGTGGAGACCCGGATGTCGAAGGTGCCGGCCCAGTGCGCGGGGACGATCGCGCGCAGCTCCCCGTTCGACGACACCTCGAAGTAGGTCTTGACGTCGCCGAAGGACACCGAGGTGGTCGCGGCGAGGTTGAGTCCGGTGATGACGACGTTGTCGCCGCCGACGGTGAGCCCGGTTGCCGGCGAGACCGTGGTGAGCCGCGGCACGTCGCCGTAGCTGAACCGTGCAGCCGCTGTGGCCGCCCTGCCGGCAGGCGTCTGCACGATGACGTCGACGGAGCCGACGCCCTGGGCGGGCGCTGTGGCGACGATCTCGGTGTCGGAGACCACCCGGAACGGGGCAGGGACGCCACCGAACCGGACGGCGGTCGTGTCGCCCAGCCACTTCCCGCGGATCGTGACAGCAGCGCCGCCGGCGGCCAGGCCGCGATCCGGGGTGACCGAGGTCACAACGGGAGCCTTGCGGTAGTTCAACCGGAGGTTGCGGTTGGAGCTCGACAGCGCCGTCGTTGCGATGACCCGGACAGCCTTCTCGCTGCGCCGGCCGGGGGCCTTCACGGTCAGCCGGGTGTCGGACTTCACCTTCAGCTTCGTGCCTGCGACGCCATCGAAGGACACCTTCTCCACGGCCGACAACCCACGCCCGGTGATGGTGACCGTTGCCGAGGTCCCGAGCCGGACGTAGCCGGGGCTGATCGCCGTGATCGTCGGCGCGATGTTGAGCAGCCGGTTGGGCGTGCCCGCAGGGTTGTTGGCGACAGCGTTGACGAGGCTGAGCTTCAGGAGCTGGGCCCTGACCTTCGCCGGAGACCAGCTGTGGTGCCGCGCGACGACCAGGGCTGCTACCCCTGCGACGTGCGGGGCGGCCATCGACGTGCCGGAGCGGAAGACCGGCGTCCCGCCGTCGGAGGAGGCAGAGGCGATGCTCGACCCCGGCGCGTACAGGTCGACGCAGGACCCGTAGTTGGAACTGAGGACCTGCAGGTCGGACTCGTCGGAGGCCGCGACGTTGAGGGCATCCTTCACGGAGCCGGGAGAGTAGTTGCAGGCGTTCGCGTCATTGTTCCCCGCGGCGGTGACAACGGTGACGCCGTCGGCGATCAGCCGCTTCACTGCCTCGTTCTCCGCCCGGCTGAACCCCCCGGAGAGGCTCAGGTTGGCGACGGCAGGAGTGCCGCGCCTGTGGTGGGAAACCACCCAGTCGACGGCCTTCGCCGTGCTGAGCGCGTCGCCGTTGCCGTTGCAGTCGAGGATGCGCACCGGCACGAGCGTCACCCGCTTCGCGACGCCGTAGACCGTGCCGCCGATGACGCCGGCAACATGGGTGCCGTGGCCGTTGCAGTCCGCTGTGCCGCGGCCGTCGTTGACGAACGACCTGCCCTTCGCGACGCGTCCCCTGATGTCCGGGTTGCGGGGGTCGATGCCGGTGTCGAGCACGTAGACCTTCACGCCGGAGCCGGTGCGTTCCGTTGTGAACCGGCCGTCCAGCGGCAGTGCCGACTGGTCGATGCGGTCGAGTCCCCACGGCGGGTTGGACTCGGTGGACGCGGCCTGCACGGGGACGTTCTGCTCACCCGGTGCCAGGTCGAGGTGGTCCGCGACGGCTGCTGTGCTGGCGGAGGCTGCTGGAGGGGTGACGGTGGCTGCGGCCGGCGGGGCTGCAGCGGCGGTCGGTGACGAGGGGAAAGCCGTGGCGAATGCCAGGCATGCCCCGATACCGAGCGCCGTCAGGCGCAGTTTTCTCATGCCCCCCCGAGCCTTCCCCCGAAAAAACTAGTCCGAGCTTAGCGACAGATGCCGCAGGATGCCTCGCAGGGCCTGCTTCCAGGTGTACGAAGTTGTGCAGCGGTCAGTTGCCGTGGACGGTGATCTCTGCGATCCCGCTGCGGAAGTAGCCGTCGCCCATCGGTGCGAGCGAGGTGAGGTAGACCAGCACGTAGCGGGTGTCCTGCGGCTGGGCCAGCGGGAGCTGGACCTGCGTTGCCGCGTCGTCGGCGCTGGCGAGCTTCGTCCACTGGTCGATGGACTTCATGGGGGCGGAACCGGCCTTCGCCTTGGGCATCCGCACCTCGACGCTGGTGCCGCCACCGCTGAGCAGCAGGTCGACCCTTGTCACCGTGCGCACGGCGCCGAGGTCGAGCACCAGGCCGACGCCGGGCTTGATGCCGCCCATGGTCGGGAGCTTCTTGTACCGCTCGGTGCGCCACAGGGTCGCCGGGTCGCCGTCGATGGCGAGCTTGGCCTGCTTGGCGTTCTCCGCGCCGCCGCCGCCGTCGGCCTTCGGGTCGAAGTCGGTGGCCTTTGTCACCTTCAGTGCGACGGCAGGCACCGGCGACGACGATACGGGTCGGATCATCCAGACCGCTGCGATCAGTACCGCTACCACCAGCAGCGCGATGCCGACGACGAGGACCGGCCGGGAGGGACGGCGCAGGTGCGGCAGCCGCAGCTGGAGTCGCGGCCGTGTCTTCGGGTCTGCAGCCGGCCCCGCGACGGCGGGGGCCACCGCAGGCGGGGGCACCGGGGTGAAGGAGTCGCCGTGACTGAGGGCGGCATCGACAAAGGGCTCGGTCTCGTCGCCGGGATCCTCGTCCTCTTCGTCCAGCGGCATCGAGGCCGTGTAGCGGCTGGCGGCCGGGGTGGGCATCGGTGGCGCCACCGTCGAGACCGGTGGCGGCGGGGCGCTGTCGGGGTCGATGGTGGGGTGCAGCCGTGCCCTGAGGTCGTGGGAGGCGCTCATCGGCCCGAGCACGAGGGAGAGCTGCGTCGTCACGTCCTGGGCCGTGGTCAGGCGGGTGGCGTGTGCCTGCGGCACCGGGGAGAGGATGCGGTCCACCACCTGGTCGACGGCGGGCGCAACGCCGTTGCGCACCCGGCTCGGAAGCACCCAGTGGCCCTCGACGACCGGGGCGGCCGCGAGGCCGTAACGGTCGCCGCCCGGCCAGCGGGCGACGAGGCAGGCGTACATCAGCTGGCCGAGGGCGCGGACGTCGGCTGCCTCACCGTTGAGGTGGCTGTCGGCCGCCTGATTGACCTCGTTCACGCCGAAGCCGACCACCTTCACGTTGCCGGAGGCCGTCACGAGCAGCGTCGCGGGGCTGAGGTGGCGGTGGTACAGCCCCTGCGTGTGCAGCCCGACGAGGGCGTCTGCGACCTCACGCACCACCCAGGCGGTCTCCACGCCGGTCAGCGGCCCGGAGCGCAGCACCTTTTCCAGCGTCTGGCCCGCCGCGTACTCGTAGACGAGGTAGGGCTCGGTGCCGGGCTCGGACTCGACGACATCGAGCACGCGCAGGAAGCGTGAGTCCGTTGCCAGTGCCGCGTCGCGTCCCAGCCGGAGCACCTCCGACGTGCGCGGGTCGGCGCTGTCGAGCAGGTGGACGAGGACGGCGCGGCCGAGGATGACGTCGTGGGCCCGCCAGGTCTGCGTCCGGTCGCGGAAGGCCAGCTGCTCCTCCAGCCGGAAGCGGTCGCCGAGCACGCGTCCGGTGGTGAACTCGGCTTCCGGGGTACCGGCGATCGGCGGTTCGGGGAAGTCAAGGACTTCGGCCGGCTGCCCTTCGGGCGGGGTGACCGGCACGAAGACGCCCGCGCCGTCGGGGTCGGTGTTCAGATCGCCGGACCGCCGGTCACCCTCCTTGTCGGACTCTTCGATGATCGCCTCGACCGCGTCGCTGTCGGTCTTCCGCGGGCGGCGCAGCACGTCCAGCAGAGACGTGGTCTCCGGGATCCCCAGCCGCTTGGCTGCGAAGAAGAACACCAGGACGGCGAGGAGGCCGGCCAGCGCCAGACCGACCGCACGCAGCAGGAAGCTCGGGTAGCGCTCGAACCACCAGGTGATGACCCAGGCGAGGATGCCGGCGGGGATCGAGGCGACGAGCAGCCGTCCGAGGTGCTGCACCGTGTCGCCGGTCGGCAGCTCCGGCAGTCGCTTGCGCAGGGAGCGGTGGGTGACGAAGACGCCGAGGAAGTAGGACGCCGAGTACGCCAGCGCCAGTCGGGCAGCGACGGTGCCGGGGTCGTTCCAGGCCAGCACGAAGGCGACGGCGAGCGCTGCGTTGGCGACGCTGATCCAGATCTGCAGCAGGAACGGCGTCCTGGTGTTGTCCATCGCGTAGTAGGCCCGCAGGTACAGGTACTGGATGGTGAACGGGATCAGGCCGACGGCGAAGGCGACCAGCGCCCAGGCGATGAAGATGTAGTCGTTCGCGCCGCTGCCGTTGCCGAAGATCAGCCGCGTGATCGGGTCGGCGAGGACGGCGAGGCCGATGGCTGCCGGCACGAGGAAGGTGGTGGCCAGCCGCAGGGCCCGCGACGTCTCCGCAGCCACCCCGACACGGTCACCGGCGAGGGCGAACCGGGAGGCTGAGGGCAGCATGGCCGTTGCGAGGGACACGGTCAGCAGCGAGTGCGGCAGGATCCAGATCAGGTAGGCGTTCCCGTACACCGTCAGGCCACCGCCGACGGCGTCCGCGCCGGCACCCGCAGCGCCACCGGCAGCGGGTGCAGCAGCCGTCGCAAGTTGCGAGACGACGACCTGCGCCAGCGAGGTGAGGGCGACGTAGCCCACCATCCACTTGGCGACGTGGAAGGTGCGTCCCAGGCCCGTCCCCTTGAGGTCGAAGCGGGGACGGTAGTTCAGGCCTGCCCGCTTCAGGAACGGCAGCAGGACGAGGGTCTGGACGATGATCCCCACTGTCGAGCCGATGGCGAGAACAAGGGCCTGCTGGTCGGTGAACGGCTCGCCGGTGAGGGCGCTCTGGCTGCCCCAGACCCACAGGTAGGTGCCGAAGACGACGATCGAGACCAGGTTGTTGGTGAGTGGCGCCCACATCATCGGGCCGAACTTCTCGCGGGCGTTCAGCACCTGCCCGAGCAGGAAGAACACCCCGTAGAAGAACAGCTGCGGCATGCAGATGTAGCTCATCAGCAGCAGCGACTCCCAGTGGTCGGCCAGGTCCGGCGTGCGCCACACCGGCGAGGTGTAGACGGTCATGATCAGCGGGGTGGCGACGGTGACGACGACGGTGAGGATGCCGAGGATGACGATGAAACCGGTGATGATCCGGTCGATGAAGGCCTTGCCGCCGTCCTCGTCATGGGTCACGGCACGGACGATCTGCGGCACGAGGACGTTGTTGAGGGTGCCACCGGCCAGCAGCAGGTAGAGCGAGGTCGGCACCGTGTTGGCGACGTTGAACGCCTCGACCTGCAGGGTGCCGTTGCCGAGCACGAAGGCCAGCAGCGCCGTACGGACGAGGCCGAGGATGCGGGAGACCATGGTGCCGGAGGCCATCACGGCCGTGGCGCTGATCAGCCTGCGCCCGCCCGCCTGCGCGTCGCTCATGCGTCCTTCCCTGTCGTCTCCGCTGCGGCTGTCCGGCGGCGCACCTGCCGGATGCGCCACGCCGTCGCGCCGACGAGGACGAGGCCGGAGACCCCGACGATGATCCACGCAACGACGCCGAGGTCGGTGATCTCGACGGTGATGGACGTGTCGGGGCTCACCCGGTGGCCGTCCGCCGTCGCGACGTGGGCGCGGGCGATCACGAGGCCGTTGGAGGTCGCCTCCGGGCGGATGTTCACGGTGACGCTCTGCCCGGGCGCGACCGTGACGAGGTCGGACGGCGGGACGGTGAGCCGCTGCGGGTTGTCGGTCGTGACGACCACCTGCACCCGGATCTGCTCTGCGAGGTTGTTGGTGACCGTCACGGGGAACTGGTTGGTGCGCGACGACATCAGGAACCGGTGGCTGGCGTCGAGGGTGACCGAGCGGCCCACCTCGGGGCCACCGACGAGCGCAGCCAGCCCGCCGACCTGGGCCTCGAAGCCCGCAGAGTTGCCGATCCAGGCCGTCGACGTCGTGCGGGTGATCGCAGCGTCGGACTGGTCGATCAGTACCGAATCGGGCACCAGGTCGCCGTACGCGTCGAACTCCGCAGTGAGCCGCTTGATCGTCTCCAGCTGGCCGGCGCCGAGGCGTGGCGGCTTCTCGGTGCCAAGGGCAGCGTTGGCGACGCCGGGGGTGCTGGCCAGCAGGGACCCCAGGTCGCGACGCACCATCCACGCCGTGGTGGTCGCCTGGTCCTCCGCGAGGTCCTCGAGGCCGTCGAGGAACCGCACCTGACCCTTGGCCCCGGCGATCACGGCGGCGGAGTAGGCCAGCTGGTGGCGCTCGATGGTCGGCGTCTGCGCAGCCCCGGGCACCTCCGCAGCCGTCGCGAGGACGCGCGGCTCTGCGTCCCCGGTCTGCAGGGCGCCGGCGGCGGTGGCATTGGTGGCGATGATCGCCTCCGCACCGGAGTCCGAAAGATAGTCGTAGGTGGCTGCCGGCAGGATCCTGCCCGCGGGAACCACAACCAGCGGCAGGTCCTCGACCCCTGCAACGGTTTGTGCCGCGGCACCGGCCCGGTGCACGAGTTCGGAGTCCTTGGTGATCCGGCCGGCGTTGACGTCGGGATTGGCGAAGAGCGTGCGTCCGCCGGCGTGGCGGTCGAGCTTCCCGAAGCGGGTCAGCCAGGCGGTGGCGACATCCTGGCCGGTGCCCGGACGCGTGCCGGTGCCGTCGGTCACCTGGTAGCCGTCGGACATGTCGCGCACCTCGTCGAGCAGCGCCGGGTCGATCAGCCAGCCCATGCCGGGCCGGTCGGCGGCGGTGAGGAGGTTCTCCAGCCGCTGGCCGAGCTCGACCATGAGGCTGTCGTCCCGGAACAGGTTGTCGACGAGCTTCGTCGGGGCGGCGCTCAGCAGTACGACCGACGTGATGGGCACCGGGGTCTTTCCCGGCATCGGCACGAAGGTGCGCAGCTGGCCGACGGTGCCGTAGTTGCCGCCGGCGTCGGCGGACGCGATCACGTCGGCGCCGAAGGCGTACACGGCTCCCCTGCTCGTGAACCCGAGGTCCGCGAGGGTGGCCCGCAGCTCGACCTGCCGGCTGGCCCCGGGTGCGAACGGGACCGCTGAGGTGGTGATCACCGCATAGTGGTCGGCGTCGATGGGCAGGCGTGCGCCCCAGCCGACCGTGGTCGTGCCGGCCTGGCGGAGGGTCGGGAGGTCGCGGATCGCGTCCCTGCTGCTCCACAGCAACACCTGGACGCCGTACGCGGGGGTGTCGCCGGTGTTGGTGACGGTGCCCTGCACGGTGACCTCGTCCTTCGCCTTCGTCCCGGAGACGGCGAGCGAGGTGACGGTGAAGCTCACCTGCAGCGTTGCCGCGTGCGCGGGGACGGGGGTGACGAGGCTCAACAGGCCCACGGCTGCCCCCCACGACAGGAGGAGCGCGAAGACCCGCCGCCTGCCAGTGGTGGTGCCGATCACCGTCCCATCGTACGGGGGTCTGCCTCACCGGACCGGCAGCACCCGGCCAGCGGCGGCGGCCGGTAAAGTACCCGGTTGTGCCCAGCCTGACCGAACAGCAGCAACTTGCGCTCGCCGACGTGCTGTCGGCGGGCCCCAAGGTCCGCAAGCTCGCCCGGCTGTTCGCGGAAGCGGGGGAGTCCCTGTACCTGGTGGGCGGCTCCGTGCGCGACGCGCTGATGGGCCGGCTCGGCAACGACCTGGACTACACCACCTCCGCCCGTCCGGACGTGATCGAGGCGTTGGTGCGCAAGGTCACAAGGGCCGTCTGGGATGTCGGACGCGCCTTCGGCACGATCGCCTGCCGCATCACGGAGGCCGACGGCAGGGAGTGGCTTGTCGAGATCACGACCTTCCGCGCCGACAGCTACGTCGACCACACCCGCAAGCCGGAGGTCCAGTTCGGCGACCACCTGGGCGGTGACCTGGTGCGTCGCGACTTCACCGTGAACGCGATGGCCGTGAACACCGTCGACGGCGCACTGCTCGACCCGTTCGGGGGCCTCGGCGACCTGCACACCCAGGTGATCCGGACGCCGGCCGCTGCGGAGCTGTCGTTCTCCGACGACCCGCTGCGGATGATGCGCGCGGCCAGGTTCACCTCACAGCTCGGGTTCGAGCCGGACGAGGACGTGGTGACGGCCATGACCCAGATGGCTCCGCGCATCGGCATCGTCTCCGCCGAGCGGGTCCGCGACGAGCTGGTGAAGCTGTTGTTGACGGACAACCCGCGTCCCGGCCTGAACCTCCTGGTGAACACCGGGCTGGCCGACATCGTGCTCCCGGAGCTGCCGGCCCTGCGGATGGAGCGCGACGAGCACAACCGCCACAAGGACGTCTACGAGCACACCCTCACCGTGCTCGACCAGGCCATCGAACTGGAGCGGACCCGCGGGCACGCCCCCGACATCGTCAACCGGCTGGCGGCGCTGCTGCACGACATCGGCAAGCCGCGGACGCGGAAGTTCGAGGCCGACGGCAAGGTCTCCTTCCACCACCACGACGTGGTCGGGGCGAAGCAGGCCCGCAAGCGGCTGCAGGAGCTGCACTTCTCCAACGAGGAGGTCAAGGCGGTCAGCACGCTCGTCGAGCTGCACCTGCGCTTCCACGGGTACGGCGAGGGGCAGTGGACGGATTCGGCCGTGCGCCGCTACGTCCGCGACGCCGGTGACCAGCTGGAGCGGCTGCACATCCTCACCCGCTCGGACTGCACGACGCGGAACCTGCGCAAGGCCACCCGCCTGCGGCAGACCTATGAGGAGCTGGAGTGGCGGATCGACGAGCTGTCGAAGGAGGAGGAGATGGGCGCGATGCGTCCCGACCTCGACGGCACGCGGATCATGGAGCTGCTCGGCGTCCCGGCCGGCCCCGTGGTGGGCGAGGCCTACCGGTTCCTGCTGGAGCGGCGCATCGAGGAGGGCCCGCTCGGCGAGGAAAGGGCGGCTGCCGAGCTGCTGGCCTGGTGGGCTGCGCGCAACGGTGGCACGGTGGCAGAGCATGACGAAGCCTGAGCAATTGGTGGCCGAGCCTGCCGGAGGCCTCTTCACGTCCCGCCCTGAAGGTGTCGTGTTCGACTGCGACGGCCTGCTGGTGGACACCGAGCCGTGCTGGACGGTGGCCGAGTCCGCTGTCTTCGCGAGGCGCGGGCTGCCGTACGGCACGAAGGAGAAGGCGCTGTTCATCGGCAAGAGCGTGCCGGCGACCGTCGAGCTGATGGCCGGCATCTTCGGTGAGGTCGGCAACGACGACGCGATCCGCGCCGAGGTGATGGGCACGGTTGGCGACGTGATCCTCGGCCAGGCCGAACCGATGCCGGGAGCGCTCGAGCTGGTGCGCGCACTGTCGGGCAGGATGCCGATCGCGGTGGCCAGCAACTCCCCACGCGTGATCCTCGACATCACGCTGCAGCGGGCCGGCCTGACGGGTGCCTTCGGCGCGGTGATCGCTGCGGACGAGGTGCCGATCCCCAAGCCCGCGCCCGACCTGTACCTCGCTGCGTGCCGGCTGCTGGGCGCGCGTCCGTCCGCCAGCGTCGGTTTCGAGGACACCTGGACCGGCGCGGCAGCTGCCCGGGCCGCCGGCATGCTGGTCGTCGGCGTCCCGTCGCTCGATCCGGAGGGATTCCCTGCCGACGTCGTCCTGCAGAGCCTCGCCGACCCCCGCCTGCTCGCCTGGGCCCGGGCGCTGTAGCCGGGCTCGAAAGGGGCAAGAAAGGGGACAGTCCCCTTTCTTGCCCCTTTCGTGACGGAGCGACGACCCGAGAACTAGTTAGCTGAACTAATGAGCTAAGCTAACTATCGTGACTCTTCCCGGATTGGCCAATGACCTGCGGATCGCCTGCCAGCGGGTGAGCCGGCGCGTCCGCTTCGAGTCGACGGACGAGCTCGCGCCGCACCTGGTGAGTGCGCTGTCGCACCTCAGGAAGGGCGCGCGCACCCCGGGTGAGCTGGCTGAGCTCGAGCGGGTCGCGCCGCCGAGCATGACGCGGACGGTGAACTGCCTCGTCGAGAAGGGCCTGGTCGCCCGCGACGACAACCCCAGCGACGGTCGCTCGAAGCTCCTGGTGCTCACCGAAACGGGTCGGGCGACGATGGACCGCATCGCGCACGCCCGTGACGACTGGATGCTCCACCAATTGGAAGGCCTGACCAGGGCCGAGCAGGACCTGCTGAGGGAAGCTGCCGTGCTGCTCAACCGGGTGGTGGGCGCATGAGTGCACCGGCCTCCCAGACGGTGGCGATGTTCTCTTCCATGGGCATCCGGAACTACCGCCTGTTCTGGACCGGTGGGCTGATCTCGAACGTCGGCACCTGGATGGCGCGCGTCGCCCAGGACTGGCTGGTCCTGACGATCCTCACGAACAACTCCTCCACGGCGCTCGGCATCGTCACCGGGCTGCAGTTCCTGCCGATCGCCGTGCTCGCGCCGTACGCCGGGTCGCTCGCCGACCGCATCCCCAAGCGGACGCTGCTGATGTACACCCAGGTTGCGCAGGCGCTGGTCGGGCTCACCATGGCGGGCCTTGTTCTCACCGGGGCTGTGCAGCTCTGGCACGTCTACCTGCTGGCGACCCTGCTGGGCGTCGCTTCGGCCTTCGATGGGCCTGCCCGGCAGTCGTTCGCACCCGAGATGGTGCCGGAGAAGCTGATCCCCAACGCCGTCGGGCTGAACACGACCTCGTTCCACGCGGCCCGTCTGGTCGGGCCGGCCGTCGCCGGCCTCACCATCGCCTGGTGGGGCGTCGGCCCTGCTCTGCTGCTCAACGGCGTCAGTTTCATCGCCGTCCTCGTCGCTCTGGCGATGATGGACGGGTCCACGCTCACGCCGGCACCGAGGACCCGGGCCAAGGGCTCGATCGCCGCGGGCTTCCGCTACGTCCGCTCGCGTCCGGACATCATGCTGTTGATGTTCATCGTCTTCATGCTCGGCACGTTCGGGCTGAACTTCCAGCTGACCAACGCGCTGATGGCGACGGCGGTCTTCCACGTCGGCGCCGAGCAGTACGGTCTGCTGGGCTCGATCCTCGCGATCGGCTCGCTCTCCGCGGGGCTGCTGGCAGCACGGCGGACGCAGCTGCGGCTGCGGCTGATCATCGGCGCGATGGCCGGCTTCTCACTGGCTGTCGCCGTGCTGGCCGTCGCCCCGAACTACTGGTGGTACGCCGCGTTCCTGATCCCGACAGGGCTGACCTCACTGACCGTGATGACCACGGCCAACGCCTCCGTCCAGCTCTCGACGGAACCCGTGATGCGAGGGCGCGTGATGGCCCTCTACCAGGCGATCTTCCTCGGCGGGACGCCGCTGGGTGCACCGGTGCTCGGTTGGATCGGCGACGCCTGGGGCCCGCGCTGGACGCTGGCGATCGGCGCGATCGCCTGCGCCCTCACGGTCCTCGTCGCCGTCGGCTACCTCGTGCGGCGTGACGGCTGGGGTGTCCTGCCCTGGCGTCACGAGGAGGACGAGCTCGTGCTCGAGCCCGTCGAAGAAGCCCGCTGACGCCCGTCCCCGACTCGCGCCAGGTCAGTGGGTCCTGAGGTACTCGTCGCGGACCTGCTTGCGCAGCACCTTGCCCAGCATGGAACGGGGCAGGTCGTCGACGGCGACGATCTGGCGCGGCACCTTGTAGCCGGCGAGGCGCTCCCGGCAGAAGTCGCGCAGCGCCTCCTCGTCAAGGGTCGCTCCGGTGCGCAGCACAACGACGGCAGCCACACGCTCGCCGCCACTCGGTGCGGGAACGCCGATGGCCGCGGCGTCGGTGATGTTCGGGTGGCTGCGCAGGACGGCCTCCACCTCGGAAGGGGCGACGTTGAACCCGCCGGTGATGATCAGCTCCTTCACCCTGTCGACGATGGTGGTGAAGCCCTCGGCGTCCACGGTCACGACATCGCCGGTGCGCAGCCAGCCGTCGGGCAGGAGTGCCTTCGCGGTCTCGTCGGCGTTGTTCCAGTAGCCGCTGAACACCTGCGGACCCTTGATCAGCAGCTCCCCGCGCTCACCCTGTGCCACCTCGCGGGACGGGTCGTCGGTGTCGACGACCTTCATCAAGGTGCTGGGGAACGGGACGCCGATCGTCCCGGTCTTCCTGCTGGTGGCGAACGGGTTGCCGAGGCAGACCGGCGAGGCCTCCGTCATGCCGTAGCCCTCGACCAGCAGGCCGCCGGAGACGCTCTCCCACAACTCGACGGTCGCGTCGGGCAGGTTCATGGCCCCGGAGATGCAGTACTTCGCCGAGCGCAGGCTGATGCCGCGCTCCTTGGCCTCGTTCGCCGTGCGCTCGTAGATCGGCGGGACGGCGCAGTAGACCGTCGGCGGTGACTTCTTCGCGGCAGCAAGCACCAGGTCGACGTCGAAGGCGGGGAACAGCACCAGCCGTGCCTGCTTCAGCACGCCGTAGGTGAGGAAGAGGGTCATGCCGAACGCGTGGAACATCGGCAGGATCGCGTAGAAGACCTCCTTGCGGTACTGAGCGCCGTGCATCCAGGCCTCGCCCTGGCGGGCGTTGCTGAACAGGTTGAAGTGGCTGAGCATCGCGCCCTTCGGCGCGCCGGTCGTGCCGGACGTGTACTGGATGACCGCCAGGTCGTGCACCCCCGGCTTCGGGTGGGACGCGACGAGGGGCTCTGCAGCGAGGAGCGTCTCCCACGACATCGTCCCGGGGGCGGGCTGTGTCAGCCGGTCGCGGGTGGCTCGGAGCTTCGGGATCGGCAGCTGCAGGGCGAGGCGCTTCAGCGTGGGGAACGCCTTCAGCAGGTTGACCGAGACGATGTGCTCGAGGGTGACATCGCCCGGCATGGCCCGGAGCTTGCCTGCCGCTGCGTC
Organism: Propionicimonas sp.; assembly: GCA_030158185.1. GTDB lineage: Bacteria > Actinomycetota > Actinomycetes > Propionibacteriales > Propionibacteriaceae > Propionicimonas. Next base: position 43,746 of record JAOATP010000084.1, read on the forward strand.
CCAGCAGATCGCGACGCGGGCGTCGTGGTCCTCGAACAGGTGGCGCAGCTCGCGCTCGGTGTAGAGCGGGTTGTGCTCGACGACGACCGCGCCGAGCCGCAGGATGGCGTAGAAGGCCACCACGTGCTGCGGGCAGTTCGGCAGGATCAGGGCCACCCGGTCGCCGGCCTGCACGCCGAGGCGTCGCAGTCCCTCTGCGGCATGGGCGATCTGGTCGCCGAGTTCCGCGTAGGTGGTGGTGCGACCGAAGAACTCCGTCGCGACACAGTGCGGCGCCTCCGCGACCGACCGCTCGTACAGGGCAACCAGCGATTCGGTGGGGAGTTCGATGTCGGCCGGGACCCCCGGCTGGTAGTGCCTTACCCAGGGTGCGTCCACGGCCTAGACACTACGGGGACGGGGGACGATTCGCAGGGACGTCGCCGTGATTGACTTGGCCGGTGAACCGCCTGCTCGTACCGACAGCCGCACTGCTGTGGGGGCTGCAGGCCGCGTTCCTCAGTCCCGCGCTCGCTCTGATCCTCGTTTCGCTGTTCGGCGCCTCCACGTCAGACGTGGGCTGGGTGCTCAGCATCTACAACGCCAGCGGGTTCGTGTTCTCGCTGCTGCTGCCGGCCAACGCTGACCGGAAGGGCACCTACCTGGGCACCATGGCGGCCTGCGGTGCGCTGACCGGGGCGCTCGCGCTCTCGCTGGCGCTGGTCACGACGCTGCCACTGGCGGTGGTCGCCCTCGTCGTCCTCGGTGGGCCAGCAGGCGTCGGCAGTTCGTTGCTGTACGCCCACCTGCGGCATTCGGGTGGCTCCGCGGCAGACGTGGTGAACACCCGCGCCATCTTCTCCGTCGCCTGGGTGGCCGGACCGCCGCTGGCAGCCCTGATCATCGGCACCTTCGGCAACCGTGCGATCCTCGCGGCCATCGTCGCCGTCGCCGTGCTCAACGTCGCGACGACGGCCGCCATGATGGCGCAGCACCGGCGCCAGGTCGCAGCGGACGAGGTGCCCGCCCCCACCGTGGCGGACGGTCCGCCGGCGTCGAAGCTGACGGCCGGCCTTGTCATGGGGGCCTTCGTCGGACTGCAGGCAACGAACGCCGTCGCGGTCTCGATCATGACCATCTACGTCACCCAGACCATGCACCTCGACATCGTGTGGGCCGGGATCGCGCTCGGCGTGGCCGCAGGGCTGGAGGTACCCGCGCTGCTGGCGATGGGCAAGCTGAGCGACCGGTATTCGCACCTGCTGCTGATCGCCACCGGCTGCCTCGCAGGGATCGCCTACTACCTGGGGCTGGCGTTCGTCACCGACCCCTGGTCGCTGCTGGCGCTGCAGCTGCTCAACGCCTGGTTCTTCGCAGCCGTCGCAGGGGTCGGCCTGCCCCTGTTCCAGGACCTCATTCCCCGTCCCGGCCTTGCGACCGGGCTGTACATGAACACCCGCAGGGTCGGCGCGATCGTGTCCGGGCCGATCATCGCCATCGGCGCCCTGACCGTCCTGGGCGAGCGCGGCATCTTCGTGGCCTGCGCTGCGCTCACCCTGCTTGCCCTCGCCATTGTGGGTGCGGCGGCCCGCTCCAGGCGCCTCCCGGCCTGAGCCCTGTACTACGCAGGGTGCAACCAGCGCTGACCGTCGGCGCGCCGGGCTAGCATGATCCGGCGAAGGGGGAAGCGATGGGTGAACGTTGCGGCTGGTGCGGCACCGACCCGCTGTACGTCGCCTATCACGACGACGAGTGGGGGGTCCCCGAGCACGACTCGCGGGCGCTGTACGAGAAGCTGGTCCTCGACGGGTTCCAGGCCGGGCTGTCGTGGTTCACGATCCTGCGCAAGCGGGAGAACTTCCGGGCAGCCTTCGCCGGGTTCGACCCGGACGTGATCGCCGGTTGGGGTGAGCCGGACGTGGTCCGCCTGCTCGCCGACGCTGGCATCGTGCGGCACCGCGGCAAGATCGAGGCAGCCATCACCAACGCCCAGGCCTGGCAGCGCATCGAGACCGACGGTGGGTTCACCGACTTCATCTGGAGTGCCGTCGACCACCGTCCGGTGCAGAACCAGCTGAACACCCTCGGCCAGATCCCGGCGACGAGCCCGCAGGGCGATGCCCTTGCGAAGAGGCTGAAGCAGGCCGGCTTCACGTTCTGCGGACCCACCATCGTCTACGCCTTCGCCCAGGCCGTAGGGCTGTTCAACGACCACCTCGTCGACTGCCCTGCGTACGCCCGCTGCGCCGCGCTGGCATGAAGGAGTTCGCCACCCGCGTGAACCCGGTCTGGCTCGTTCTCGGCGGGATCATCTCCGTGCAGTTCGGCGCGGCGTTCGCCAAGTCGCTGTTCACCCTGACCGATCCCACGGCCGTCGCGTGGCTGCGGATGGCCGTCGCCGCGGTGATCTTCTGGGCCGTCGCGCGGCCGCGCATCACCGGGCGCACCTGGCCCGAATGGCGGGTGGTGGTCGGTTACGGCATCACGCTCGCGACGATGAACTGGGCGATCTACCAGTCCTTCGCGCGCATCCCGATCGGCCTTGCGGTCACGATCGAATTCCTCGGCCCGCTCGCCGTCGCGCTGGTCGGGTCCCGTCGCGCCCGTGACTACTACTGGGTCGGGCTCGCTGCCGTCGGGGTCGCCCTGCTCGGAGTCCTCCCGACGACCGTCGACTGGATCGGCGTCGGCTTCGCGCTGCTGGCCGGTGCTGCATGGGCCGGCTACATCGTGCTGTCCGGGCCCACCGGTGCAGCCTGGGAGGGTGTGACAGGGGTGAGCGTCGGCAGCCTCGTCGGGGCGCTGGTGTTCCTCATCCCCGGTGTCCTCGCCGGCGGGACGTCGTTGTGGCAGCCACATGTCCTGCTGCTCGCCGCGGCCGTCGGGGTGCTGAGCTCTGTGATCCCCTACGGCCTGGAGATGGTCGCCCGACGCAGGATCCCGGCTGCGGTGTTCGGCATCCTGATGAGCCTCGAGCCGGCGGTGGCAGCCCTTGCCGCGCTGGTGGTGCTCGGTGAGCAGCTCGGCTGGGTGGAGTGGGTGGCGATGGCCTGCGTGATCGTCGCCAGCGTCGGCTCGACGCGCGCGTTGGCGAAGGCACCCGCGCCCAACTGACGAGAAAACGCTGGTCGGGCTTGCGAGACCAATGGTCTCGTCAAGCCCGATCAGCGGTGTGCGGTGCTAGCCGGCGGCCACGATCTCCGGGCCACCGTCCCCCACTTGCAACCGCACGACCTGGACGGAACCGTCGAGCACCGGTGGCAGGCTCCGGCAGTCGACGGCGAACGGCGGCTGGTGCACCGTGCGACGCGCCGTGCGATGGACGATCCGGTTCACCTCATCCTGCAATTCCGACTCGACCATGGTGGCGAGTCCCGTCCACGCGCCCGAATCCTCCGCGGCCGCGTGGGCGAGCTGTGTGAGCCGGACGGTGGCGCGCACGCCCGGGAAGTCGATCGTCTGGTCCCTGCCCGATCGCAGGTCCTCGAGTTCGATGATGATCACTGTTCCCACCACCTCGGGTCGCGCGTACGGCCCTTCCCCCCTGACGGTAGTCGGCTGCCCGCCGTCCCGCTGCCGGGGCCGGTTTCCTCAGCAGAATCTTCGGCTGGATGCGTCCCTACGTTGGCAGCACACCGAGGTTCGGCGAAGGGCTGCGCACCCCGGCCTTGCCGAGGGCCGTCAGGCTGCGCTCCAGCAGGGCGCGCTGCAGGCCCCAGTGCTGGTTGGGCGCCGTCTTCGCCATCATCCGGATGCTCATCGTGGTCGCTGTCACTGCGTTGACGCCGGCGACCGCCGGCTTCTCCAGCAGGATGTCCTCGAAGGCCGGGTCGGCATCGATGTCCGTCGCGACCTGCTCAAGGATGCCCATCACCTTTCCCGCGTCCTCGTCGTAGGCGACCGGCACGTCGATGATCGCTGTGGACCACCCCTGGCTCTGGTTGCCCAGCTTCAGGATCTCGCCGTTGCGCACGTACCAGACGGTGCCGGTGGCGTCCCGGACGCGGGTGACCCGCAGCCCGACCTCCTCGACGGAGCCGCGGACCTCCCCGGTGTCGATCAGGTCGCCGACCCCGTACTGGTCCTCCATGATCATGAAGATGCCGGAGAGGAAGTCCTTCACAAGGCTCTGCGCGCCGAAGGCGAGGGCGATACCACCGACACCGGCGGAAGCGAGCAGCGGGGCGAGCGGAATGTCGAACACCGCCATGATCGTCAGCACCATGATCGCCCCGAGGGTGATCGACGTCAGGTTGCGCAGCAGCGAGGAAACGGTCGAGATGCGCTGCTCGTAGCGCTCGTTGTCCGCACCGGTCGCCATCGCCATGATCCGCGCTGCCCGCGACTCGGGATGGGTGCGCTGCATCGACGCGCGATGGATCGCAGCCTTCGTGCCGTACTTGATCGCGCGCACGATCAACCAGCGTGCGGTCAGGGCCACCACGATGATGATCGCGATGGCGATGGGCGTGTCCGGCCAGGTCCAGGTGAGCGCAAGCGGCGTCATGGGCCCCATTCTGCTATTCCCCGGTGCAGTCGAGCAGCCGCGCTGCCAACGATCTCCGCACACCGTCCTCCATGCGGACCCAGAATGGCCACCACTCCGGTGATCGGTGAGGATCACGAGCAGGAATAGCCGATGCGCCCTCGGTGTTCGGAGTAGTTGAATCCGCAATCATTTGGAGCAACCATGCAGCTGGGACTCTTCTCCGTCGGCGACATCACCCCCGACCCGACCACAGGGCGCCTGCCGACCGAGCACGAACGCATCCTCGCTGCCGTCACGATCGCGAAGAAGGCCGAGGACATCGGGCTGGACGTCTTCGCGCTCGGCGAGCACCACAACCCGCCGTTCCACCCCAGCTCGCCGACGACCCTGCTCGGCTTCATCGCCGCCCAGACGTCGACGCTGATCCTCTCCACGGCCACGACGCTGATCACCACCAACGACCCGGTCAAGATCGCAGAGGACTACTCGGTGCTGCAGCACGTGTCCGAGGGTCGGGTCGACCTGATGATGGGACGCGGGAACACCGGCCCGGTCTACCCGTGGTTCGGCAAGGACATCCGCGACGGCATCGCCCTTGCGATCGAGAACTACGCGCTGCTGCGCAAGCTCTGGCGCGAGGAGGTCGTGAACTCCGACGGCAAGTTCCGCACCCCGTTGCAGGGCTTCACCCTTGCCCCGCAGCCGCTGGACGGCGTGCCGCCCTTCGTATGGCACGGCTCGATCCGCAGCCCCGAGATCGCCGAGCAGGCCGCCTACTACGGCGACGGCTTCTTCCACAACAACATCTTCTGGAACCTGTCGCACACCAAGAGGATGGTGAACCTGTACCGCCGACGCTTCGAGCACCACGGCCACGGGCCGGCGGACACCGCGATCGTCGGCCTCGGCGGGCAGTTCTTCATGCGTCGCAACAGCCAGGACGCGATCAACGAGTTCCGGCCGTACTTCGACGTCGCGCCGGTCTACGGGTACGGACCGAGCCTCGAGGAGTTCATGGCGGAGACCCCGCTGACGGTCGGCTCGCCGCAGGAGGTGCTGGAGCGGACGCTGTCCTTCACCAAGGAGGTCGGCCACTACCAGCGCCAGCTGTTCCTGCTCGACCACGCCGGCCTGCCGCTGAAGACGGTGCTGGAGCAGCTCGACCTCCTGGGCGAGATCCTGCCCGAGCTCCGCAAGGGCTACGCGGAGGGCCGTCCCGCGCACATCCCGGATGCCCCGACGCACGCGTCGCTGCTTGCCGCCGCCCGGGAACGGAAGGCCGAAGTTGGTGAGCCGGCCGAGCAGTTGCCGTCCCGCGTGATCCTGGACTCGGTCACCGGCCGCTCTCCCGAGCCCGCAGAGCGGAGCCTGTGATGACAAGGCTGGTCGTGATCACCGCCGGCACCGGCAACCCGTCATCGAGCCGCCTGCTCGGCGAGCGGCTGGCCGATGCCAGCGTCGCTGCCCTGCGTGATGCCGGCGTCCCCGCGGAGGTCACCCACATCGAGTTGCGCATGCTTGCCGTCGAGCTGGCCAACCACCTGGCGACGCGCCTGCCCGGCGCAGCGCTGCGGGAGGCGTTCGACGAGGTCTGCGCTGCCGACGGCGTGATCACGGTGACGCCGGTCTTCAACGGCTCCTACAGCGGGCTGTTCAAGCTCTTCTTCGACGCCCTCGACGAGGGTGCGATGAAGGGACGCCCGGTCCTGCTGGCAGCGACCGGGGGGACAGCGCGGCACTCGCTGGTGATCGAGCACGCGATGCTCCCGCTCTTCTACTACCTGAAAGCCCTTGTGGCGACGCCCCCGGTGTTCGCGGCGACGAAGGACTGGGGCGCTGAGGGCGGCAAGCTCGAAAAGCGCATCCGCCGAGCCGCGGAGGCGTTCGCCCAGCTCGTCCTCGGTGCCCATCCGGCGAAGGGTGAGGACGACTTCGAGGTCGTCGACTTCGCCGACCTGCTCGGCGGCGGATGACGGGCTCCGTCTCGCACGGGCTACGCATAATCAACCATTTGGTTGACGACGGGGGACGTGCGGGCTAGGTTCTCATCAACCAATCGGTTGAGGAGCACCAATGGACCAGCTCTCCCGCACGTTCGCAGCACTCGCCGACCCGACCCGGCGCGATCTCGTCGCCCGGCTGTCTGCCGGTGACGCCAGCGTCGCGGAGCTCGCCGCGCCGTACGCGATGAGCCTGCAGGCCGTGTCCAAGCATGTTGCGGTCCTGGAACGCGCGGGGCTTGTGTCCAAGCGACGCGACGCGCAGCGCCGTCCCGTCCACCTGGAGGCAGAGGTGCTGGCGCCCGTCACCGACTGGCTGGAGCTGTACCGGCGCCGCGCAGAGGATCGCTTCCAGCGCCTCGATGAGGTGCTCGCAGAACTGGCGGCGGACGAGGCCTACCCGCAGACCGCTGTCTTCGCCCGGCCGCCGAGGAACACCAGACCAGAAGGGACGAACCGATGACCGTTGCCTACCACTCGGCACGGATCGAAGCAGATCCGAAGGTGCCGCTGATCCGCATCACCAGGGACTTCGCGGCCACCCCGGAACAGCTGTTCAGGGCGCACATGGATCCCGACCTGTACGTGAAGTGGGTCGGTCCGAACGACATCACCACCCGCATCGACCACTGGGACGCACGCAGCGGCGGGAGCTGGGCGTTCACCAACCTGCGCGACGGTGAGGAGTACTCGTTCCACGGGTGCTTCCACGATGTGTTCCCGACCCGCATCGTCCAGACGTTCACCTTCGATGCCTGGCCGGAGTCCGTGTCGCTGGAGACCCTGACGCTCACCGATCTCGGTGACGGCCGCACCCGCCTTGTCGCCACGTCGCTGGTCGACAGCTTCGAGGGCCGCGACCAGTGGCTGGCCAGCGGCATGGAGACCGGCGTCAACGACGGCTACGCCAAACTCGACCAACTGCTCACCGAAGGGCTGTCATGACCATCGTCACCTGCCTGTGGTTCCAGAAGGACCTCAAGGGCGCGCTCGACCGCTACACCAGCCTGTTCCCCGATTCGGAGGTGCACTCCCTGAACCAGATGGGCGGCATGGACGACGAGGTGTGGCTGGCCGAGTGGCGTATGAACGGCACCGAGTTCCGGGCGATCTGCCAGCGCTCCGGGTTCAGCCTCAACGAGTCGATGTCGCTCAGCGTCACCTGCGCAGACCAGGCTGAGGTCGACCGCTACTGGGACGGCCTCATCGCCGGCGGTGGCGAGGAGTCCCAGTGCGGCTGGCTGAAGGACCCGTGGGGCCTGTCGTGGCAGATCGTGCCGCAGCGGCTGAACGAGCTGATGGCCGACCCGGACCCGCGGCGGGCACAGGCGGCGACGCAAGCGATGCTGCAGCAACGCCGCATCGTCATCGCGGAACTCGAGGCGGCCGCTGACGCGGCCGTGCCGGTCGTCGTCAGAACTTGACCAGGTCCCCTGAGAACTCGCCGAGGTTGGCGATCTCGACGGTGACCTTGGCACCGGTCACGTTGACGAGGAAGGGCACCCTCACCCCGCCCTTCACCGGGATGCCCGGTGCCTTGTAGGTTCCGGCAGGGGCCCGTGCCAGCGCGTCGAGCGCGCCCTTGCCCTTGATGGTCACGCTGCCGAACCCGCTGACGTCATCCATCTGGTAGGTCAGGTCATTGTGCTCAAGGGGAATCAGCGGCGCGAGGTCACCGTAGAGATAGGCGGTCGCAGCGCCCTTGCCCTTCCAGTTGATCTTGCCGAGTCCCTGGATGATCCCGCCGTGGACCTTGTTGTACTTGCCGGTGAACAGCAGCGTTGCCGTCCCCTTGTAGTTGCCGCCGGAGGTCGAACCGGCGCCGGCCAGGTTCATGTCGAGGGTCGCGCTGAACTTCCAGTCCTGCACCTCGAACGACACCTTGTCGTGGACGGAGATGACGTAGTGGGACTTCTGCTTCTTCCTGCGCTCACTCTTCGCCTTGTCCCGTGCGGCGGCGGAACCCTTGCCCACTCCGTAGGGGGAGAAGCCCGACACCTCCGCCAGCAGGATCGTGCTTGCATCGCCCTGCTGGCGATCCGTGGCCACCAGTTCTGCGGAGGTGCCGTCCGCCGACAGCCGGAAGATGGCGGCGTCCGGGTCGGCCTTGCCCGCCATACGGAAGGCGATGAGGCAGTCACCGGTGGGCGGGTGACCGGCCTCGTCGATGTACACGCCAGGGGCAAGCGCGTCGGGAATTCCGGCGGGGGCGGTCCGCAGGGGGATCAGGCTCCAGGTGGCTCCGGTCTCCGCGGACCCCGCGGGTACCGCCACCATGGCCGTCCAGCCGCCGGTCGTGACCGCCGCCCGTCCGCCCTCTGCACCGATGGCGAGCGGGGTGGCGGCGGAGCGGTCGAGGTCGAGCCCGGGCGGGTCAAGTGGGGTGGCGGCGCTGCTGGCAGGTTCCACCCCCGTGCCGACGGAGGCTTCCTGGGCAGTGGGCCCCCCGGTGGATTGCGGTGAACAACCGGCCAGCATTACGCAGGCGAGCAGTGCGGCGGACAGCGAGTTCCTGCGCATCTGAACCTCCGTTGGTCCGCGCGGATCGCCCCACAGGGGCACTCTCAGCCTAGGGGAATCCCCCACTCCCGGTGGCTACTTCTTGACGCCCTTCAGGGTGCCCTTGATGCCGCCGTCCGGCGAGCCGGCGCTGCAGACGATGCGGTGGTCGGCGACCTTCTTCCACACGTCCGCGCCGGCGATGAAGTAGGTCACCTCGTACTTCGACTTGCCGACGTCGATGCCGACGAACTCCTTGAAGCCGGCCTGGCAGACCGACGTGAACAGCTTGTCGAGTTCTGCCTTGGTCGGCGCGACCTCTGAGGTGACCTTCTTCGCTGCGATCACCTCGTAGGAGTGGGGCTCGGCACAGTCGATGATCTCCACCTCCAGCGCGGGGACGTTCTGGGGCCCGGTGCACTGGCCGGTCTTCGGGAAGACAAGGAAGTCGCCCTTCGCGGAGCCGAGGAGACCGCCGTCCGCCGAGCCGACGAGGCAGGTGATCACCCGGTTCTCCGGTACGGCCCACGCCGCCTCGTCCGGCGCGATGTAGGCGGAGGCGTAGCGACCGTACTGGGGCTCCACGCCCACGTAGCTGACGAAGGCGGGAGCGCACTGCGCTGCGGCCTGGTCGGCGAGGGTCTCCGTTCCGGGGAACACGTCACCGGTGAGCGGGAGGGTGGCGTGCACCTCGTAGTAGTGGGCCTGGTCGCAGGGGATGGCGGGCAGGCTGGTGATGGAGGCGCCGCTGAGGTCGATCGGGCCGGTGCAGTCGCCGACCGTCAGCACGGTGACCGGTTCCGGGGTCGGCGTCGTGGCTGCTGCACTCGTCACAGGGCCGGGCGTCCCGGTCGATCCGGTGCCCGATGGGGTGCACGCGACCAGGCACAGGGCAAGGCCAACGCCCAGCCATGCAGGATTCCTGCGCATCGGCACCCCTCCTCTTCGCTGGGCCCATGGTAACGGGCCATAGTCTTGGCACCGATGGAAGCGAACGCATTGCTCTTCCCACCCGGCGCGACCCGGCACGACTGGGTGCTCGACGCCGCGCTGGCTGCTGGGCTGGCACTTCTCACCGTCCCGCCCTACGGGGTGCGCGGCTTCGCCGCCGGTACCTCCACCTGGCTCTTCCTCAGCGCACTGCTGATGGTCGGGTCGCTCGTCCTGCGCCGGCACTCGCCCCTGCTCGCCCTTCTCGGCGTGACGCTCGCCGGACTGATGCAGATGGTGCTCACCTCCGACCCGATGGCGACGCTCGTCGCCGTCCCCGTCGTGTCGTACTCGGTGGCGCGCTGGGTGCCCGGCCGTCCGGCGCGGATCGTGCTCGCCTTCGGCGCGATCGGGTCGGTGCTCGGGCCGATCCGGTGGATCCTGCTGGACGTCAGCCACCCCAGCATCCGCGACCTGATCTGGCTGATGCTGGCCTGGTTCGTCTGCATGGGCCTCGTCATCACCCCCTACGCCGTCGGACGGCGGGTGCGGGAGTCCACGGAGGCGCACCTGCACCGGGTGGCCGCCGCGGAGGAGCGCTACCGCACCATGCTCACCGAACGGGAGCAGGACACCCGGCTCGCCGAGTCGAAGGCCCGCACCCAGATCGCCCGGGAGCTGCACGACATCGTCGCCCACTCGCTGTCGGTGATGATCGTCCAGGCCGAAGGCGGACGGGCGATGGCTGCCAAGAAGCCGGAGGCCGCGACCGAGGCGCTGAACACCATCGCCGAGACCGGACGCGAGGCGCTGAGCGAGATGCGCCGCATCCTCGGCGTCCTGCGGGACGAGCCCGAGCCCGGCCGGCAGGCCGACTTCGCGCCGGCCCCCCGCCTGACCGACATCCCCGACCTCGTCGCCCGGACCAGCGACCGCGTGCAGCTCGCCGTCCACGGCCAGCCGCCGAGGGTGCCGCCGGCCATGGAGCTCACCGCCTACCGGGTGGTGCAGGAGGCGCTGACGAACTTCCTCAAGCACGCCGGGCCCGAGGCGACAGCGATGGTGACGATCACCTACGGCATGCGGGAGATCGCCATCGACGTGCTCGACAATGGCGTCGCGAGCCCGGCCGTCGTGCCGCAGAACCCGGGACACGGGCTGCGCGGCATGCACGAGCGGGTCTCCTCGATGGGTGGACGCCTGCTGACCCGCGCCCGTCCCGGCGGCGGCTTCCAGGTGACGGCCGTGCTTCCGATCGTGCAGCAACTCAACCAGCAGAAGGGTGCCTATTCATGACGCCGATCACGGTGTTCCTCGCCGACGACCAGGAGCTGGTGCGCAGCGGCTTCCGGATGCTGATCGAGGCGGAGGAGGACCTGCGGGTCGTCGGGGAGGCGGCCGACGGCGCGGCCACCGTCACCGGCGTCCTGCGCACCCAGTGCGACGTGGTCCTCATGGACATCCGCATGCCCGTGATGGACGGGGTGGAGGCCACCCGCAAGATCGTCGCCTCGGGGGTGCGGACGAGGGTGCTGGTGCTCACCACCTTCGACCTCGACGAGTACGTGTTCAGCGCCTTGAAGGCGGGTGCCAGCGGCTTCATGCTCAAGGACGCCCGTCCCGGCGACCTGCTGAACGCCATCCGGACGGTTGCAGCCGGCGAGGCCGTGATGGCCCCGTCTGCGACGAGGCGGCTGCTCGACCACGTCGTCCCGACCCTTCCGGCGAACCCCGAGGGCGCCGACCCCCGGCTCGACCTGCTGACCGAGCGTGAGCGGGAGGTCCTCGTGGAGATCGCTGCCGGAATGACCAACGCTGAGATCGCCGGCAGGTTGTACATGGCCGAGGGCACAGTGAAGACCCACATCACCCGCTTGCTCGCGAAGCTCCAGACCCGCGACCGCGTAGGCCTGGTCCTCTTCGCCTACGAGACGGGCCTCGTCCGCCGCGCCTAACCCCCCCGACTTGTCAGAATCTCAGGTCGCTATAGCGACCTCAGGTTCTGACAAGTCGGGGCGGGTGGGGGGCTCAGGTGCCGAGCGGGGGGTCCTCGCCGCGGACGTCCTCGAGGATCAGGCAGGTCTCGGTGCCTGCCGTCCCGGGCTGGCGGCTGAGCTCGTTGACGACGAAGTCGCGCAGGTCGCTGGTGTTGGCTGCTGCCACCCTGACGGCGAGGTCGTACTGGCCGGCGAGGAAGAACACCTCGAGCACGCCGGGGCAGGTGGAGAGCCGGTGGGCCTCCTCGCGCAACCGCGGACGGGCGCTGTCCTGCAGGCGGACGAGGATCATGGCCTGGATCGGGCACCCGACGGCTGCGAGGTCGACCTCTGCGCGGAAGCCGCGGATCACCCCGGTCTCCACCATTGCTGCCACCCGGGTGTGGGCGGTGGATTCCGCGACGTTTGCACCCTGGGCGAGGCGGCTGTTGGAGAGCCGGCCGTTGCGCATCAGCAGCTGCAGCAGCCGGCGGTCCACGGCGTCCAGTCCCCGCGGATTCTTCGGGCGTTTCTGCCCTCCTGTAACACTTTCGCCGGTCACATGTTGCAGGCTAGCCGAGGATTCTTTCGACTGTGTTTCGCCGGGAGGCGCCGGACGGGACGGCCTCTGCAGACTGCTGCCAACCCAGCGAGAGGCAGCAGCAATGAAGATCGGCGTCCCGACAGAGATCAAGAGCCAGGAGAACCGGGTGGCCATCACCCCGGCCGGCGTGCACCACCTGACGCAGCGCGGCCACCAGGTCCTCGTCCAGGCGAACGCCGGCACCGGGTCCGCGATCTCCGATGACGACTTCCGCACCGCCGGCGCGACGATCGTCGACACGGCAGCCGACGTGTGGGGTGAGGCCGACCTGCTGCTGAAGGTCAAGGAGCCGATCGCTGCCGAGTACGGCTTCCTGCGCCCGGACCAGGTCCTGTTCACCTACCTGCACCTCGCCGCCGACCAGGCCCAGACCACCGCCCTGCTGGCCTCCGGCACCACCGCGATCGCCTACGAGACCGTCCAGACCGACGCCGGGGCGCTGCCGCTGCTGCGGCCGATGAGCGAGGTCGCCGGCCGGCTGTCTGTGCTGGCCGGTGCGAGCGCGCTGCTCAAGCACTCCGGCGGCAACGGCGTGCTGCTGCCCGGGGTGCCCGGTGTCGCTCCCGGCAAGGTCGTCGTGATCGGTGGCGGCGTCGCCGGCCTGAACGCAGCCCAGATCGCTCACGGCTTGCGCGCCGACGTGACCATCCTCGACATCAGCACCGACCGCCTGGTGCAGCTCGACTCCGAGTTCGGCGGCCAGGTGAAGACCCAGATGTCCACGGCGTACGCCATCGAGGCAGCCATCCGCGACGCCGACCTTGTCATCGGTTCCGTTCTGGTGCCCGGCGCCCGTGCGCCGAAGCTCGTCACCAACGCCATGGTCGCTGGCGCCAAGCGGGGCGCGATCTTCGTCGACATCGCCGTGGACCAGGGCGGCTGCTTCGCAGACACCCACGCCACCACGCACGCCGACCCCACCTACGCCGTCCACGACGCGGTGTTCTACGCGGTGGCGAACATGCCCGGCGCCGTGCCGGTCACGTCCACCTACGCGCTCACCAACGCGACCCTGCCCTACGTCACGCGCATCGCGGACGCCGGCTGGCGCGCGGCCCTCGCAGCCGACCGGACGCTGGCGCGCGGCCTCTCGACCGTCGGTGGCGCGCTCACCAGCGGCCCGGTGGCAGAGGCCTGGGGCCACGAGCACACGCCGATCGCCCAGGTCCTCGCCGCCTGACCGACCCTCCCGTCCCACTTCGAGCGTGCACCTCCCCTCAGAAGCCGCCACTTGTCGCAGAAGCCGCCGTTCAATCGGCGGCTTCTGCACCAAGTGGTGGCTTTTGTGGCGGGGGGAGCCGGAGTAGGTTCGTGGCTTCCCACCTGCCGGGCGAAGGAGCTGCAGTGCGCGACAACGAGTGGCTGTACCGGGGCAGGCTGGGACGCTTCGTCGAGGAGCTGATCACCCCCCACCTGTACGGCTCCACCTCCCCGCTCCACCTCACCGCCTGGCGGGTTCCCGGCGAGCCGGTGCCGTTCGACGAGGCCGTCGGCCAGGAGTTCACACCGTTCGAGCCGGGCACGCCCTGGGGCAGGGGCTGGAGCACCCTGTGGCTGCACGCCACCGGCTCCGTGCCCGCCGACTGGCGCGACACCGCCTACGAGATCGTCGTCGACCTCGGCTTCAGCCCACGGCCGGACGGGGGCCACGGCGCCCAGGCCGAGGCGCTCGCCTTCCGTCCGGATGGCAGCATCCTGAAGGCGATCGAGCCGTTCAACCGCTACCTGCCGGTGGAGGAGCCGGACGCGATCGACCTGTACCTCGAAGCGGCAGCGAACCCGGACGTCGGGATCGGGGGAGCCTGGCACCCGAGCGAGTTCAGCTCGCTGGACACCGTCCCGGACGAGCAGCTGTACGTCCTTCGCCAGGTCGACCTCGCCCGGCGCAACGTCGAGGTGTGGGAGCTCAACGAGGACATCGAGGTACTGGCTGGCCTTGTGGAGGAACTCCCCGTCGACCTGCCACGGCGCGCAGAGATCGTCGTCGCCCTCAACGCGGCGATGGACGCCCTCGACCCGAGGGACGTCGTCGGAACGGCGGGCAACGCACGGGCAGCACTGGCCGGCGTCCTCTCCCGTCCGGCCAACGCCAGCGCCCACCGCGTGCTGGCCACCGGGCATGCCCACATCGACTCGGCCTGGCTGTGGCCGGTGCGCGAGACCGTCCGCAAGTGCGCCCGCACGTTCGCCAACGTGATCGCGCTCAGCGAAGAGCATCCCGACCTCGTCTTCTCCTGCTCGTCCGCGCAGCAGTACGCCTGGATCAAGCAGCACTACCCCGAACTCTGGGAGCGGTTGAAGCAGAAGGTGGCGGAGGGCCGGTTCGTGCCGGTCGGCGGCATGTGGGTGGAGTCGGACACCAACATGCCCGGGTCCGAAGCGCTGGCCCGGCAGTTCATTCATGGCAAGGGCTTCTTCCTCCGCGAGTTCGGCTACGAGCCCACCGACGTCTGGCTGCCCGACTCGTTCGGCTACTCCGGTGCGCTGCCACAGATCGCTGTGGCCGCAGGTTCGCAGTACTTCCTCACCCAGAAGATGTCCTGGAACGAGACCAACGTCCTGCCCCACCACACCTTCTGGTGGGAGGGCATCGACGGCACCCGGATCTTCACCCACCTGCCGCCGGTCGACACCTACAACTCCCGGCTCGCAGCGTTCGAGCTTGCCAAGGCCGAACGCCAGTACTCCGAGCAGGGGCACGGGACGATCTCGCTGGTCCCCTTCGGTTACGGGGACGGTGGTGGCGGACCCACCCGCGAGATGGTGGCGAAGGCCCACCGCACGGCCAATCTCGAGGGCTCGCCGACCGTGCGCATCGGGACGGCAGCCGAATTCTTCGAGGAAGCCAGCGCCGAACTGCCGAACCCGGGCACCTGGTCGGGCGAGATGTACCTGGAGAAGCACCGCGGCACCTACACCTCGCAGCTGCGCACCAAGCAGGGCAACCGGCGCAGCGAGCACCTGCTGCGGGCTGCGGAGCTGTGGGCGACCACCGCTACCGTCCGCACCGGCCTTGAGTACCCGACTGAAGAGCTCCGGGGAGTCTGGGAGACCGTCCTGCTGCAGCAGTTCCACGACATCCTTCCCGGCAGCTCGATCGCCTGGGTGCACCGTGAGGCCGAGGCCAACTACGCCCGGGTCGCGGGCATCCTCGAAGGCATCATCGAACGCTCGCTGGCTGCGCTGACCGGAACCGGGGACGCCGTGCTGGCCGTGAACTCCTCGCCCGTGCCGCTGGCCGGCCTCGCTCCGTTCACCGTCGGCGTGCCCGAGGCCGCGACCGGCGTCCTCACGGTCGAGACCGGGGGCGGCGGCTGGGTGATCGACACCGGCCTACTCCGTGTTGTCGTCGACGCCGAGGGGCTCCTGCCGTCGGTGGTGCACACGCCCACCGGACGCGAGCTCGTCGCGCGGGGCCGGAAGTTCGGCCTGCTGCAGGTGCACAACGACCGTCCCTCGATGTACGAGGCCTGGGACATCGACGCCCACATCGGACGCGTCGTCGAGGACCTCGAGACGGCCGACTCGGTGCGCCTGGTCACCAGCGAACCCGGCCTCGCAGAGGTCGAGACCGTCCACAGCATCGGCGAGAGCACCATCACGACACTGCTGCGGTTCACGGCGGGCAGCGCAGCCATCGACCTCGACCTCGACATCGACTGGCACGAGCAGCGGCGCCTGCTGAAGCTGGCCTTCCCGACGTCGGTCTTCACCGACAGGGCGACCTCGGAGATCCAGTTCGGGCACATCGCGCGACCCACCCACGCCAACACCACCTGGGACGTCGCCCGCTACGAGACTTGCGCGCACCGGTGGGTGCAGGTGGCTGAGCCCGGGTTCGGGTTCGCCGTCGCCAACGACTCCACCTACGGCCACGACATCCGGCGCGACCACCCCGGAGGCGCAGCTCCCGGCACGACCGTCCGGCTGTCGCTGATCCGCGGGCCGATGTTCCCCGACCCGGAGACCGACCAGGGACGCCACCGGCTGCGGGTCAGCGCGGTCTGCGGCGCGGACATCGGGACGGCGATTGCAGCGGGCCAGCGCCTGAACCAGCCGGTACGTGAGGTGCGTGGTGCCAACGCCGTTGCCCCGATCGTCACCGCGGAGGCTCCCGGGGTGCTCGTCGAGGCCGTGAAGCTGGCAGAGGACGGGTCGGGCGACGTGGTGGTCCGCCTGTACGAGTCGCTCGGCGCCCGCTCGAGCGGCGTGATCCGGGCGGGCTTCGCCTACACCGGCGTGGAGCGCACCGACCTGCTCGAGCGCCACACCGGCGACGTGACCACGACGGCAGACGACGGTGTAACGCTCTCCGTGCGACCCTTCGAGATCGTGACCCTGAGGTTCACAGGAGTCGGATGATCAGGAGAGCAGCGCGAGCAGGGCTTCGGGGTTGTGGCGGTAGGTCTCGATACTCTGCTCTCCCGAGCTGAGCGCCTCGAGCGTGTGGGTGAGCGCCGCGTTCACCGGGGTCGGGACGCCGTGCTCCGCCCCGTACTTCACGACAGCCCCGTTGAGGAAGCGCACCTCCGTCTGTCCGCGTCCGCCGTGCAGGTCGATGTGGAACGACGGCATCTTGTCGCCCCGGCCACCACCGAGGGCCCTTGTCAGCGCGGGCTGGGCGATGAAGCGTGGCAGGCGGGACGCAGCCAGCGCGAGCGCCCGCACCGGGGTGCCCGGCAGGTCGACCGGACGGAAGCCGAGGGCTGCCATCACGGCGAGGCACTCCCGCAGCACGGCGATCTCCACCTCGTAGAGTCGCCGGTCGGCGAAGAGGGTGGAGACCGGCTCGTCGAGGATCGCCGAGGTGGCGTTGCCGGTGAGGTTGGTCAGCAGCTTCGACCACTTCATCGGTCCGGCCTCGGGGTAGCCGACACCGTTGAGGTTGGCGTCGTTGAGGGCACCGACGATGGTGACCCCGAGCGGGTGATCGAGGGCGATGCCGATACCGCGGCGCTTCTCCTCCACGACCTGGCCGATGCCGGGCTTGCCGACGGCCGTGGTGACGGTGCCGGTGATGACGCGGTCGGCGCCGAGCCTGCTCGCGATCAGCGGCTCGTTGTCCACCCCGTTCTGCAGCGAGAGGATCGGCGGCAGGTCGGCGCCGGTGGCCTCCAGCCCGTCGATGGCTGCGCCGGTGTCGAAGGACTTCAGCGCGAAGACCGCAACGTCATGGGGTCCGGCAGCGAGCGCCTCGGCAGCGGAGCCGAAGATGGCGAAGTCACTTACGGCAGCGGTGTGGCCTTCGCGGGTGAGGCGAAGCCCCTGCTCTGCGATGACGGCAGCTGCCGCCGGCTGCTCGCTGTAGGTCACCTTGTGCCCGGCCGCGGCCAGCGAGCCACCGACATAGGTGCCGATCGCGCCGGCTCCGAGGAACAGGAAGCGCATAGCGATCCTCCAATCAGTAGGGGGCAGCCTTGCACAACCCGGCGGGTCGCGGCAGCCGGTTCAGCCGCGCCACTCGGCGGCCAGCAGGCCCATGACGTGGCAGTCCACCCAGCCGTGGTCGAACCGCAGGGCCTCGCGCTTGGTGCCCTCGAGGACGAAACCCAGCTTCTCGTAGATGTGGCGGGCCCGGGTGTTGAAGTCGTAGACGTCCAGTTCCACCCTGTGCAGCCCGACGGCGAAGGCGTGCGCCATGCTCAGCCGCACGGCCTCGGTGCCGAGCCCACGGTTGGTCGCCCCGCTGATCCAGAGCCGGAAGCCGCAGCTGCGGTTGTCCTGGTCGAGGCGGTTCAGCACGGCTTCGCCGACGATCTGGCCGGTGTCGTTGTCGAGGATGACCCAGACGATCCGGTCGTCAGCCGTCGTCCAGGTGCCGTAGATGGTGGTGAGCTCCTCAGGCGTCCACAATTCCGGTTCGCCCGCGCTCGAGTGCACCGAACCGGTGAGGCGACCCACCTCGGGGTCGGCCATCAGTTCGCGCAGGGTGGGCACGTCTGCGACCTCGACGGGCCGCAGGGTCACGACGAGGCCGGAGAGGGTCGGCTTGGTGGTGAAGTCCAGCATCAGCCGTCCTGCTCCTGTTCAAGACGGTCGAGGATCCATGCCCTCACAAGGGTGGACGCCGGCAGGTGCCGGGCGTCCGCGATCTTCTGGATCGCGTTGCTCTCCTGTGGGCTCAGCCGGACGGAATACACGAGGGTGCGTCGCTGCGGTGTGGGCATGTAGTACAGCGTATGACTCCTCAGCCGCCCGAGGAAGGGGGTCTGGCCG
>JAOATP010000085.1 GCA_030158185.1 Propionicimonas sp.
GGCGACGGTGATCGGATACAGCGTCGCGATGCCGAAGCCCGCAACCAGCTGGCCGGCACCGACAACCTGCCAGGACGTGCCCAGAACGACCATCAGTGTCCCCAGCGCTGCAACTGCGGTGCCCACGGTCACCATCGGGAACCGGGCGATGAAGGCCGGCCCGATCACCCGGCCGAGTGCCATCCCGACCTGGAACGAGGACGCGACGACCGCGGCGGAGCCCGCATCGAGGCCGGTGTCGGTCAGTCGCACCACGCCCCAGACGATGAAGCAGAACTCAGCCGAGACCGAACACACCAGCGCCAGCCAATTGCGCAGGGTCTTCCCCCGATCGACCCGCGGGGCGTCGTCCGCGTCGACAGTGCGGGCAGACGGCGGCTCGGGCGCCGACCGGAGTGCGGCGAACGCCAGCAAGCCCATGCAGGCCGCCATGAGGAGCAGCGGCAGCCGGCCGCCCAACCCGGTGAGGGTGGCCACACCCAGCAGCAGCGGCGCCGCGACACCAGACAGGCTGGCTGCGGCGTTGGCGCGGGTGAGTTTCGCCTCAGCTCCGGGGCCGTGGAGGAACTTGGGAGTCACCAGTGCCAACCCCGCGGCACCCAGACCCATGAGGATTGCTCCCACGTAGGCGGGCATTGCCCCGAGCGGAAGACCAAGGAGGACGCTGCCGACACCGAGGGCGCCCGCCGAGAGGGCAAGCACGCGATTCACGCCCAGTTGGAGCAGCGCCGGGCCAGCCAGTGCCATGACGAGTAACCCGTACCCGAAGATCGATCCGACCCAGGCCACCTGCCCGACCTCGAGGTGCAGGTCCGGCGCGAGCAGCACGACGACCACGCCGATGCTGGCCACATAGAAGCCGAGGTTCGCCATGCCCAGCCCGACCTTGAAGCCCACCGACGTCAGCCCTGAATCAGCTGCGGGAGCGCCCTGGGGATGCCCTCCCGGGCCACCACCAACTGCTGGGTCCACCTGGCCTCCTCATCGCCTGCGGCCGACCCTAGACCA
Organism: Propionicimonas sp.; assembly: GCA_030158185.1. GTDB lineage: Bacteria > Actinomycetota > Actinomycetes > Propionibacteriales > Propionibacteriaceae > Propionicimonas. The sequence continues at coordinate 1,009 of JAOATP010000085.1, forward strand.
CAGGAAGGCGCGATGTGACGGGCTCGGCAGCTCTCGGCTATGGTTGGTCACCGCGGGCGATTGGCGCAGTGGTAGCGCGCTTCGTTCACACCGAAGAGGTCACTGGTTCGAACCCAGTATCGCCCACCACCCGCACCTACGGTCCCGAATCTCGGGACATAGATTCTCACTCTTTGAGATGAATCCCCCTCTCAGGGGGACGTTTTGGGCCCTTGTAACGTCGCGTTAACGCGCCATCCCACTATATGGACTCGCGTCTCATAATGCGGTAAGCAGAATTGCGTCACGAGTTGATAACGACAAGAGTTGTCACTACAAACGCACGGCAACGGAGCCGGCTCCTTCGGCAGGAAGGCACGCCCATGACCGCCCCAGCACTTGTGATGGTGGCTCGAGGCAGCTCCGACCCATTGGTCGCGCAGGTGACCCATGAACTGGCCGGCGGACTGCAGGACCTACGCCCCGAGATGGACGTCTACGGCGCGTTCCTCCAGCAGAACCCTCCGACGGCCAAGCAGGTCATCGATCGCATCGCTTCGTCCGGCAACACCGAGGTCGTCCTCGTGCCGCTCCAGCTCACCCACGCCGTCGAGTGCGACCCGGCCATGACCGACCTGCTGCACCGCTCCCGCGCCGACTACCCCGACCTCCGCTTCACGCTCTCGCGTCCGATCGGCCCGGAGATCAGCCTCCTCACCATCCTCGACCAGCGCCTGCGCAGCGCCCTCAGCCAGGCCCGCTGCCTCGAACTGGACGGCCTCGTGCTCTCGGCCTCCTGCGCCGGCGACCCGCGCGGCAGCGCGCTGCTCGCCCGTCGCGCCCGTCAGTGGTCCACCCATCACCGGCTCCCCTGCCTCACAGCTGTTGCCGACGACTCCGGCCCCTCGGTCGCCCACGCGATCATGGGCCTGCGGGCCCAGGGGCGCCGTCACATCGCCGTCGGCTCGTTCTTCCTGAGCGCCGACGAGTCGTACCACACCCAGTCCGACCTGGCCTACCGCTACGGGGCCGTCTCCGTCAGTGAGCCGATCGGTGCAGCGAGGGAGGTTCTCGACCTCGTGCTGGCCCGGTACGCCTTCGCAGCGATGGACCTTCTCGACTTCGGCGCAGACGAGATGGCCGAGCCGGTGCGCCACCTGAGCGTGGTCGGCGCCTGAGCAGCACCAGGACCTAGAAACGCTGAAGCCCCCGGGATTCCGGGGGCCTCAGTCGTTTTCGCCCTTCGCCAAGATCAGGGACCGTGGGGACACCTCAGTGACCCAGGTCAGCTCGCTGCGACCCGTGCCTTCTCCACCTCGACGTCGAACTCGGCTGCCGGCCAGGACAGCGGCATGCCAGCCAGCGTCTCGCGGAGCAGTTCAGCGACCGCCCAGTTGCGGTACCACTTGCGGTCGGCCGGAATCACGTACCAGGGGGCTGCGTCGGTGTTGCACTTCTCCAGCAGGGCCTCGTACGCCTCCATGTAGGCCGGCCACTTCTTGCGCGCGTCCACGTCGCCAGGGTTGTACTTCCAGTACTTGGTCGGATCCTCCAGCCGTTCGGCCAGCCGGGCCTTCTGCTCGTCCGAAGAGACGTTCAGCATGCACTTGACGATCCGCGTCCCGCCCGCGGCAAGCTCGGCCTCGAACGCGTTGATCTCGTCGTAGCGCTTGCTCCACACGTCCTCGGGGACGATGCTCTCCACCCGCACCACCAGCACGTCCTCATAGTGGGAGCGGTCGAAGATGCCGATCTTGCCCGCACCGGGCAGGGCATTGCGGATCCGCCAGAGGTAGTCGTGCTTGCGCTCCTCCTCCGTCGGGGCCTTGAACGCGGTCAGGTCGATGCCCTGCGGATCCACCAGCCCCATCGCGTGCCGGATGACGCCACCCTTGCCGGACGTGTCCATGCCCTGCAGCACAACGAGCACCCGCTGCGCGCTCTCGGGATTGCTGCGTCCGGACGCGTACAGCATCTCCTGCAGGTCTGAGACCTGCGGTCCGAGCGCCTCGGTGAGCGCCGCTGCGTCCGCCTTGCCCTTGCCGGGATAACCAGGGGTCGCGGACGGGTCGAGGTCGGCCATGGAGACCGGCCCGCGGGGCAGCCGGAGAGACTGCGAGATCGGCTTCGACGGCGCCTTTGCCAGCTTGTTCGATGAACTCATTGGCACAGTCTCCACCGACCTCCAACGCATTGGTGCCAAGATGGGCGAATGTCGCTGCCACTGCGTCCACCGTTGGAGCCGATGCTGGCCAAGTCCCAGGCCGCGATCCCGCCCGGAATGGCGTACGAACCGAAGTGGGACGGGTTCCGCTGCCTCGTCTTCCGTGACAACGACGACGTCCAGCTGATCTCCCGCAACGGCAGGGACCTGTCGGTCTACTTCCCGGAGATGGTCCGCGCCGTCCTCGAGAACACCCCGCCGCGCTGCGTCCTGGATGGTGAGCTGATCGTCGTCACCGGCGACCGGCTCGACTTCGGCAAGCTGTCGGAACGGATCCACCCTGCGCAGAAGCGCATCGACCTGCTCTCGGCCACAACGCCGGCGTCCCTCGTCTGCTGGGACCTGCTGGCGCTGGACGACGACTCGCTGATGGAACTCCCCTTCGAGCGGCGGCGCGAGCTGCTCGAGAAGGCGCTGCAGAACGCTGACCCGCCGGTTCACCTCACCCCCATCACGCGCGACCTCGAACTCGCGAACGCCTGGTTCACCCAATTCGAGGGTGCCGGGCTCGACGGCGTCGTCGCCAAACGCATCGACGGGCCGTACCTGCCGGGGCAGCGTTCCATGATCAAGGTCAAGCACGCCCGCGAGGCCGATGTGGTGGTCGCCGGCTACCGCCTGCACAAGAACTCGACTCCCGAGCGACCGTTGCTCGGCTCGCTGCAGCTGGGGTTGTACGAGGGTGACGTCCTGCACTTCGTCGGCGTCGCTGCGGCCTTCCCCGAGGCGCGACGCGCCGAGCTCGCAGCCCAGTTCCAGCCGGTCACCCTCGAACCCGGACCCACCGAGCACCCGTGGTCGCACTTCGAGGTCGTCGAGGGACGCCGTCCCGGCATGATCAGCCGCTGGAGCACCGAGCTCAAGGAGACCCACCTGATCTGGCCGATGCTGGTGTGTGAGGTCGGCTACGAGCACATGGAGGGCACCCGCTTCCGGCACACAGCGCAGTTCCGGCGGTGGCGTCCCGACCGGGACCCCGACTCCTGCACCTTCACCCAGCTGGAAGAGGTCGTGGGCTACGACCTGGCCGAGATCCTCGGCGACACCCCCTAGCAGGTTCGTGGCGGAGTGCCCGTTACGGTCCCTGAGGAGGTTCGTGAGCGGAGCGAGCGAGCCGTCACGAAGGGCCGCCGCCACCCGAGCTACGGCTGGCATGCGCTGGATTCAGACAGCTGTTCGATTAATGTCAGTGCGGGGTGTTTGACTTGTTCCATGGAGCTTCAGGGGTCGCCGGCGAGGCGGGTGTTGGACGGGATCAGGGGCAGCCTTGACGGGTTCGATGCCGGCCAGGTGGCACGCGGGGAGCGTTTGGAGTGTGCCCAGTTGGCCCGTGGGCTGGCGTCGCGGTTGACGGCGTTGGCTGCGATGTTGCTGGCCAGGGCCGATGCCACCCAGGAATCGATGAGCACCACCGGCACGCCGACGACATCGTGGTTGACCCTGAAGGGTGGGCTGTCGAAGCGTGAGGCAGCCGGGTTCCTGCACCAGGCGCAGGAGCTGGCGGCCCACCCTGAGGTGGCGGGCGCCGCGACAGCGGGACGGATCAGCGTCGGGCAGGCGAAGGCGATCGGCACTGTGCTCGGTGGCTTGGACGGGCTGGATGAGTCCCAGCAGGCCCAGGCTGAGGAGTTGCTGCTGGACCTGGCCGGGCAGCTGGACACCGACCGGCTCGCCAAGACCGCCCCACAGGTACTCGCCCAGGTCGCCCCGGCGCAGGCTGACGAAACGCTGGAGCGGCGGCTGCAACGCCAGGCCGAAGCGGCCCGGCGGAACCGGTCGCTGGTGTTCCGCCGCGACAACAACG
>JAOATP010000086.1 GCA_030158185.1 Propionicimonas sp.
TTCAAGTCCAGTTAGGCCCACCATCCCGATTCCCGCTTTGACTAGGGGTTTCACTCTTTTCATTCAGAATCCTTCCGACCTAGGCGACCTTAAGCTCGACGAGCGGCGCGTATCTCGGCTCCCGGAGCAGGCAAGTCGTCAGCCCGGATGGGACTTCGTCGGAGACCCCCGTTTGGCAGGGTGGCCATGCCGGACCGCTCGCGGCTTCCCGCGCACCTCGAACGCCGACAGAGCCTCGACGAACTGAGTGGACGGCCTGCGGATGCCAGCCAGCGCGGCGGGGTTCCCGACCGCGGCGATCACGCTTCGACCGGACCCGTGAAGCTTCGGTCGAGCCGGGCCAGTGATCAGTTCAGCGCCTTCCCGGACGCCCAGGGGACGCCCAGCGACAACAACGGCCTTGTTCCACCACCTTTGCCCGGTGCGGCTGGTCAGCCAGCAATCCCGGTTCGATCCGCCAGCGCCCCAGCCCGCCTCCATGGCATCCGCTCGCCAGAGGGCGCTGTCATCGACACCACACGCTCGTCGTGCCTAGTTTCAGGCATGGCTCTTGACGAGGCACTGCTGGGATGGTTGCTCGACACCGACCCTGCGCTGCGCTGGCAGGTGGAGCGTGATCTGGCGAAGGAGCGTGATGTGGTGTGGGCGGCGACCAGGACGCGGGTCGCGGCGGAGGGGATGGGTGCCCGGCTGCTGGAGTTGCAGGATGGGGACGGCCAGTGGGCCGGCGGGGCGTACTTCCCCTCGCGGGCGGATCCGCGCGCGGTGAATCATCCCGATGACGGCGAGGGTCAGCCCTACACCGCCACCACCTGGTCGTTGAACACGCTGCGGGAATGGGGGGTCGATGCGTCCGTCCTGGCGGGGACGGCGGAGAAGCTGACCGTGAACAGCCGCTGGGAGTACGACGACCTGCCGTACTGGGGTGGCGAAGTCGACTGCTGCATCAACGCGTACACGCTTGCCAACGGCGCCTGGCTGGGCGCCGACGTGAGCGGCCTGGTCGAGTGGTTCGTCGAGCACCAACTCCCGGATGGAGGTTGGAACTGCGACTGGGTGGAGGGGTCGCGCCGGTCGTCATTCCACTCCACGCTTAACTCGTTGCGCGAGATCTTGTGGTTCGAGCAGGCGATCGGCGGCCACGACAGACTGCGGGCGGCGCGGCACCGCGCCCAGGAGTACCTGCTCGAGCGGCGGTTGCTGTACTCCCTCGGCACGGGTGAACGGGTCGGGGGCTGGATCGCGAATGTGGACTACCCCTTCCGCTGGCCGTACACCGCCCTGCGCGCGTTGGACTACCTGCGCGAGGCCACTGTCCACGACGACGTGGCGCCCGATCCGCGGGCGGGGGAGGCGGTCACGCTGGTCAGGTCGGCTCGCGGCGAGGACGGCCGGTGGCTGCAAGGCACCCGCTACAAGGGCCAGGTGTGGTTCGAGGTCGACGTCCCGGTCGGCGAGCCCTCGCCGTGGCTCACGTTCTACGCCACGCGCGTGCTGGACTGGTGGGACAACGCCCAACCCTCCGCGACCCGATCCGCCCGAGCCTGAAGCCCTGAGGGTCTGGATCAAGGGCTAGCAGCTCCAGCGCACGGATCTCCCCGCCTTCATCGATGCCGTCGCCAAGGTCGAGGAGCCGAACGCCGCGGCCGCCTACGCCTGAGAAGGACTCGTCGAGGGGCTGGTGTCCAGCGTCGCACTCCAAGGCCGGGGGGTTTGAGGTCGAGGTGAGGTGGGGAAGCCCGATTGGAGGTCGAGGTGAGGTGGGGGAAACCGGACGTAGGGTGGTCGCCGTGAGCGAGATCCCGCAGGGCCCGGGTCCGCGACCGGGGATGCCGACCAGCGTTCGCTGTGGTCGGGAGGCCACGCAGAGGTTCCCCGTCCTCGCGCCTGACTACTTTGCCGGCATGTGGGAGGGTGACCCGTTGGCCGACGCGTTCGTCGCTGACGCTGGGTTGTTGGGCGACGGCCGCGCGATGCGGATGGTGCGGACCGCCTGCAGGGAAGGAATCGGGGCGGTTGCGGACGCGCCGGCCTCCTTGGCCGCGCTGTTCGCCGAGTTGGATGACGTGCCGGAGTGGGTCGATCTCGATGCGATCGACCGGGATTGCCGATACCTGGGGCGCTTCACGCGGCAGGGCGGGATCGTTCTGGGAGCGGCATCGCTGGTCAGCGGGTACGCGAACTCGGCCGCGTCGCGTCCTTTGGAAATGACGGGGAGGTACGTCGAGAGTGCTGGCGTGCGGACGATCGAAGTGGCTTCATGGTTGGTTGAAGCCAGCGCCTCCGGCGGTCTGCAGCGTCATGCCAAGGGGTTCGAGCTCACCGTTCGGGTCCGGATTATCCACGCCTTGGTCCGCCGGGCCTTGCGCGACGATCCGCGTTGGGACGAGCAGGCCTGGGGTGTGCCCATCTGCCAGGCGTTCCTCGCCTACACGCTGGTCGAGTTCTGCCTGATCCCGCTGCGTGGCATGGCAGCGATCGGTGCTGCATTGCTTCCCCACGAGGTGGCCGCCTACTACGCACGCTGGCGCTACATCGGCCACCTGCTCGGTATCAATCCTGCGCTGCTCGCCACCAACGAGGCACAGCAGGATGCGCTGGAGCAGCTCTACCTCCTCACCCGCCCCGAGGTCGACGACTACTGCCGGGATCTGGTCGCGGCGATCAACAACGAGTTCCTGGTGCTCGAGATCGAGCAGTTGCTCATCAGGCCACTTCACGCCATCGCTCCCCGCGTCGTGCACGCACTCGAGAGGGTCTTTCTCGGCGACCGGATCGCCGACGAGCTTGCCATCCCCGATACTCGCCTCAAGCACGTTATCCGCCGGGTCGGCCCAATGGTGGCAGCCATCAATCGAGCCGTTGACCGCATCCCCGGCACGCTGCCGATTCGCACGAGCCTTGGCGAGCGCTACCGGATCAAGCAGGACGCCAGACTCCGTGCACGGTACTCAGTGCGCCACGACCTGGTCGACGCGGCACCGACTGGCAAGCCTCACCCCGCACGGAGCTGACCAAGCGCTGCTCACTACCCAGCGCCAGCAAGGGCGTTCGCTCGACCCAGTCGTCAACCGCGGCCTAGGAGGTCCGCGCGGCTCGTCGGACCCACCACTGCCAGGCCGCGGTGAGGATGCTCGCACCGGCCAGCGACCCGATGATTCCTGAGGGTCGCAGCGCGAGGCCGTCGCCTGCCAGGAGGCTGATCAGCAGACCGCCGACGAAGGATCCTGCGAGTCCGAACACGAACGCGGAAGCCCAATCGATGCCTCTCCGCGAGCGGCCAAGCAGCAGCTGGGCAGCACCGCCAATGAGCATTCCGAAAAGGACCAAGCCGATGATCAACATTCGCGCAGCCTAGCCGTGGTGCCGTCCGGGATCGCACGCGCTCACCGACGTGAGAACCAGATCCGGCACGGCGACGCCTCGAACCCACGCCCCGGCCGGTGCGCCCGGACGGGCCGTCAGCGCCTCAAGTCCTAGATCAGGCATGCTGCGCCGGCTATCTGATGGCCCGGAGTGCCTGGTCGAGGTCGCGCCACAGGTCTTCGACGTCCTCGATGCCGACCGAGAGCCGTAACAGGTCTTCCGGAACGGTAGGAGACTCGGTCGGGTACCGGCGCCGACGCTCGAGGCATGACTCGACTCCGCCGAGGCTGGTCGCCGGGACCCATAGTCGCACGGCGGCGACGACGGCATCCGCGCCAGCGGCACCGCCGACGGGACGCACACCCAGGATCGACCCGAAACCGATCATGAGACGCGCTGCCCGGTCGTGCCCCGGGTCGTCTGGAAGGCTCGGGTGGCGGACCTCGACGACCTTGGGGTGCTGGGCGAGGCGGCGTGCCAGCTCCGCCGCGCTCGTCTGTGAGCGCTCGACCCGAAGCGCGAGCGTGCGCAGCCCGCGCAGGGCGAGCCATACCTCGAACGGTCCCGGGACGGCGCCGTGGGTCGTGCGGTGCGAGCGCACGCGCTGGGCAAGGTCATCGGTCGACGCGACCACGGCACCCAGCACGACGTCGGAGTGGCCCGCCAGGTACTTCGTCACCGAGTGGACAACGAGGTCGGCCCCGTGCGCGAGAGGCTGCTGTCCGAGCGGGGTCGCGAACGTGTTGTCGACCGCCGAAAGCACGCCACGCTCACGGGCCGCGGCCAGCAGCGCGGGCAGATCGGCGACCTCGAGCATGGGGTTCGTGGGCGACTCGAGGAGGACCAGGGACGCGCCGTCGAGCGCGGCGACGACCTGCTCGGTGTCGGCGACGTCAACGCGCACGACCCGCACGTCCGCACGCTTGGCGAGGTCGTCGGCGAAACCCAGCGTCGCCTGGTAGGCGTGTCGCGGCACAACGACGGTTCCACCCACGGGGACGAACGCGAACACCGCGGCGATCGCGGCCATCCCGGAGGAGAACACCACCGCTGGTTGGGCGGCGCCCTCCAGTGCTGCGAGGACCGCCTCGAAAGGGTGCCATGTCTCGGTATCCATGCGCGCGTACAGCAGCTCACCTGGCTGCTGGATGCCCTGCGACACATACGTCGATGAGAGAACGACGGGCGGGTTGACCGGAGCGCCCTGGGCGCGAGCCGGGCGCCCAGCGGCGACCACGACAGTCGACGGCGACAGCTGCACCTCAGGCCGGCGCCTGTCGTCGATCGGTGAACCTCCGCTGTTCGGCAGTTGCGTCTCAGCCATGGCGGCAGGGTACTGCGCCCGCGAACACCCCCGCCGCGGCCAGTCCACGCTGTCTTACTAGTAGGTGGCTGCTGCGGGTCGAAACCAGCAACCAGCTGCTGGATCGCCTGCTCGTCGATTCCCTCCGAGGTGTTCCCGAACCTCCCTTCTCCCGGGATTGAGGCACCCAACCACCCTGCCGCGGTGCGGGTGAACGCGGGATGATGGGTTCATCGGGCGACAGCCCGGCAACTGCGAACCAGGGGGTGCGTGGTGCGTCCGTCGGCTATTCGCAAGTCTCCG
>JAOATP010000087.1 GCA_030158185.1 Propionicimonas sp.
GTGACCATCACGCTGTCGGGGTGCGAGTGTGGCCGGGTGGCGTCACCGGGCCCGTCGACGTACTCGAGGACCCGCACGCGGTCGTTCTCGAAGACCAGGTGGTACAGGTCGGGATTGGTGGTGATGGGGTCATCCATGACGCTCCCTTCGGTGCTGGTCACCGGCACGTGCCGGCGGCTCGGTGATGTCGGCCAGTTCAGCTCCCAGCGCCGCGACGGCGGCGCCGGCATCGACGGTGACGCTTGCCCCGTGCTGGCCTGCGCCCAGGGAGATGCTGCGTCCGGTGATCGTCGCGTCCGCGACCACGGGCCAGGCGGTGCTGGCCCCGAATGGCGTGATGGTGCCGCGTTCATAGCCGGTCACGGCCAGCGCGGTTGCTGCGTCCGGCATCGAAAGGCGGTTCACGCCCAGGTGGGCGCGGAGCTTGGGCCAGGCGATCTCGCGGTCGCCGGGGACGAGCACGAACAGGTAGTCGTCCTCGCCGCGGCGCACGACGATCGTCTTGATGATGTCGGCGGGATCGACCCCGCGCAGCGCTGCGGCCTCCGCAAGGGAGCCGACCCGCTCGTGGCGGGTCAGCCGGTAGGGCACACCGGAGGCGGAAAGGGCTGCCTCCGCGGGCGCCGGCTCAGGTGTGGAGGTACTCAAGCAGGTGGTTGCGCTCGTCCGTGAGCTGGTCGATGCGGTTCTTCACCACGTCGCCGATCGAGATGATCGCTACCAGCTTGCCGTCCTGGACCACGGGCAGGTGGCGGAAGCGGCCGTACGTCATCGTCTGGGCAGTCGACTCCAGGCTGTCCTCGATGCCGCAGGTCTTCACGTCGACGGTCATGATGGCGGAAACCTGCTCGTCCAGCACGGCCGCGCCCTGCCTGGCGAGGCGTCGGACGACGTCCCGCTCGGAGACGATCCCCCCGATGGACGCGCCGTCGTCACTGACCACCACGGCGCCGATGTTGTGTTTCGCGAGCAGTTCGAGCAGCTCTGCGACGGTGGCGGCGGGCGCGATGGTCACCACGTCCGCGCCCTTCTTGCGGATGATGTCCTCGATCTTCATACGCCGGACGCTACCCGCCGGGGCGCCTGCGCACCAGAGAACGCGCGGTGCGGCAAGTGCTGTCCGGTAGGGTCTGCGGGCATGACCGAGCAATCCCCGCAGACCAGGGCCGTACGCGCCGGGATCAACACCGACGTGGCCCACGGTGCGGTGGTTCCGCCCATCTACCTGTCCACGACCTATGCGTTCGAGGCTTTCAACAGCCCCGGGCAGTACGACTACAGC
>JAOATP010000088.1 GCA_030158185.1 Propionicimonas sp.
AGGTGAAGGCGGCGCAGACCGAGGCCGACACCTCCGGTGCCACCTTCGAAGCGCTGATGAAGTCCCTGCCCAATGTCGTGTTCGAGGACGTGCCGCGCGGCGGCGAGGACGACCTGTACGTGCTGGAGACCATCGGCACCCCGCGTGACTTCGTCGCAGAAGGCTTCACCCCGCGCGACCACCTCGAGATCGGCGAACTGCTCGGCGCCATCGACATGGAGCGCGGCGCCAAGGTGTCCGGGTCGCGCTTCTACTTCCTCACCGGGATCGGCGCCCGGCTCGAGTTCGCCCTGATCAACCTGGCCATGAGCAAGGCGCTGGGCTGGGGCTTCACCCCGATCATCCCGCCGGCGCTCGTGAAGCCGTCGGCAATGGAGGGCACAGGCTTCCTCGGCCAGGCGGCCCAGGACGTGTACCACCTGCCCGCTGACGACCTGTACCTGGTCGGCACCTCCGAAGTGGCCATGGCCGCCTACCACTCCGAGGAGATCCTGGACGCGGCCTCGCTGCCGCGCCACTACGTCGGGTACAGCCCGTGCTTCCGTCGCGAGGCCGGCTCCTACGGCAAGGACACCCGCGGCATCTTCCGCGTCCACTGGTTCGACAAGGTCGAGATGTTCGTCTACTGCGCTCCCGAGCAGGCGGAGGCAGAGCACCAGAAGCTGCTGGGCTTCGAGAAGGAGTTCATCACCGCGCTGGAGATCCCGTTCCAGGTGCTCGACGTCGCCAGCGGCGACCTCGGCCTGAGCGCTGCCCGCAAGTACGACTGCTACGCCTGGCTGCCAACGCAGGACAAGTACCGCGAGATCACCTCGACGTCGAACTGCACGGAGTTCCAGGCCCGTCGGCTCAACATCCGCATGCGGGACGGTGACGGCGTCCGGTCCGTCGCAACGCTGAACGGCACCCTGTGTGCGATGACGCGGGTGATCATCATGCTGCTGGAGAACCACCAGCAGGCCGACGGCTCGGTCTACGTTCCGGCCGCCCTGCGTCCCTACCTGGACGGCATGGAATACCTGCGTCCGCTGTCGTGACCGACGGCAGCTGGAGTCCTCGGCTGGTTGCCCTGGACATCGACGGCACCATCCTCGACCACGAGGGCGTGCTGCCGGACGACGTCCGCGAGGCTGTGGGGCTGGTCGTGGCCGCCGGGGTGCCCGTGGTGCTCTGCACCGGACGCAGCTGGCACGCCACCCAGCCGGTGTTCGACGCCCTCGGCCTGCCGCAGGGACCGGTGGTGTCCTCCAATGGCGCTGTCACCGCCACCTATCCGCCGTTCGAGATCACCAGTGTCGTGACGTTCGACCCGTCGGACGTGATCGAGCGGGTGCTGGCGGAGCATCCGACAGCCTCCCTCGCAGCAGAGGTCGTGGGCCGGGGCTACCGGGTGAGCCGCCTGTTCCCGGACGGCGAGCTGCACGGCGAGATCGAGCTCGTCAGCGTGCAGGACCTCGCCGCAGGCGACGTGACCCGCATCGTCGTGCGCGACCCGGACTCGACGGACGAGGAGTTCATCGCGCTCGCCGAACGTCTCGGGCTCCACGGGGTGGGCTATTTCGTCGGCTGGAGCGCCTGGCTCGACATCGCGCCCGCAGGGGTGGACAAGGCAACGGCCCTCGCGGGGGTGGCGGCGTCGCTGGGCATAGCGCAGACGGACGTGCTGGCGATCGGCGACGGCCGCAACGACATCGAGATGATCTCCTGGGCCGGACGCGGGGTGGCGCTCGGCGATGCGGCACAGGAGGTCGCCCGCGCGGCCGACCATGTCACCGGCACCTTCGCTACGGGCGGCACAGTGGCGGAGCTCCGCCGCTGGTTCCCCTGACGACCACGCCCCACCCACGCACCCGCCCGAGTTGTCAGAATCTCAAGCGGCTATAACCGCTTGAGATTCTGACAAGTCGGAAAGGGCTAGCCTGAATCGGTACAACGACCAGGGGGTCCGACGTGGTGCATCCCTACTTGCGGGAGCCTGAGTTCATCAGCCAGCTGAAGGACGGCACGGTCAAGCAGCTCAACCCGTTCAGCGGCACGGAAGTGTGGACGGTGGCCGGCCGCGGCAACCGTCCGCTCGGTGTGGTGCTGCCCGACCCCGTCCCGCTCGACCCGGCACAACACGGACGGCACTGCGCCTTCTGTGAGGGCCGCTACCTCGACACGCCGCCGGAGAAGTCACGGGTGGTCCGCAACCACGACGGCTCCTGGGAGACCCGGTACCGCATCCCTGCAGAGGAACTCGGGGCGACGACGGCGGAGTTCCGCCGCGTCCCGAACCTCTTCGAGATCCTCTCCTACGACTACTGGCACGACAACTACGGCTACGAGCTGCCCGCCCGGGTGCGCGAACGGAAGACCGCCTACCTCTCGTCGCCGATGGGACGCCAGCACGTGCTCGCCGTCGTGCGCAACAAGCTCAAGGCCGGTGGACGCTCCGACGAGCTCATCGAAGCCCTCGGTGAGGAGGGCCAGCTCGAGGCAGCTTCAGGCTTCTTCGGCGGCGGCCATGACGTGGTCATCGCCCGCCGGCACTTCATTGACGGTGCAACGGACAACACCCAGCTGGCCGGCTCCGGGACCCTGACGCCGGACGAGCACCAGCGGTTCCTCTCGTTCACGATCGAGTCCGTTTCCGCCCTGTTCGACCTCAACCGGTACGCCCGCTACGTCGCGGTGTTCCAGAACTGGCTGCGTCCGGCGGGGGCGTCCTTCGACCACCTGCACAAGCAGCTCGTCGCCATCGACGAGCGCGGCATCCAGCACGAGCAGCAGATGGAACGGCTGCGCACCAACCCGAACATCTACAACGAGTACGGCCCCAACTACGCCTCCTACCGCAACCTCGTGCTGGCGGAGAACGAGCACGCGATCGCCTTCGCCGGTTTCGGCCACCGCTACCCCACGATCGAGATCTACTCCAAGTCGGAGGCGTGCGACCCGTGGAACCACACCGAGGACGAGCTGCGCGCCGTCTCGGATCTCGTCCACGCCATGCACGCGGCCACCGGGGTGAACGTGCCGTGCAACGAGGAGTGGCACTACCGCCCGATCGACGCCGACCTGCCGATGCCGTGGCGCGTGATGCTGAAGTGGCGCACCTCGACGGTGGCGGGGTTCGAGGGAGTCACCAAGATCTACCTCAACACCATCGATCCCTACGCCCTGCGCGATCGGCTGGTGCCCGCCCTCTTCGCGCTCCGCGACGAGCGCAAGATCGCCGACATGCAGATCGCCACCGAGTGCCCGTGCCGTCCGAACTCGTTGCGGTACCGGGCCAACCGCAGCTGAGCTAGGTTCGCAGGCATGATCGGAACCCACCTCCTCAACGACGGCCACCGCCTGCCGGTCCTCGGCTTCGGCACCTACCCTTTGCGCGGACCGGCCGGCGTCGATTCGCTGGTCAGCGCGCTGCGTCACGGCTACCGGCTGATCGACTCCGCAGTGAACTACGAGAACGAGGGGACGGTGGGCGAGGCCGTCCGCCGCGCAGGGGTGCCGCGCGAGGAGATCGTGATCACCTCGAAGCTGCCCGGACGCCACCACGAGTACGGAGCTGCGACCACCTGCGTGTACGAGTCTCTTTACCGGCTGGGCCTCGACCACATCGACCTGTACCTGATCCACTGGCCCAACCCCGGTGCTGGCCGCTTCGTCGAGGCGTGGCAGGCCCTCGTCGACCTGCAGCGCGAGGGTGTCCTCCGCTCGATCGGGACGAGCAACTTCCTGCCGGAACACCTCAGCCGGATCATCGCCGGCACTGGCGTGACCCCTGCGGTCAACCAGGTGGAGCTGCACCCGTACTTCCCTCAGCTCGAGCAGCGCGCTGTGCACGACCAGCTCGGCATCCGCACCGAGTCGTGGGGCCCGCTGGGACAGGCAGGCCAGTTGCTGCACGAGCCGGTCATCGCCGGCATCGCGCAGCAGGTCGGCCAGAGCCCGGCGAAGGTCGTCCTGCGCTGGCACCTTCAGCTGGGCTCCGTCCCGCTGCCGAAGGCTGCGACCCCAGAGCGCCAGGCCGAGAACCTCGACGTCTTCGATTTCGAGCTGGACGCGGCCCAGGTGGCTGCGATCACGGCCCTGGGGAGGCCCGACGGCCGGCTCGGTGACTCCGACCCGGCCACCCACGAGGAGTTCTGAGCGGCGAGGCCACCTACCTGCTACAGGTTGAGGGAAGCCATCAGGCCGCGGACCCGGCGCTCGACCTCGTCCCGGATGGGACGGACGTCCTCAACGCCTTGTCCTGCCGGGTCATCGACGTCCCAGTTCTCGTACCTCTTGCCGGGGAAGATCGGGCAGGCGTCGCCGCAGCCCATGGTGACGACGACGTCCGCAGCGCGGACGGTCTCATCGGTCCACGGTTTCGGGAACTCACCGGAGATGTCGATCCCGCGCTCGGCCATGGCGGCGATCGCTGCCGGGTTGACCTGGAGGCCGGGCTCGGAGCCGCCGGACCACGCCACGGCATTGTCGCCGGTCAGTGCCTGGAAGAAGCCCAGCGCCATCTGGGAGCGGCCCGCGTTGTGGGTGCACAGGAAGAGCACGACCGGCTTGCCGTCATCGTGGAGGCCCTCGATACGGGCCAACGCCTGGAGGCGCTGGTGGGCGAAGCGCTCGGCGAGGAGCGGCAGGAACCTGGTCACCTTCGCGTGATCAGCGAACTGGTCGAAGGAGCTGGCAAGGAAACGCTCGATCGTCTCGGCGCCGTAGAGGCCCGCGAAGTCGTCGGCCAGCCGGGCGGAGGCTTGTTTGAGGGCCAGCTTCTCGTCGGTGTGCAGGCTTTCCCAGCTCCGTTCGGACACCGGGTGAGGGGCGGTGGTCATGATGTTCCTCCCTGGAAACTCGCGGCCAGCTGGTTGATCCGGCCGGTGATGTCGTCGTAGGCCCCTTCGAACGCCTCAGCGCTCTCGGTGAGGGCAGGGTCCGGAATGGACCAGTGCAGTGGCTGGCTGTCGAGGTCTTCGTAGGCGCGGTCACAGACGGCGATCACCAGCTCGTCGCCGCTGAGCACTTCGGCGGCGAGCCGTGGCCGGGCCGTGGTGAGGTCGAGGCCGTGCCGACGGCCGACGGTCACGGCGCGTGGATGGATGCGGTTCGCGGGATGCGTGCCGCCGGAGACGACCGGGATGTCGCTGACGGTTCGCCAGTACGACTCGGCGAGCTGGGAGCGGGCGGAGTTCTGCGAACACAGGAACGCGACCCGGTGCGGCTTCGGGAGACGTCCGGCACCGAGCAGCTCGTTGCAGGCCCGGGTACGCGTGACGTAGGTGCGGCGCCCGTCGCCCTCGGACCGCCGGCGCAGCACCAGGCCGGCATCCTCCAGCACGCGCAGGTGGTGTGCGATCAGGTTGGTGGGAAGGCCCAGCGCGTCTGCCAGTTCCCCCGATGCCAGGTCGGCGTTCGCAAGGCGATCGATGATGGCAAGGCGGGACGGGTCGCCGAGTGCTGCGTAGGCAGCGGCCCTCGCTGCAAGCCCGCCGATTGACATCCTGAGTTACCTCCATGAAGATTGAGTCAATAGTAACTGAGCTATTGTGAGAGTCAAGCCGCCGCAGCATCCGGCGGAGACCGAAGGAGTCACGCAGATGAGTAAGCCCACCGTCCTGTTCGTGTGCATCCACAACGCCGGACGCTCCCAGATGGCAGCCGGCTACCTGCGCCACCTCGGCGAGGGCCGGATCGAGGTGCTGTCCGCCGGCTCGACGCCCGCCGACGCCGTCAACCCGGCGGCCGTCGCAGCGATGGCGGAAGAGGGCATCGACATCGCAGCGGAGCAACCAAAGATCCTCACCACGGATGCAGTCAAGGCATCTGACGTGGTGATCACCATGGGCTGCGGTGACACCTGCCCGTTCTACCCGGGCAAGCGGTACGAGGACTGGGTCCTCGAGGACCCCGCAGGCCAGGGCATCGACGCCGTCCGCCCGATCCGCGACGAGATCCGCAGCCGCGTCGAGGCCCTGATCGCCGAACTGGCTCCAGCCGGCTAGGGACCTGTCGGCCCGGCTGGTTAGGGTGGCCGGGTGCCTGTGATCGAAGCCAGCGAGCTCACCAAGACCTACGGCGACCTGCGGGCCGTCGACGCGATCTCCTTCGCCGTGGCGTCAGGGGAGTCGTTCGGCCTGCTCGGCCCCAACGGCGCGGGCAAGTCCACCACGATGCGCATGATCGGCGGCACGACGCTGCGGACGTCGGGCACCCTCCTTGTGAACGGGCTCGACCCTGAGGTCCACGGGCCGGAGGTGCGCGCCAACCTCGGCGTCGTGCCGCAGCAGGACAACCTCGACACCGAGCTGCGGGCACGCGACAACCTGATCATGTACGGCAGGTACTTCGGGCTGCCCTACAGCTACCTGCGTCCGCGGGCGGACGAGCTGCTGGAGTTCGCCCAGCTCACGGAGAAGGCGGACGAGAAGGTCGACAACCTTTCGGGTGGCATGAAGCGCCGCCTGACCATCGCGCGTGCCCTTGTGAACGAGCCCCGCATCCTGCTGCTGGACGAACCCACCACAGGGCTCGACCCGCAGGCCCGGCACATCCTGTGGGACCGGCTGTTCCGCCTCAAGGAACAGGGCGTCACGCTGATCGTCACCACGCACTTCATGGACGAGGCCGAGCAGCTGTGCGACCGGCTGATCGTGATGGACAACGGCCGGATCGTCGCGGAGGGCAGCCCGGCGGAGCTGATCCGCCAGTACTCGACCCGCGAGGTGCTCGAGGTGCGCTTCGGTTCCGACCGCAATGCCGCTCTCGTCGAACGCCTGCGCGGCTTCGCCGACCGGATCGAACCCCTGCCCGACCGGGTACTGCTGTACACGGAGGACGGCGAGGGAGCGCTGGAGGCGGTGCGCCGTGACGGGCTCGAGCCGGTCACCTCGCTGGTCCGCCGATCCTCGCTGGAGGACGTCTTCCTCCGGCTGACCGGACGGAGCCTCGTTGACTGATCCTCGGGGTTCGTTCCTCACCCCTCGTCAAGACTCCGCCCTTCGCGGCCGCAAGCGGCCGCGGCAGTTGTCGTCTGATCTGATCGACACCAACGCCCTCGCCTACTCCGGCAGGGCGCTGGACGCTGCCACGCAGGCGGCCTCCGTGCGGCGCTGGGGCTGGTGGTACCAGGCCGAGTGGCGGCTGCGCTCGATGAAGGCCTACTGGTCGTCGGTCATCGGCACGGCCCTGCTCACGCCGCTGCTGTACGTGGTGGCGATGGGCATCGGGCTCGGCTCGCTGGTCGACGCCAACGCCGGCGGCATCGGCGGCGTTCCCTACCTGATGTTCGTCGCCCCCGGGCTGCTGGTGAGCACGGTCGTGATGTCCGGCACGGCGGAGATGAGCTACCCGGTGATGGCCGGGTTCAAGTGGGGACGCCTGTACTACGCCCGCGCCGCAACGGCGGCGAGCCCGCAGCAGGTCGCGCTCGGTGAGTTGCTCGCCGTCCTCATCCGGCTCCTTGCGGAGGCGCTGGTGTTCTACGTCGTGCTGGTTGTCATGGGGGCTGTGCGTCCCGGGTGGTCGCTGCTGATGGTGCCGGTGGCAGGCCTCGCCGGCATGGCCTTCGGTGCACCACTGGGTGCCTATGCAGCGACCATCGAGAACGAGGGGCCGGAGTTCGCACTGATCCAGCGGTTCGTTGTGATGCCGATGTTCCTGTTCGCGGGCACGTTCTTCCCGCTGGCCTCGATGCCGGTCTACCTGCAGTGGGTCGGCTGGGTCTCGCCGATGTGGCACGGCACCCAGCTGGCGCGGGCCGCCGGCTTCGGGATGCCGCTGTCAGGTGCGGAGGCGCTCGGGCACCTGGCGTTCCTGGCCGCCCTGACCGCGCTCGGGGTCTGGCTCGCGCTCCGGTCGTTCGTCGCGAGGCTGGGCCGATGACCGCCCTCAACGGCTGGCTGGCCGCCAACTCCTCCGGCAACGCAGGGGCAGTGATCGAGCGCGGCTTCAAGGTGATCCGCAACCAGAACTGGCTGATCGTGCTCTCCGGGTTCTTCGAGCCGGTGTTCTACCTGCTCAGCATGGGCCTCGGCCTCGGTGCGCTGATCGGGACCGTGCCCGGCCCGGGTGGTGCGCCGATCTCCTACGCAGCGTTCATCGCACCCGCGCTACTGGCCACCTCTGCGATGAACGGCGCGATTTACGACAGCACCTGGAACGTCTTCTTCAAGCTGCGCTTCGCCAACCTGTACCAGGGCATGCTGGCCACCCCGCTGGGGCCCCTGGACGTCGCGGCGGGCGAGATCTTCATGGCGCTGTTCCGGGGCTTCCTCTACGCGCTCGGCTTCACCGCCGTGATCGCCGTCATGGGGCTGGCCACGTCGTGGTGGGCGCTGGCGATGATCCCGGTCGCCCTGCTGATCGCGCTCGGCTTCGCAGCGTTCGGCATGGCGATCACCAGCTACTTCACGACCTTTCAGCAGATGGACTGGATCAACATCGCGATGCTGCCGATGTTCATGTTCTCGTCCACCCTCTTCCCGATCTCGGTGTTCCCCGAGGCCGTGCAGTGGTTCATCATGGCGCTGCCCCTGTGGCACGGCGTCGAGCTGATGCGCCAGCTGTCGGTGGGCCACTTCGAGACCAGCACCTGGCTGCATCTCGGCTACTTCGTGGTGATGTCCGTTGCCGGAGTGGGGTTCACCACCCGACGGCTGCGTTCGCTGTTCCTGCGCTGAGCACACCGCACCCCCTTGGGTGGCGGCGGCCCTTCGTGACGCGCTTGCTCGTGCCTCGCAAGCGCTCCTCAGGGACCGATTGTTGGCTAGGCCGTGCTGGGCGCCTGCCAGAGGTTGATGCCGCCCTCGGTCGCGTAGGTGTCGATGTCGGCGAGTTCCGCTGGTGTGAACTCCAGGTTGTGCACCGCGCCGAGGCTGTCCTCCAGCTGCTTGACGCTGGAGGCGCCGATCAGGGCCGAGGTGACCCGCTCGTCGCGCAGCACCCAGGCCAGCGCAAGCTGGGCGAGCGTCTGGCCGCGTCCGGCAGCGAGGTCGTTCAGCGCACGGATGTGGGTGAGGTTCTGTTCGGTGAGCAGGTCGGTGGACAGTGACTTGTCCTGCGAGGCACGCGATCCGGCCGGCACACCGTTGAGGTACTTGTCGGTGAGCATGCCCTGGGCCAGCGGTGAGAAGGCGATGACGCCCAGGCCGGTGTCGCCGACGGCGTCCAGCAGGTCCTCCTCGACCCAGCGGTTCAGCATCGAGTAGGACGGCTGGTGGATCACCAGCGGCGTCCCGAGCTCGCGGGCGATCGCCACGGCCTCCCGCGTCCGCTCCCCGGAGTAGGAGGAGATGCCGACGTAGAGCGCCTTGCCCTGCCGCACGGCGGTGTCCAGCGCCAGCATGGTCTCCTCCACCGGCGTTGAGGGGTCGTAGTGGTGGTGGTAGAAGATGTCGACGTAGTCGAGGCCCATCCGCTCCAGCGACTGGTCGAGGGAGGCCAGCAGGTACTTGCGGCCGCCGAGGTCGCCGTACGGTCCGGGCCACATGTCCCAGCCGGCCTTGCTGCTGATGACCAGCTCGTCGCGGTAGGGACGGAAGTCCTCGCGCAGGTGGCGGCCGAAGTTCGTCTCCGCCGAGCCGTAGGGCGGCCCGTAGTTGTTGGCCAGGTCGAAGTGGGTGACGCCCAGCTCGAAGGCGCGGCGCAGGATCGACCGCTGCCGGTCGAACGGGGTGTCGTCGCCGAAGTTGTGCCACAGGCCCAGCGAGATGGCCGGCAGCTTGAGCCCGCTGCGGCCCACCGCGCGGTAGGGCATCCGTCCGTCGTAGCGGTCGTCGTCGGGTCGGTAAGTGTCCAGAATCGGCATCGTGGAGTACCTCGCTCTCGCTCGCATCCTAGGCCGTTTCGCCGGCCCGGATCAGGAACCGTCCCCGGGTCGGGTCAGCACTCGATGACGTTGAGGGCGAGCCCGCCGCGTGCGGTCTCCTTGTACTTGACGCTCATGTCCGCGCCGGTCTCGCGCATGGTCTTCAGCACCGAGTCGAGGCTGACGATGTGGCTGCCGTCGCCGCGCAACGCCGTGCGGGCGGCGGTGACGGCCTTCACGGCAGCGATCGCATTCCGCTCGATGCAGGGGATCTGCACCAGCCCCCCGACCGGGTCGCACGTCAGCCCGAGGTTGTGCTCCATGCCGATCTCCGCAGCGTTCTCCACCTGGCCGGGCGTGCCGCCCATCAGGGCGGCCATGCCCGCTGCTGCCATCGAGCAGGCGGCGCCGATCTCGCCCTGGCAGCCGACTTCCGCTCCGCTGATCGACGCCAGTTCCTTGATGACCACCCCGATCGCTCCGGCCGTCAGCAGGAAGCGGACGATGCCCTCGTCGCCGGCGCCGTGCATGAAGCGGCGGTAGTACATCATCACTGCCGGCGCCACGCCGGCCGCACCGTTGGTGGGGGCCGTGACCACCCGTCCGCCCCCGGCGTTCTCCTCGTTCACGGCGAGCGCGTAGAGCGTGAGCCAGTCCATGCCGCGCAGCGGGTCGGTGCTGTCGGTCTCCATCTGCAGCCGGTGCAGCAGTTCGGGCGCCCGCCGGCGCACCTTGAGCCCGCCCGGCAGGATGCCTTCGGTCGTCATGCCGTGGTGCACGCAGTCCTGCATCACCGCCCAGATGTGCAGCAGTTCCGCATCGATCTCTGCGTCGCTGCGCCACACCCGCTCGTTCTCGCGCATCAGCCGGGCGACGGAGAACCCCGTCGACGCGCAGTGCGCGAGCAGTTCCGCGCCGGTGCGGAACGGGAACGGCAGCACGGTCGAGTCGGGTTTCACGCGGTTCGGCCCGGTCTCCGACTCGTCAAGGACGAAGCCGCCGCCCACCGAGTAGTAGGTGCGCCGGCTGAGCTGGATGCCGTCGGCGTCGCAGGCCGTGAAGATCATGCCGTTGGAGTGCACGGGCAGGGTCTCGCGTCGGTGCAGCACCACGTCGGTGTCGGGGTCGAAGTCGATGTCGTGGTCACCGGCGAGCGTGAGCCGGTGGCCGGCCTTCACGGCTTCCACGAGCGGACGGACGGACGGCGGGTCGACGAGCTCGGGCTTGTGCCCGGCCAGGCCGAGGACCACGGCGGCGACGCTCCCGTGTCCGTGGCCGGTGGCGCCGAGGGATCCGAACAGCTCCACCTTCACAGCTGTCACCCGCGACAGCACACGGGTGTCGGCGAGGGAGGCGACGAAGCGGCCGGCGGCCTTCATCGGCCCGACGGTGTGGGAGGAGGAGGGTCCGATCCCGACCCGGAAGAGATCAAAGACGCTCAGGGCCATGATTCGACAGTACCGTTTCAGTGCGTTTGCAAGGATTGGGCATGACCACCGTCCTCGGCATCCTCATCGCCATCCTCGCCGCCGGCCTCGTTGTGTGGCAGCGCAGCTCCCGTCGTGACGAGACTTTCGCCGGTATCACGCCCGGCCTTGTGCCCGCATCGGGGCAGCCCGAGCAACGCATCCGGATCGGACGCGGCCAGGCTGCGCCCATCGCGGTGCGGTTCGACCCGCCGCCGGGTGTGCGTCCGGCACTGGCAGGGTTGATCGCCGAATCCCGCCTCGAAGCGGTGGCGGTCTCGGCCACCCTCGTCGACCTTGCGGGGCGGGGCTGGTTGCGGATGCACCCGATCGAAGCCGAAGGCGACCCGAAGCAGCGCCCGCGCGACTGGGTGTTGACCGCCGCTGCCGTCGCGCCGTCCGAACCGCTCAGCCCGGCCGAGCGCGAGCTCCTCTCCGAGGTCTTCGCTGGCAGCTCCGTTGCCACCCTGCAGGAGGTCCGCCGCCGCGGCGGGCTGGCCGGGGTGCTCGACGCCGTCGCCAACGAGGCGGCGGAACGCAAGTGGTTCCTGCCGCCGCCCGTCATCAGCCTCGCTGCCGCGGGCGCCGGCGCCGCCGTGCTCGGCGTTGTCGTGCTGGTGATGGGCTCGTCCCTCGCCCCTGTCGGTCTCGGCCTCCTCGCAGCCGGGGCGATCGCCTTCCTCGGGAGTCGCGGGCTGCATCAGCCGGTGAGTGCCGAGGGCTACGCTGCCCGCGTCCAGGCCCTCGGCTTCAAGCAGTACCTTGCGACGGCGGAGGCCGAGCAGTTGCGGTTCGAGGTGGGCATCGAGCAGTTCAGCCGCTACCTGCCCTACGCGATGGTGTTCGGTGTTGTCGACCACTGGCGGCATGTCTTCGCCGACGCGCTGCAGGCTGAGTTGGACGCCGGCGGCGCCGATTTCTCCGGGTTCGGCTGGCTGGCCGTCAACGACATGCTCACGACGATGGTGATGGTCGACCTGCTCACCGACGGCGGCCTGTTCGATGGCCTCGGTGATGGGTTCGACGGGTTCGGCGACGGCTTCGGAGGCGACCCCGGTGGCGGGTTCGACGGGGGCGGCGGCGACGGCGGCTTCGGTGGGTTCGACGGTGGCGGTTTCGATGGCGGCGGTTTCGACGGCGGTGGTTTCGGCGGCGACTGAAGATCATCCGAACGGACGACCCGATGCGCCGAGAGGGAGGACGTGAGGGAGGCTGTGCGGCTCCTACGGTGAGCCTGTGAGCACCCTGAGCACCATCGAGACCCTGCCCGACCAGATCGCCTCGGCGACCGACCTGACGAAGACCTACGGCACCGGCGAGGCTGTCGTCCGAGCCCTCGACGGGGTCAGCGTCGGGTTCGGGCGGGGCTCCTTCACGGCGATCATGGGGCCGTCGGGATCGGGCAAGTCCACCCTGATGCACTGTCTCGCCGGCCTGGACCGCCCCACCTCCGGCCGGGTGGTGCTCGGCGGGAGCGTCCTCTCCGAACTCAACGACCGGGCGCTCACGAACGTGCGGCGCGACAATGTCGGCTTCGTCTTCCAGGCGTTCAACCTGCTGCCAACCCTCACAGCGTTGCAGAACATCGTCCTGCCCCTCGACCTGTCCGGCCGGCGGCCCGACCCTGTTGCCCTCGACAAGGTGGTGTCGTCCCTCGGCCTGGGCGACCGGCTCAGCCACCTGCCGTCCCAGCTCTCCGGTGGCCAGCAGCAGCGGGTGGCGATCGCCCGCGCACTGATCACCCAGCCGGCTGTGGTGTTCGCCGACGAGCCCACCGGCGCCCTCGACTCCCGCTCCAGCCACCACCTGCTCGACTACCTGCGGGCGACCAGCCAGGACCTCGGCCAGACCATCGTCATGGTGACCCACGATCCCAACGCCGCCGCCTACGCCGACCGGACGGTGCTGCTGTCGGACGGCAGGATCGTCGACGACCTGGCCCGGCCCACCGCGGACACCGTGCTCGCAGCGATGAAGCGGCTGGGCTCCTGATGTTGCGCCAGGCCCTTGCCGAGGTGCGCCTGCACCCGGGCCGGTTCCTCTCCACGATCCTCGCCGTCGCCATCAGCGTCGCCTTCCTCGCCGGCTCAGCGGTGCTGGTGGCCACAGAGGCCGGCTCCGAGGGCCGCGCGCTCAACGTCCCGATCGCCGGGGCCGACCTCGTCGTGGAGAACGCCGGAGTCGGCACGGGCGCGAAGCTCGACGGCTTTCCCGGGGTGATCGCCGCTGCGCCCGTGCTGCAACTGACGGAACCGGTCACGGCCGGCACCCGGTCCGAGATCGTCTCGCTGTACGGCGTCCCGCCGGAGTCGCTGCGGTGGTCGAAGCTGGTCGCAGGCCACTGGCCGGAGCAGGCGGACGAGATCGTGCTGAGCCGCGGCACGGCTGAAGGATTGGGCGTGACCGTCAACAGCCGCGTCGAGGGCACGAGCAGTCCCCTGACCCTCGTCGGGCTGACCGACGAGCCGAGCACGCTGTTCGTGAAGACCGGCTACGCCGCGACGTCCCGCTTCGTGACGGCGGGCATGGACCCCGCAACCGCAGGTCGTTGGGCGGTGAAGCTTGCCCCGGGTGCCGAAGCCCGCCCGCTGGCAGCCGAGCTGCAGTCCGCTCTCCGCAAGGACGACTCCGCCGTGACCGTCGCCCTGGCGGAGGACGTGCGCCAGGCCTCGATCAAGGAGCTCGCCGGGCAGTTCGAGATCTTCACCAACCTGCTGTGGGCTTTCGCAGCCGTGGCAATGGTCGTCGGGATGATCACGATCGCCAACACGTTCTCGATCACCCTCGCGCAGCGCCGTCGCCAGATCGGCCTGCTGCGCGCCGTGGGAGCGAGCGGCGCTCAGGTGCGTCGCCGCTTCCTCGCAGAGGCCGTGATCCTCGGGCTGCTGGGCTCCGCGGTGGGGCTCGGGGCCGGCATCGGCCTTGCCGCGGCAGGGTCGGCCTACACCGGTGCCCTGTTCTGGGGCATCGCCTTGCCCGTGCCCCAACTTGTGATCGCTTTCGCCGTCGGGGTGCTGGCAACCCTCGCGGCGGCCTGGCTGCCGATCCTGCGGGGCACCCGGGTACTTCCGCTCGAGGCGCTCCAGCCACTGCCGGCAGCCGATGAGCAGCGCCGCACCACGACCCTCCGCGCCGTCGTCTGTGGCCTGCTGTTGCTTGCCGGAGCAGGGCTGGCGGTGTTCGCTGTCTCGGGCAACCGCCTGGGATTCTTCGCAGCCATCGCCGCCGGTGCGCTGATCGCGCTCGGTGTCCTCTTCGGCGCCCCCCTGTTCGTCCCGAGCCTCCTGCGGCTCTCCGGTCGGCTGGTCAAGCGCTGGGGCACCGTCGCAGCGCTGGCTGCGCGCAACGCCGAGCGCAACCCGCGACGTGCCACAGCGACAGCGACGGCGCTGATGCTCGCCGTCGGGCTGATCGTCACGCTCCAGGTCGCCACGGCGAGCACCCGGCTCACCATGCTGGACGAGATCGAGCGGCGGAACCCGGTGGACGTTGCGGTCAGCTGGTTCGGAACCGACGGGGCGCCGGCACCGGTGCCCGAAGCCGTCAGCAGCCGGCTCGGGATGGCACCGGGGGTGACCGGCTCGGTGCTGCTCTCTGCCGTGGCCGCAGAGGTCACCGACAGCAACGGCACCTATGACAGGGCGGTGATCGGGAACGACCCCTCGATGACCGTTGTCACCGGCGTTGCCGCCACCGTGCGTGATGACCAGATCCTGCTGGACAGGTTCAGCGCGGCCTCTGCCGGCAAGACGATGACCCTCAAGGCCGGCAAGGAACGGGTGACGTTGTCGGTGGTGAGCTCCCCGATGGCCGGCCAGGGCGGTGCGATCGTCAGCAAGGCGACCCTCGCCCGCCTCGGGACGCCGGTGCCGGGAGCCGTGCAATGGTTGTCCGTGCCCGACCGCTCACGGGCCGTCGACACGATGGTTGCGGTCACGAAGGCTGTGGGAACCGGCGGCCAGGTGTCCGGCTCGATCATGGAGGCGGCCTCGATCCAGCAGGTGCTGGACATCCTGCTCGCGATCACCACCGCGTTGCTGGGGGTGGCTGTCCTGATCGCACTGATCGGTGTGAGCAACACCCTTGGCCTCTCCGTCCTGGAACGGACCAGAGAGTCTGCCCTTCTCCGGGCACTCGGACTCCAGGCCCGGTCGCTCCGCGGCATGCTGACCATCGAGGCCCTGCAGGTGACCCTTGTCGGGGTGCTGGTAGGGCTCGTCGCAGGGGCCTTCTTCGGCTGGCTGGCCGTCACGTCCCTCGGACGCACGGCGCAGGTCGGGGACATCCGCTTCGCTGTCGACGTGCCGCAGACCCTGAGCATGCTGGGCCTCGCTGTGATCGCCGCCGGGCTGGCCTCCGTCCTGCCCGGACGCCGGGCAGCGAAGGCAGCGCCGACGGAGGCTCTGGCCGACATCTAGGCAGGGCCGCCGGCGGTCAGCTGGAGAAGAAAAGCCCGCTCAGGCCACCCTTGCGGTAGCGCTGGCCGTCCCGGTTGCCCCAGGTCGGCCCGTAGCCGGGTTGCCCGTAGGCGGGCTGTACGGGGGGCTGCTGGCTGAACCGGCTCTCCAGCTGGGTGAGGTGTTCGAGCTCGCCGAAGTCGAGGAACACGCCGCGGCACCCGGAGCACTGCTCGAGGTGGATGCCGTTGCGCTCATAGGTGCGCATCCCTCCGCCGCACTTGGGACAGGCCATGCTCCCGGCGGCGGGCTGCGGGCTGGTGTAGGGCTCGTAACGCGGTGGGTCTGTCGGGTTCATTCACCCAGCATGCATGCGGGAACAAGCCTCCAGCAGTGGAGCGGCTGTGTCCTCGCTGTTCGGCGTCCGCAGTGCCTGCACGGCAGCGACGAGCACGGCGGCCCTGGCAGCAAGGTCGAGCGAGGGCCAGGGGTCACCCTCTGCAGGGACGGCCGGACCGCCGGCCTCGCGGTAGGCGTTGAGGAACGTGAACCAGGCCTCGTCCTCCAGCAGGCCTGCTGCCCAGAAGCCGGCCGGACGGGCCAGATCCCACGCCGGGTCGCCGATGCCGAAGTCGTCCACGTCGAGGAGCTTCCAGCTGCGGCGCAGCGGGGTGTGGCCGAGCTGCCCGAGGTGGAAGTCGCCGTGCGCGAGAGTGGTGTGGGCAGGGTGTTCGAGCTGCCCGGCCAGGGACTCGCCCAGCTCGATCAGCCAGCCGAGGTCGGCAGGGCCGTCGGAGCGCAGGTACTCGATCGCCCTGGCAAGGCGGGAATGGCCACCCAGGCGGGGTGGGTCGTCGGTGATCGGCATGCGGTGCAGCCGGGCCAGCAGCGAGCCGATGTCGGCCCACGGTGGACGGTCGATGGTCGACAGCACGGTGACCCGCGGCCAGACGGTGGCAAGCCGGTCGTTCGGTGCCGTGATCGGGGCGTAGATCAGCGGCTGGATCCAGAGCCGATCCATGTCGGTGCCGCCGATGCAGTGCAGGCGCCGCGCCAGCCGCTCGCGGTCGGTGCGCTCGCCGTGGAGCTTCACGATCACGCCCGCGCAGATGAACACCTGCGAATGCTCGGGGGCGACGGGACGGGTGGGGAGGCCACGGGTGACCAGCGGCACCACCGGGGTGGTCGGGCCCACCCGAGGATCCTGGCGACCGGCGACGCTCCGGATCCAGTCGGCGATCTCGACCGGTGGTGGGGTATGCGGCATGGCTGTGCGCATCCTCCGTCCGGTTCGGGCCTCATTGTCCAGCGCGACAGGCGCCGAGCCTACCCCGCTCGGGGACTCAGGCGGCCCTGACGACGTCGGCGGGGGACGGGTGTCGGGCCCGGAGCCGCCGCACCTCGGGGAAGCAGAGGGCGAAGACCGTTGTGGCGATGCTGATCACGGCGGTGCCGATCAGGGCGTTGTGCACCCCGAACAGCGTGGCCGCCGGGCCGGCGAGGAGCAGGCCGACCGGACCCAGCATCAGCGACCCGAGCGCGTCGTAGGACGCCACCCGCGAAAGGGACTCCGCCGGCACCTCCTGCTGCATGGTCGTCATCCAGAGCACGCCGAACAGGTCGAAGGCGATGCCGGTGAAGAAGGCGGCGATCACCACGACCCACAGTGGCGCCCGCACACCCAGCAAGAGCTGGGGCGCAGCGGCCGCGAAGGTCAGCAGGGTCGCCACGAGGATCGGACGCTGCGGCCGCCACGCCATCGCGATGACGACACCGACGATCGCGCCGAGCGCCTCACCGGCGAGCACGGCCGTCCAGGCCGGCGCCCCGCCCAGTTCTGCCTTGGCGACCACCGGTCCCAGCACGCCCTGGGACGCCTGCAGCACCATCAGGAGCACAGCCCACTGGAGCACGCAGATGAAGAGCCACTGCCGGCTGCGGAACTCGCCCCACCCATCCACCAGCTGGCGCAGCGGGCTCCCCTCCGGTTGGGCAAGTGCGCCACCGCGGGGCAGCAGCGCAGACAACCCGGCAGCGACGAGGTAGAGCACGCCGGCGCACACCATTGCCCAGCCACCACCGAGCCAGACGACGACGGCGCCGCTGGCGACGAGGCCGGCGAACCGGGCCCCGCTCGCTCCCATCGACAGCCAGGCGTTGCCCTGCTGCAGCAGGTGCGGCGGTACGAGGTCGGGGATGATGCCGCTCAGCGCGGGGTAGACGGCCGCACCGGACATGCCCGCGATGGCCGAGGCGACGCAGAGCAGCCACAGCGGGGTGTTGCCGGTGAGCATCATGACGCCGATCGCGCTCCAGGACGTCGCGGCCAGCAACTGTCCCCACACCAGCACGAGGGAGCGCGGGTAGCGGTCGGCGACCACACCCCCGACCAGCATGAAGAGGACAAGCGGGATGGTCTGGGCTGCCAGCACGATCGAGAGCGTGCCGGCGTCCGCGCCGGGCAGCGCGAGGACGCCGAACGCCAGCGCCACCGGGGCGAAGGCCATGCCCAGCATGGAGATCGTCCGGGCGGCCAGGAGCACGGCGAAGGGTGCGTCCGCGAGCAATTCGCGGGTCTGGCTTGAGGCGGGCATGACGAACTCCGATGGGCACTTGGGCAGCCGACCATGCTCCCACTCAAGGGTTTCGGGACGCAAACCGCCTTCGTCGGGCTGCGGCCCTTCTTCGGGCGCGGGAGCGGGGCATCATGGGGGCATGCTGATCGTGCATGTGAGCGTCCACGTCAACGACGACGCAGTCGGAACCTTCATCGATGCCTCCCGGGCCAACGCCGCCGCTTCCCTTGAGGAGCCGGGAGTCGCCCGGTTCGACGTGGTGCAGGCCCTGGACGACCCGACCCGCTTCGTGCTGGTCGAGGCGTATCGCAGCGAAGAGGCGGCAGCAGCGCACAAGGAGACCGCGCACTACGCCACCTGGCGCGACACCGTCGCCCCACTGATGGCGGAGCCGCGCAGCTCGACGCGCTACCGCGGAATCTCCTATCCGGCGTGACGGCAGTGCCCGCCATGTGAAATAGTGAACCAGCAGCTTGCGTAAATAACCCCACCGTCTCCATAGTTAGGTAAGGCTTACCTAACTACGAGGAGATGACGGTGCTCGGGAACTTCCTGATCGGACTGCGCGAAGGGCTGGAAGCCAGCCTCATCGTCAGCATCCTGATCGCCTATCTCGTCAAGACCGGCCGCCGCCACCTTCTCGGCAAGGTCTGGATCGGCGTCGCAGCAGCCGTCGCGGTCTCGCTCGGCTTCGGAGCCCTCCTCACCTTCGGCCCCAAGGGCCTGTCCTTCGCCGCCCAGGAGTTCATCGGCGGAACCCTCTCCATCGTCGCCGTCGGGCTGGTCACCTGGATGATCTTCTGGATGGCCACCGCTGCCCGCACCCTTGCCTCCGACCTGCGTCGCCAGGTGGACGCCGCAGCAGACACCTCCTGGGCGCTACCGCTGATCGCAGCCCTGGCCGTCGGCCGCGAGGGCCTGGAGACCGCGCTGTTCATCTGGGCTGCCAGCTCTGCAGCAGGCACCGACGGCACGCCGGCGAGTGGCCCGCTCCTGGGTGCGCTGCTGGGCATAGTCGTCGCCATCGGACTCGGGTACGCGATGTACGCCGGCGCCGTCCGCATCAACCTCAGCCGGTTCTTCGCCATCACCGGCGGCTTCCTGATCGTGATTGCTGCCGGAGTGCTCGCCTACGGCGTCCACGACCTGCAGGAGGCAGGCTTCCTGCCCGGCCTGAACAACCTCGCCTACGACGTCTCCGGGGTGATCGCCCCTTCCGGGGTGCTGGGCACGCTACTGAAGGGCATCTTCAACTTCTCCGCCGCTGCCACCGTCCTCGAGGTTGTCGTGTGGGTTCTCTACGTGGGTGTCGTCGGCACCCTCTTCGTCCGGCTGGTGCGGCGCAAGGCGAAGCCTGCCGTCCTGCCCCAGGCGGCGGCCGCTCCGGCCGTCCGCGCGACTGTCTGAAAGGCACCATGAAGTCTGCAGTTCCCGCGCTGGTGTGCGCTGCCCTCCTTGCGGTCGCCGGCTGCACAGACAACGCTCCCGCCGCCTCCGGTACGGCCGGTGACGCGCGCACGCTGAGCGTCACCTCGAGCGACACCGGCTGCACACTGAGCGCTGTCACCGCCCCGTCCGGCCCTCTGACGTTCGCTGTCACGAACACCGGGACGGCGGTCACGGAGTTCTACCTGCTGGCTGCCGACGGCCTGCGGATCGTCGGCGAGGTGGAGAACATCGGTCCGGGCATCACCCGCGAACTCGTGCTCAGCGCACCCGCCGGCGGCTACTTCTCCGCCTGCAAGCCCGGCATGGCCGGCGAGGGCATCCGCGCTGCGTTCCAGGTCACCGAGTCCGGGCAGCCCGTCGGTCCGACCGGCGATGACGCGGAGCTCGTCGCGCAGGCCGACGAGGCGTACCACGCCTATGTCGGTGACCAGATCGACCAGTTGCTGGCAAAGACGAAGCTGTTCGTCGCGGCCTACGCCGC
Source organism: Propionicimonas sp. (assembly GCA_030158185.1). GTDB lineage: Bacteria > Actinomycetota > Actinomycetes > Propionibacteriales > Propionibacteriaceae > Propionicimonas. The sequence continues at coordinate 20,160 of JAOATP010000088.1, forward strand.
AGGCGAGGACGAAGCGGCGCGCGCGCTGTACCCGCAGGCTCGCGTCCACTGGGAGCGGGTCGAGACGGTTGCGGAGTCGTTCGGCGACCTCGACCCGAAGATGGACGCCCGCGAGGCCGACCTCG
>JAOATP010000089.1 GCA_030158185.1 Propionicimonas sp.
ATCCGTCAACGAAGGCCTGAGACACAAACGCCCACGAAGGTCCGAGACTTCACAGCGCCGGATTCCGGCGCCGCTGAACGGTAAAGGAACCGTCCCCGTTCTGGTTCAGGCCTGTTCGATGCGGACGGTGTTTCCGGCGAAGTCGCGGACGGCGAAGTCGCGGGCTCCCCAGAACTGGCTGGCCGGCTCCTGGAGCACCTCGACTCCCTGCAGGGCCGACACCTTCTCGAAGGTGGCGTCGAGGTCGTCGGTCCGGAAGTTGATCGTGCCGAGTTCACCCTTGGCGAGCATGGCGGCGAGGGCGTCACCGTCCTCCCTGGAACGGCCGGCGTGTGGCTGGGACAACACGATCGCCACCTCGGGCTGGCTGTCGGTGACAAGGGTGATCCACTTGAACCCTTCGTAGGGCACCTCATTGGTGACGGTCAGGCCGAGGGTGTCGCGGTAGAGCGACAGGGCTGCGTCCGGGTCGTCGACGATGACATGGACGGTGCTGAGTGAGATGGTCATGCAGCAAAGCTAGGCCGACGCGATTCCCAATGCTTCTCCGAAACTGCTGGGTTTGCGTCGCCGGGGACGGGTCGCGACCATCGCCTGGCAGCTGGAGAGGTCTGCGAGGTCGTCATGGCTGGCTGCCCGATACGCGCTCGGGGTCTGGCCGACGAGTTCCGTGAACCGGGCACTGAACGATCCGAGGGAAGCGGCGCCGACAGCGAAACAGACGTCGGTGACGCTCAGTTCCCCTCGCCGCAGCAACGCCTTCGCCCGCTCTATCCGCCGGGTCATCAGGTAGGCGTACGGCGTCTCCCCATAGGTATCGCGGAACCGCCGGCTGAAATGCGCTGTCGACATCAGCGCCGTCCGGGCCAGCGCCGGCACGTCGAGCGGGAGCGCGTACTCGCGGTCCATCCGGTCACGGGCACGGCGGAGCCGCCGCAGCTCGTCGAGGTCAGCACCCATGACGTCATTGTGCCCGCGAGCTCCGTGGCGTCAAGGCGCCGGGCGTCGGCGTCCGGCCCGGATTCAGTGCAGGACGGTCGGCTTGGGCGCCGCCGGTCGCGGTGCCGGACCACTGCCTGGACGAGGGGCGAGCCGGCGACGCAGCGTGTTGAGCGCGCGATTCTGCAGCACCTTCACAGCGCCTTCCGATTTGCCGATGATCGCTGCCGTCTCCGCAACGGAGAACTGGTCGAGCACGCGGAGCAACAGCACAGAGCGTTGATCGGGGGTGAGGAGGTCGAGCACCTCGCGCACCGCTTCCCTCTGGTCGAGTCCACCGTCGGCGCCCGGGTGGTGCTGGGACAGGTCGAGCGTCTCTGCCACGGTGTCGCTGGGCCGGACCGGACGCCGCCCCGCACTGCGCCAGGAGTCCACGAGGCGGCTGCGGGCGATCGTGAAAGCCCACGCGCGGAACGCGGCTTCATCGCCCTCGAAAGCGGAAAGGCGGCGCACCATATGGACGAAGCACTCGCCGAGGCAGTCCTCGGGATCGACAGCTCCCTGACTCGCCAAATAGCGCAACAGTGCGGGAGAAAGGTCGCGATAGAGCTCCGCCCACGCCCAATCGGCCCCCTCTGCGGCGGACGAGAGGACCTGCGGGAATCGCGGACCGATGGCCATTGTGTACTAGCTGTCGACGGAATGATGCGGACAAAGGCTAACGCCGGGCTGGACGGGGGGTCCAACCCGGCGTTCGAAGGTCACAGCATCGGCCGGAGAGGGGAATCCGGATATTGGGGGGGACGCTGCGATGAGTCGTGTGTCGTTGCCGCTGGCTCGTATAGGTCAGCCGTTCTTGCCTTTTCCGGGAGGCGCGGGGGTCGCCTTCGGTGGTGCCGGCGTCTTCGTAATGCGAGGCTTCGGCGTCTTCGTATTGTGCGGCGTCGGCGTCGCAGCGTTGTTCGCCTTCTCCGTCGCCCGGGAATTCTTGTGCTCGTCGCCGACCGACCCGGGGGTCTTGGTGGCCGTCGGGTGGGGGGTGGGCAGGGTCGTGGGGGTGGGGACGGAGCCAGGCACGGCCTCGGGGGATACCGTGCCCGACTCGTCACCGTTGTTGCCTGCAGCGCTCGACGTGTCGGCCTCCGGACTCGTGGCTTGGGGAACCACCGAAGACGCAACGGGCGGGGGGGCGAGCAGCTGTCCCAGAGGGTTGATCCCGAGCGCACTGGCAACGCCAACACCGGCTGTCAGTGCGATCAGGAAAGCCCCGACGGAGCCGGCAAGGACCCTGTGTGACCCGGTGAACAGCCGCTTCACAGCACCCTGGCGGGGGTGCCGGAGCTCTGACTGAACCAGCCGGGTCTCATGGGCGATCGCCGCCAGGTGGCGGCCTTCGAAAGCGGTCGTCGGGACGGCGGGGTAAGCCGTGCCCACAGTGTCGAGGAAGCCGGAGACTTCACCCCAAACGGGATCGTCGTTCGGCACGTCCCCGCGCAACAGCCGGGAGACCTCCGATTCGTCGAGTCCCATCAACCACCTTTCCAACAACTACACCGCCGGAGCCGTCGAAAAGGTTACGCAAGTGGCAGAAGTTTCTCCAGGCGGACCCTGCCTCCGGCACAAGGCCTCTTGCTGCTCAGGCGACGGCGTCCCGCGCTGCGATGAAGGCCCGGACACAGGCGCGCACGTCCGCCTCGCTGTGCGCAGCGGACAGCTGGACGCGGATCCGCGCCTTCCCCTGCGGCACCACCGGATAGCTGAAGGCGATCACGTACACCCCGTCCGCCAGCATCCGGTCGGCGATCCCGGACGCGCGACGGGCGCCGTCCGCTCCGGGGAACATCACCGGCACGATCGGGTGCGAACCCGGCAACAGGTCGAAGCCTGCCACCGACATCAGCTCGCGGAACAGGGCCGCATTGCTTGCCAGCTGGTGCCGGGCACCGGCGGAGGAGCTCACCAGGTCGAGGGCCTCGAGCGAGCCGGCAACGATCGCCGGTGCGACGGAGTTGGAGAACAGGTAGGGCCGGGAGCGCTGCCGCAGCAGTGCGATCACCTCCGCCGGGCCCGAGACGTAGCCACCGGACGCCCCGCCGAGAGCCTTGCCCAGGGTGCCGGTGAGGAGGTCCACCCGGTCGGCCACCCCGAACAGCTCCGGGGTGCCGCGGCCGTACTCGCCGATGAAGCCGACCGCGTGCGAGTCGTCCACCAGCACGAGCGCACCGTAGGCGTCCGCGAGGTCGCAGATGCCGGGGAGCGGGGCGAAGGAGCCGTCCATCGAGAAGACACCGTCGGTGACGATCACCCGGCGGCGGGCGTCGGCTGCGGCCTTCAGCTGGGTCTCGAGGTCGGCGAGGTCGGCGTTGCGGTAGCGGAACCGGGCGGCCTTGCTCAGCCGGATGCCGTCGATCAGCGAGGCGTGGTTCAGCTCGTCGGAGACGATTGCGTCCCGCTCGTCGAAGAGCACCTCGAAGACACCACCGTTGGCGTCGAAGCAGGAGGAGAACAAGATGGTGTCCTGCGTGCCGAGGAACTCGCTGAGGTGCTTCTCGAGCTGGGTGTGCAGGGTCTGCGTCCCGCAGATGAACCGCACGGACGCCATCCCGAAGCCCCAGGTGTCCAGTGCGTACCTGGCTGCGGACAGCACGGTCGGATCGTCGGCGAGGCCGAGGTAGTTGTTGGCGCAGAAGTTCAGGACGGGCCCGGACGCTGTCGCTGCGTGCACGGACTGCGCCGACGTCAGCTGCCGCTCCGTCTTGAACAGCCCGGCGTCCCTGATCTCCTGAAGCGTGGCGGAGAGCTCTTCGCGAAGCGCATACATGGAGCCACCCTACGACCGCCGCCCCCGCTCTTCGCGGCGCTACGCCCCGTCCGGGACGCTACTCGTCGCCGCGTAGCGTCCTCGCCCTGAACGTAGCGCCGCCGACGGTTGCGCGAGGAGGGGCTCAGCTCCAGTCGAGGATCACCTTCCCGCACTCACCGGTGCGGGCGGTGGCGAAGGCCTCTGCCCAGTCGGTTGCCGGGAAGCGGTGCGTGATGACGGAGCGGACGGCGTCGGCGAAGGCCGGCGAGGAGGCGAGCATCGAGCTCATCAGGTACCAGGTCTCGAACATCTCCCTGCCGTAGATGCCCTTGATGGTGATCATGTGGGTGATCACGCGGCCCCAGTCGATCGGGTAGGGATCCTTCGGCAGCCCGAGCATGGCCACCTTTGCGCCGTGGTTCAGGTTGGCAAGCATCTCCGTGACCGCGGACGGGGCTCCGGACATCTCCAGCCCGATGTCGAAGCCCTCCAGCATCGCGAGGTCTCTCTGTGCGTCCGCGATGCGGGTGCGGGCTACGTTCACGCACAGGTCGGCACCGACGTCCCTTGCCAGTCCGAGGCGGTAGTCACTGATGTCGGTGACGACGACGTGCTTCGCCCCGGCATGGCGAACGATAGCTGCAGCGAGGACCCCGATCGGGCCCGCACCGGTGATGAGCACGTCCTCCCCGACAGCCGGCCACTGCAGTGCGGTGTGGGTGGCGTTGCCCAGGGGGTCGAAGATGGCGCCCAGTTCCGGGTCGATCGAATCCGGCTGCAGCCAGACATTGGCTGCGGGTAGCACGACGTAGTCGGCGAAGGCGCCGTCGGTGTTCACCCCGAGGCCCACGGTATGGATGCAGACGTGGCGGCGTCCGGCCCGGCAGTTGCGGCAGCGTCCGCAGACGATGTGGCCCTCCCCGGAGGCGCGGTCGCCGACCTTCAGTCCCGTCACGTCCTCGCCAACCTCGACGATCTCGCCATAGAACTCGTGGCCGATGACCAGCGGCGCGACAACGGTGCTCGCCGCCCAGTCGTCCCAGGACTCCAGGTGCAGGTCGGTGCCGCACAGCCCCGCCCGCAGCACCCGCAGCTTCACCTGGTCCGCCCCACAGTCGGGCTCGGGGACATCGATCAGTTCCAGGCCCGGGCCGGGGGCCGTCTTCACCAACGCACGCATGC
>JAOATP010000090.1 GCA_030158185.1 Propionicimonas sp.
CGGCGGCGCCGACGAACTCCCGCGACCACAGTGCGTACCGGTCGCGGCCGACCGCATCAGCCAGCGGTGCCTTCGCGGCGAGCTCGTCGCTGAGGAACTCGACGAGGCTGCCGTAGGCGCTGGCGGCCTTGCGTCCGGCCATTGCCAGGTCGTTGGCGAGTGCTGCGGGGGCCGGGGCGCCGTCCGGGCTGGCGCCGCCGGTGAACGTGACGAAGAAGGATGTCTTCGGGTCGGCGAGCTCGGCAGCCTGCAGGATGGCCTCGTCCACCTGCAGCTTCGCGGGCACCAGTCCGCGGCGGGCGCCTGCGCGCAGGGACTCGATGTAGCCGTGGATCGCCTCGGGCACCCGGCTGACGCGGGAGGCGATGTTCGCCCAGTCGTCGGTGGTGGCCGTCGGCATGATGTCGAGCACGTCGCGCAGGGCCTGCAGCGGGGACGCGATCACGTTCAGCTGCGCCAGGTACTCACCGGCGTCGTGCAGCTCGAGGTCGAGCCGCAGCCGGTCGGTCATCGCGGCCACCGTCACCCGGTCGACGTCGTCGTCGGCAACAGCGGTTGCCAGCTGCGCGAGGGTGTCACGGCTCAGCTGCGCGCGCTCGTCGTGGCCACCGGGGGAGAGGTCGGTCATCTGGTGGTCGTGGCCCGCGATGCCCATCTCGGTTGCGGCGAGGGGATCCAGTTCCGCGAGGCGGTTGGTGTAGGCGTCGGCGATGGCATCGATGGCAGTTGTGGGGCGCTCGGTCACGCTCCGACCATAGTTGCCCCTCGGCGCCCGCACCACCCGTACAGTCACCCTTGAAACCCACCTGAGGAGCAGTGCTGTGAGCGAGATCTGGGCGCACCGGGGTGCCCGTCGAGAGGCACCGGAGAACACGCTGCCCGCCTTCGAGCTGGCCGTGTCCCAGGGCGCCGACGGCGTCGAGCTCGACGTGCAGCTCAGCGCGGACGGTGTGGTCGTTGTGATGCATGACGAGAGCGTCGACCGCACCACGGACGGCAACGGACCGGTGGTCGCCCACACGCTCGCCCAGCTGCAACGCCTTGACGCCTCCGCAGGGATGGCGGGGTTCGCCGGCGTGCAGGTGCCGACCCTCGCAGCGACCCTCGACCTGCTCGCGCCGACCGGCCTGAAGGTGGACATCGAACTGAAGAACTCCGAGGAGGACTACCCGGGGCTCGAGGAGCAGGTACTGGCCGCCATCGCCGCCCACGACCTCGCCGACCGGGTGGTGCTGTCGAGCTTCAACCACTACTCGCTGAAGAAGCTGCAGGCCCTCGGCACCACGTGCGAGCTCGGCATGCTCTACACCGATCCGCTCTACAAGCCCTGGCGCTACGCTTCCCGGCTCGGTGTGGGCGCCATCCATCCGCCCGCCCGCTTCATCCTCGGTGGCGGCTGGGTGCGGCATGCCCATGCGGCCGGCCTCGCCGTGCGTCCGTGGGTGGTGAACTCGGAGCGCGCCCTCGCCCGCATGTTCCGCTGGGGTGTGGAGGGCGTCTTCACCGATGTGCCCGCCGTTGCTGTTGCCGTGAGGAGCGCAGTGTGAAGCGCCGTGTCACCTCAGCCGTCCAGAGCCGCCTCGCCGCCCTGCGGAGCCGGACCCTCGCTGCTCGCCTCGCGAAGCTCAGCGCAGGAGTGGACGGCCCCGTCGTGCTGCTCCTCGCCGGAGACGTCCAGCACGACCTCTCGACGTGGGTGGCAGCCTTCGGCGCCGCGCGCCTGACGGTCCTGGCCGAGCACAGCCCGGTGCTGCACGAGGGCGTGCGCTGCGTCGCGGTGGCCGGCCGGCGCGAGATCGACCAGGAATTGACCTTGCTCGGACCCTGCGCGGTCGTGGTGGACGAAGTTGCTGCCGACCCCGACAAGCAGCTCGCACGCTGGGCCCGTTTCGGGCTGCACCTGGCCCTGGGCGGCCGGTACGTGGTGCGGGCAACGATGAGTCCGCTGGAGTGGCAGGCCCAGGTGGCTGCAGCCGGAGAGGAGGTCGATGCGCGCACGCGTGAGTTCCTGGCCGAGTCGGCAGAGCACGCCCAGCGTGCCGCGGATCACCTTCTGCTTCCGAAGCGGCGCAGGCACGTGCTTCGGGTCAACGAGCGGACGGCGGACATCGTGCTGCCGTGGAGGAACCCGGAGCTGCAGATCACGACGCTGGCCAGCCGTCCTGCTCGACTCGTCACCAGCCGCGTCCAGGTGTTCAGCCACGGACCCGATCACGTGTTCCTTCCCGAGGTCCCGTTCGAGGCGCCGCGCCTGACCTGCCAGTGGTACCAGGGTGAGATCGAGGCGCGCGCCCAGATGCTCACCCTCAACGGCTCGACGGCGCTGCCCCCGTCCTTCCGGCATGCCTGGGCGGAGCGTTCCGGAAACCACGGGCTCCGGGGGGTGGGCAGGCGTTTCGCCGAGCTGCCGGAGCGCATCCCCGCCACACCGCTGGCCGGGGACTACTTCGACCTGAACGCCGCCCTTCCCGGCCACTTCGGTCACGTGATGACGGAGTCGGTCAGCCGGTTGTGGGCCTGGGACGAGGCCCGTGCCGCGATCCCGGGCATCAAGGGTCTCTACCGGCTGCCGGAGGGAGCCACGCGGCCCACCTTCGAGTCCCGGCTCTTCGAGGCCTACGGCCTGGCGGCCAACGACATCCACTGGGCCACCTCCGACGTCGCCCTGGAGTCCTACGTTTCTGCAACCATGCCCTGGCACAACGGCAGGCCGCACCACTTCCATCCCGAGGTTCGTCAGGTCTGGAAGAGGCTGGGTTCGGCGTTGGTGAAACCGGGTGAGTCCACTCCGGAGCGCATCTTCGTCTCGCGAGGACACACCGACCGGGGCTGCCGTAACCAGCCAGAGGTGGAGGCCTGGTTCGCCGGGCGCGGCTTCGCAGTGATCTACCCGGAGCGGCTGTCGCTCGAGGCGCAGGCCACCGTGTTCGCGAGCGCTCGCGTGGTGGCAGGCTTCGCCGGTTCGGCCCTGTTCAACCTGCTCTTCTCGGAGGGTCTGGAACGACTGATCGTGCTCACCCACGAGCAGTACGTGGCGCGCAACGAGTGGCTGTTCGGGGTGTGCCTGGCCGAAGAGTTGCACTACTTCTGGTCGGAACCCGACACCGTTGCTGGCCCCGGGGTTCCCAATGCCCAGTCCTTCCACTCCACCTGGGCGTTCGACTTCGACAGGTTCGGCGTCGAACTGGAGCAGGCGGCGCGGTAGGTCGTCAGCGTCCGGGCAGCCAGGCCGGACGGCCTACCCGCAGCAGTGCCCGGTCCGACGTGGCGCTCAGCCCCACGGTGAGCAGGCCCCTGCGGGCGGACTCGTCGGGCCCGGCGTCGGCTCCGTCCGGTCGGCGCAGCCAGCGTTCGACCTGGCCGTCCCCGGTGCGGAGGACGACCCGCATCGTGTGGTCACCAGCCGCAAGTCCCTTGGTGGGTATGCGGACGATGGCCTCGTGCTCCCGCCCGAACTCGTCCACCGGCGTGACCTGCACCACCTGCTGGAAGCTGGTCCTGCCCTCCTGGACGCCGCGGACGGCGACCTGGGACAGCGCCTGTTCGAGGTGCCGGGCACCGCGGATACGCAGTCGCAGCCGGAACGACACTTCGTTGCTGCCGAGGCTCAGCTGGTCGGCCCAGGCGCGGGTGCCGCCGGCCCGGATCATCCCCAGCGTGACCTCGCCGGAGGTCGGCAGGTCGAGGAACAGGTCGTGGCCGTCGGTGCGCAAGCGTCCGGTGTGCTCCGCGAGGTGGGCGTACGTGGCGAAGTCGTCCTCGAGCATGGCGACGTAGGCCGCGCGCTCCCAGGCGTCCCGGGTTGACCGCTGCACGACCTCGGGGTCGAGGGTGCGCAGCAGGTCGCGGGCCTGCGCGAAGAAGCGCGGCAACTCCGATGGCGGGAGCGCCGCCGGCGCACGCCAGGAGTACTCCTGGAAGCTCCGTGCGATGAAGGCGTCGACGAAGTGGCGGCGCTCGGCCGGCAGGTCCGGACGCATCCCCGCCAGCTGTTCGACGACGAACAGGTGGTCCCAGTAGTTGCCGATCCTCGTGAACTGGCTGTCCATCACGGACGTGCCGTCCTCGCGCTTGCGGTAGCGGTAGACGACATCGCCCACCAGCACCAACTCCGGCGCCTGCAGCATGGCGGGCACGTTCACCACGACATCCTGGGCATGGACGCCCTCGGCGAACCGCACGCCGGTGGCCCGCAGGAATGCTGTCCGGTAGAGCTTGTCGCAGGTGCGGGAGTCATGGGCCAGCAGGGGCACGTCCTCGATGCGGACGCGCCTCGTCGTGCCTTCCTCGAAGTACTGCGACCACACCCATTCCCGGTTGACGGGGAACTGGTCCGTGGCGCCGACAGCGATGTCGAGGCCGTCCTCGTCGAGGCCGGCGACCAGGGTGCAGAGGCCCCCGGGGGCGAGCTCGTCGTCGCCGTCGAGGAACATCACGTACTCGGTGTCCACCAGGTCGAAGCCGGTGTTGCGGGCTGCACCTGCGCCGGGACCGCCGTTCGGCCGCTGCACCAGCAGCACACGGGGGTGTTCGGCGGCGTAGGCAGTGACCACGGCTGCGGTGTCGTCGGTGCTGCCGTCGTCGACGACCAGCACCTGGCTCCGCGTCCACGCAGACTGCGCTGTGATCGAGTCGAGGCAGTCGGTGATGTAGCGACCGACGTTGAATGCCGGGACAACGACTGTCAGGTCGACGCCGGCGTCGGTCACGGCAGTCCTCCCCTCCGTCGAGCGGTGCCGGGAGCGTCTGACCCAGCAGCACCGTCACGCTACAGTGACTTCGTGGTGAACCCTGACCTGTCGTCAAAGTTGGCGGTCATGGCGCATTTCGATCCCGACGGCCAGATCGCTCCTCACGTCAGGCGCCATATCGAGGCGTGGTCCGGGTTCGCGGAACGGCTGATCGTGGTCACAACCAGTCACCTCACCCCGGAAGCCCGCGAATGGGTGAGTGGCCACGCCGAGTTGCTTGAACGCGACAACTACGGCTACGACTTCATGAGCTACAAGGCTGGCCTCGACCACGCCGGCGACCTGGCGCACTACGGAGAAGTGGTTCTGTGCAACGACTCCTTCGTTGGCCCGCTGCGCTCCTACGCGGAGCTCTTCGCACACATGGCTGCACGGCCAGTGGACTTCTGGGGTTTGACCCTGTCGAACCGGATCCACCCGCATCTGCAGAGCTTCTTCGTGGTCTTCAGGCCTTGGGTTGTGCGGTCCCGGACGTTTCGGGACTTCTGGTCCGGGATGGTGCCGGTATCCGACCGCCAGCTGGTGATCCATCGCTACGAAGTAGGGCTCACACGGGCGCTCGCCGCCGCGGGGTTCACGCCAGGAAGCTACTTCGAAGAGGACGCGAAGGACCGGCGCGCCGCCCGCCGTCGCATGCGCTGGTGGGCATGGCTGAGACTCGGCGGCCGGCTCACGTCGCTGACATCGCGCACCCTGCGCACCCGCGCGGCGGAAGCCTGGAATCCCACCTATGCCTTGGCAGACCGGGCGCTGGACCGGGCAAGGATGCCCTTCGTGAAGCTCGACACGCTGCGGTTCGACCCGATGGGTCTGGACGCACGCGGGCTGCTGGCACGGTGCGAGACCGCCTTCCCCGGAGAATTCGAGGGAGTGGCCGACTTCCTGGCTCGAACGAAGGCGCACTATCCGCCCCGACCCATGGAGAAGCTCGGTCGCCCGGCGTTTCCCGCCGAACTGCTGCGACGGGGTGTTGACTACCGATGACGAGCACCATGCTGGTGCAGGGGGCCAGGACCCTCCGAGGGGTGAAGGCGGTGGGCTGGCAGCTGGGTCGCGAACTGCCAACCCTGCTCCGCGCCGAGGTCCTCGACCGCGAGTGGCTCGAGGCGCAGACCGGCCAGACCTACGCGTCCACGGCCGCCGCCGCGTGGGCCTACCTGATGGCTCCCCGCACTCTGGGCCTCTCCCCTCATCCCCTCTTCGAGGCCGAGTACTGGAATGCGCCCAGCAACTCCATCCGCGATCCGCTGTACAGGTTCCTCAGCCACCGGGCGAGCTGGCAGACCAGCCCGCACCCCTTGTTCGACGTTGATGCCGCCAGGCAACAGGTCGGTCAGGATTCGTCCTTCCCCTGGCTCGACTGGGTGAAGCGAGCCGGGCCGGAGACGCTCGTCCCGGTGCCACTAGGGACGAGACCGATCACCTGGGGAGAGTTGCGCGCACTGCTCATCGCCGCCGCTGAGGAGTGGCGGCAGACGCGTGTCGAGCCGATAAGGCGGCAGCAGACGGTTGCGGCGATCCCTCCGTCAGCTCCGGCGGATCCGCCGATCAGCGGCACCGAGGACTCGCCGCTGGTCAGCGTCATCCTTGCGTCCTGGAACCGCGCCTCCCTGTTGCGCGGGGCGATCGACTCGGTCCTGCGGCAGAGATACCGCAGGTTGGAGCTCATCGTTGTCGATGACGGTTCCACCGACGACACCGTGGCGGTCGTCGAAGGAGCAGCGGCATTCGACGACCGCGTGCGTCTGGTGAGACTTCCTCGCTCAGGGGTCTCCGCGGCCAGGAACGCCGGCATCGACGCAGCGTCCGGGGAGTTCGTGGCGTTCATCGACAGCGACAACACCTGGGAGCCCGACTTCCTTGCAGTGACGATTCCGACCATGCGCGCCCGGGGTTGGCTGGTCGGGCATGCGGCGCTGAGCCTTGAACAGGGCGGCCGGGCGATGTACCGCGCCACCGACGCCGGCAGGGAGACGCTCCTGGTCGCGAACTTCGTTGACCTCAACGTGCTGGTTGCGGACCGCGCGTTGGCGATCGAGATCGGGGGGTTCGACGAGTCACTGCGACGTGCCGTGGACTACGACTACATCCTGCGCCTCAGCGAACGGGCGGCACCACACCTGGTTGGCGTGGTGGGTGCGCGCTACACCGAGTCCGACGATGACCCGATCCGCATCTCCACTGCCCAACCGGTCACCTGGAACTCCGTGGTCCGGGCCAAGCACTGGTCCGATTGGCCGGGGGCGGCGAGCCAGCCGCGACAGCCGGGTCGCGTCAGCGTTGTGGTTCCCCTGAACCGAGAGCTCCGGATCGGGCTCAACTGGCTGGATCTGGTACGCGACCAGCCTCCGGGCGCCGACTGGGAGCTGGTCATCGCGGGGCTGGGTTCCCGAGCGCAGCTGGGCTGCCTACGCGCCGCGGCCCGGGGCCTGCCCGTGACCCTGGTGAGCCGCCACCTCGACGGGCTTGCGACGCTGGGCAACGCCGGCGCGCTCGCCAGCACGGGCGCGATCCTGATTCTCGCCAAGCCGAATGCGACCCTCGAGCCAACGCTTGTTTCCGTGCTATCTGGCGCTCTGCAAGACCAACGGGTTGCCCTCGTTCAGCCACTGAATGAGCGCTCCGACCATATGGTGAGCAGCGCTGGAGCCTACTTCCCGCCCGGGGTGACTGATCCGTCGCCCTTGTTGGAGGGGTATCCGGTCGAGGATGCTCTGCGGCTCGGATCCACCGCTGTCCCCGCCGCGTACACGGCCGTCGTGGCGATTCGCGCGGAGACCTTCATCAGCGTGCGCGGCCTCGACCCGCTTTTCGGGAACTCACTCGCCGAAGTCGACCTCAGCCTGCGGGTGGCGGAAGCGGGTCTCGGTGAGACCTGGCTGATTCCCGAAGCACGGGCAACGGTCAAGCGGCAGCGCAGCGTGGGGTTTCCCCATGACATGGCTCGCTCGGCCCGGGTGCTGGCGGAACGCTGGTCGTCCCCACCGGCCGGTTCGGCCGAACTGGTGGAACGTGCGGGATTCGTGGTCGCTCTGCACGCCGAGTCGAAGCGGGAAGGAACACAGCACCCGACGGAGATCACGTGGGGCCGGACGCCGGTGTTGGCTCGCCCGGCGATGGCGATCACGGAACACCCTCCGCGCCTGCGGTGGACCATCGACACGGCTGCGCCTGCCGGGCCCAAGGGCGCGGTGTGGGGCGACCGCCACTTCGCGGCTTCACTGGCTGCAGCCCTGCGCCGTCACGGGCAGGACGCGACCCTCGATCCCAGAGAAGCTCGCGCCCGCAGGACGCGGAGTCTCGATGACGTGCTCCTCACGCTGCGTGGGCTCGACGAGGTGCATCCATCGCCTGGGCGGGTGAACATGATGTGGGTCATCTCGCACCCCGACGACGTCACGCCCCGGGAGGCGGCGCGCTATGACGCGGTCTTCGCAGCCAGCGACTCATGGGCGGCTTCCCGGTCGCTCGACTGGGACATCCCTGTGAAGCCCCTCCTGCAGTGCACGGACCCCGAGCTGTTCAACCCGCAGCGAGCCGAGGCGGATTCCGGGGCTCCCGTGCTGTTCGTCGGCAACGCGCGGAGGGTCGCAAGGCCGGCGGTGATGTGGGCGATCGCAACAGGAACCCGGGTCGACGTCTACGGCGGCGGGTGGGACACGCTCATACCCGCGGACCGCGTTGTCAGCGATGCCGTTGCCAACACGGAGGTGGGCGTGCTCTACGCCGGGGCCGGCGTAGTCGTCAACGACCACTGGGATGACATGCGGCGCTTAGGGTTCCTGTCGAACCGGCTCTTCGACGCCGTTGCGAGTGGGGCGCGCGTGGTCAGCGATGATGTGCCCGGGTTGTCCGCCGTGTTCGGGGACGCGGTGAAGACGTTCCGGTCGCCGCAGGACATGCGTCAGCTACTCCTTGAGCCGTACGAGTCCAACTTCGCCGATCGAGATGTTCGCCTGGCGACCGCGGAACGCTTCGCAGTCGACCACTCCTTCGACGCGCGGGCGGCTGTTCTGCTTGACGCTGCGCTCGAGCACTGGAGCAATCTCGACAAGGCGGGAGCCGCCGTGCGCCGGCCCCACGTGCTGACCGGCTGGTAGGCCGAGAGTGGGAAGGGTGGAGCCATTGGGGATGCCCGACGCCGCTGCCGCACCGTCGAACGCCCATCCAGATCCGCCCGGGGTGACTGAAGGACGGCAGCTCGGCCTCGGAGCGCCTGCGATCGGCGTGGGCCTTCTCGCCCTAGCTGTGAACTCGGTCCTTATCGGCCGGCCCGGCCCGTGGCGGGACGAGGCGGCAAGCTGGGTGTCGCTCGATCGATCTGTCGAAGACCTGTTCTCCTTGCTCACTCGAGTCGATCTGGTTCACGGCTCCTACTACTTGCTCCTACGGCCATGGACCCTCGCCTTCGGCGACTCGGTGCTGAGCCTTCGTTGGTCTTCGGTAATGTCGATCGCGGTCGCTGCGGGCTTGCTCGTACTGCTCGCGGGTCGCCTGTTCGGTCGTTCGGCCGGAATATGGGCCGGCGTCGTCTTCAGCCTGCTGCCACAGGCGACCTGGGCGGCCACCGAGGCACGGTCATATGCCCTGAGCTGTGTGGCTGTGATCGGAGTGATGCTCGCCTTCTTCCGCGCCTCCGAGTCGCCGAGCGTCCAGCGATGGCTGACGTACTCAGTCATTGCCGCGGCGGCTGTTCACGTGTTCCTCTACTCGTTCACCGTCCTGATGATTCTGGCCATCGGTGCCCTGGCCATGCGGCCGAGCGTTCGGCGTCCAGCCCTTCTTGCAACAGCGGGAGCCGCGGTTGCCTGTGCGCCGCTCATCGTGTTCGCGGCCGGTCAGCGCCAACAAGTCAGTTGGCTCGCCAAGTACCGTCCGACACTTCTGGGGACCACGCTTGAGGTCATGTGGGGCGTCAATCCTTGGGCACAAGTCGGCGGGGCTGCTGCCATTCTGGCGCTGATCGTCCTCACCATCATGGTGGTTCGCCGAGAGCCGAGCCTGCGGACGAGCCTGGCCGTCACCTGGTCCTGGCTTCTGGTACCGAGTGGTCTCCTGTTGGTCGCGGGAGCGTGGTTGCCGCTCTACCATCCCCGTTACGTGACGATGAGCGCTCCCGCGTTGGCCATCCTGCTCGGCGTCCTGATCAGTCGCGCCTCGGGAATCCTGATGCGCGGCGTTGCCCTCGCGGTCGTCCTGGCCATCTGCGCGCCCCAGTTCATCGCCTCGCGTGAACAGCTGAGCAAGTCGACACCAGTGGTGGCCGTGAACTACGTCCTGGAGCGAGCGCACAAGGGTGACTGTCTCTACGTCCCAGGCAAGGACGTGAACGCCCTTCAATGGGCATTCCCGGCACTCGCCGGGCTGAGGAACATAGGGCATCCGCCGCCGGAATGGCGCAAGACGTCCCTGTACGAACCGGCAGTGTCGATCGAGAAACTTGGTGAGCGCCTCAACCACACCGACCGGCTGTGGGTGATCGCCGACGGAGGACGCACCGATGACGCCCTGCTACCGGCGCTGGCGGACAGAGGCTACCGGGTGGTCGAGGATGTGCGGCTCACGGACGCATACCGCACTCGTGTGGTCCTGTTCGAGCCGAGGGCGGGTGCGTGACTAGGTGGCCGTATCCCTCGCTGACGCCGGCTCTCAAGGACGCCCCGAACCGCGGTAGGTCCAGCCGGCGGCTCGCCACGTCAGGGGATTGAGCGCATTCCTGCCGTCGATGATGACCTTGCCGGCCACCAACTCCCCCGCCCATTCGGGATCGAGGTCGCGGTACTCCGCCCACTCGGTCACCACGACAACCGCCGCGGCGTTGCGAAGGGCAGCCTCGACCGACGGTTCGTAGGTGAGCTGCGGGTGGCGCGCCCGCGCATTCTCGATGGCGCGTGGGTCGGTGGTGACCACGTCGGCGCCCAGGCCCTTCAGCCGGACGGCGACGTCGAGCGCCGGTGAGTCGCGGACGTCGTCGGAGTCGGGCTTGAAGGCAAGACCAAGCACCGCAACCCGACGTCCGGCCAGTTCGCCACCCAGTGCTTCGCGCAGACGGATCACGACGCGTTCGCGCTGGCGCACGTTGATCGCGTCCACCTCCTTGAGGAACGTGAGCGAGTCGCCGACGCCCAGCTCCTCCGCACGGGCCCGGAAGGCCCGGATGTCCTTGGGCAGGCAGCCGCCGCCGAAGCCGACGCCGGCGTTCAGGAACTTGCGCCCGATGCGGGCGTCGTAGCCGATGGCGTCGGCCAGCTGGGTGACGTCGGCACCGACGGTGTCCGCGACCTCCGACATGGCGTTGATGAAGCTGATCTTGGTTGCCAGGAAGGCGTTGGCCGCGACCTTCACGAGCTCTGCGGTGGCGTAGTCCGTGACCACCAGCGGTGTTCCCTTGCCGAGGGCGACGGCGTACACCTCGTCGAGCAGGGCCTTGGCGTGCTCGCCGTCGGCGCCGGAAGGAAGGCCGTAGACGATGCGGTCCGGGGCGATGGTGTCGGTGACGGCCACGCCTTCGCGCAGGAACTCGGGGTTCCAGGCCAGCGTCGCCTCCGGCTGGACGGCCTGCAGCCGCTGCACCAGCACGGACGCGGTGCCGACCGGGACCGTCGACTTGCCCACGACGAGTGACCCCGGCGCCACGTGCGGCGCGAGGGCGTCGATCGCGGCGTGGACGTAGGTGAGGTCTGCGGCGTTCTCGCCCGGTTTCTGCGGGGTGCCGACGGCGACGAAGTGCACCTGGGCGGTCGCGGCGTCGGCGAAATCGGTGCTGAAGCGCAGCCGTCCCGAATCGATGGCCTTGCGCAGCGTCTCGTCGAGACCTGGCTCGAAGAAGGGGGCCGCCGCACGGTTCAGGGCGTCGACCTTCCCGGCGTCGACGTCGATACCGACGACCTCATGCCCGAGTTCCGCCATGCACGCGGCGTGCACCGCGCCAAGGTAGCCGCAGCCGATCACAGAAAGCCGCACGTCAGTTGCCCCTCACGTTGTTCGCCTCGAGGTAGGCGGCGAGCAGGTCGCGCCAGTCCTCCGGGTGGAAGCCGGTCTCAATGATCCGGCCGAGATCGAGGGTGGAATGCTGCGGCCGGGGTGCCAGCCCCTTGCCCAGACCGTAGTCGACGGTGGAAACCGGGCTGACATCGTCCGCGTCGTGCCCGACCGCCGCGAACACGGCGCGCGCGAGCTCGTGCCAGGAGGCGGTGGGGCCGTCGTTGGTGAGGTTGTACGTGCCGTACGGTGCGGGCGTCGAGAGCAGGTGGAGGACGCCGGCGGCCAGCGTCGAGGTGAATGTCAGGCGTCCGTACTGGTCGTCGACCACGCTGGGCTTGATGCCCTTCGCTGCGAGCTCAGCCATGGTGCGGACGAAGTTGCGGCCCTCGCCGATCACCCAGCTCGTGCGGAGCAGGTAGTGGCGGGGGAGCTGTCCGACCAGGGCGTCCGCTGCTGCCTTCGTCTGTCCGTACACGCCGAGGGGGCTGAAGCGCTCGTCCTCGGTGTGCACCTCCGCCGTGCCGTCGAAGACGTAGTCGGTGGAAATGTGCACCAGCGGGATGCGGCGCTCCGCCGCGATGCGGCACAGGTTGGCCACCCCGGTGACGTTGGCAGCCCAGCACGCGCGGCGTCCTTCTGGGGTCTCTGCGGCGTCCACGGCTGTGTAGGCGGCAGCGTTGATGATCGCGCCCACCCCACGCCACGGGTACCCGGCGACAATGTCCTCGTCCGTGCAGTCGAACTCGGGAAGGTCGACCGACTCGGCGTCGGGCAGGAGCGTGCGGAGTGCCCGTCCGAGCTGGCCGTTCCCGCCGATGATCACGGTGCGCAACGGCGGCATCGGACGCACGTCGTCGAGCAGCGGATGCTTCGCGTCGGCAGCGGAGATGGTGGCCTCGACCAGCGGGATCGGCCAGGCAACGGCGACCGTGGGGTCGGCGAGGTTCAGGTAGGTGTACTCCGAGGTCGACGCAGGGCTCCAGTGCTCGTTGACGAGGTAGGAGTAGACCGTTCCGTGCTCAAGGGTCTGGTAGCTGTTGGCAACACCACGCGGCACGAAGACGGCGGTGTCAGGGCCGAGTTCGACGGTGACGGCCTCGCCGAAGCCGGGACCTTCGCGCACGTCGACCCAGGCTCCGAAGACCCGCCCGGTGGCGACGGAGACGAGCTTGTCCCACGGCTCGGCGTGGAAGCCGCGGGTGACGCCGGCCTCGGTGTTGAGGGCGACGCTGTGCTGCACCGGGCCGAAGTCGGGCAGGCCGAGGGCCGTCATCTTGGCCCGCTGCCAGTTCTCCTTGAACCAGCCGCGATCGTCGCCGTGCAGCGGCAGGTGGAGGACCAGCAGGCCGGGGATGGCCGTGGTGTCGACGCTCAGTTCACTCACTGGCCGGCCGCCGCGTACTTGGCCTCCGTCGCCTGCTTCACCGGGCGCCACCAGTCCTCGTTGGCGCGGTACCAGTCGATCGTCGCGGCGAGGCCCGACTCGAAGTCGCCGTAGGTGGGTTCCCAGCCGAGTTCCGTGCGGAGCTTGGTGGAGTCGATGGCGTAGCGCATGTCGTGACCGGCGCGGTCGTTGACGTGATCGTAGGCGTCGACCGGCTGGTCCATCAGCTGCAGGATGAGCTCGATGACCGTCTTGTTGCCGAGTTCGCCGTCGGCGCCGATGAGGTAGGTCTCGCCGAGGCGTCCGGCTTCGAGGATGCGGAGCACCGCGAGGTTGTGATCGGTGACGTGGATCCAGTCGCGTACGTTGAGGCCGGCGCCGTACAGCTTGGGACGGACGCCGTCGATGACGTTGGTGATCTGGCGAGGGATGAACTTCTCGATGTGCTGGTAGGGCCCGTAGTTGTTGGAGCAGTTGCTGATGGTGGCCTGCACGCCGAAGGACCGCACCCAGGCGCGCACCAGCAGGTCGGAGCCCGCCTTGGTGGAGGAGTACGGGCTGGACGGGTTGTACGGCGTGTTCTCCGTGAAGCGCGCCGGGTCGTCGAGCTCGAGGTCGCCGTAGACCTCGTCGGTGGAGATGTGGTGGTAGCGGGTGCCGTACTTGCGCACGGCCTCGAGCAGGACATAGGTGCCCACGAGATTCGTCTGGATGAACGGGGACGGATCGCGCAGCGAATTGTCATTGTGGGACTCGGCGGCGAAATGCACGACGATGTCGCTTTCTGCCACCAATGAGTCGACCAGTTCGGCGTCGGAGACGCTCCCGATGACCAGCCTGCAGCGATTCGCCGGCAGGTCGGCCAGGGAATTGGCATTGCCCGCGTAGGTCATGGCGTCGAGCACTGTCACGGTGTGATCGGTGGAATCAACCAGCAATCGCACGAAGTTCGTGCCGATGAATCCTGCTCCGCCAGTCACCAGTAGTCGCCCCATGACTGGGAATCCTAGGGCCGCAGCGGGCAGCGTGAAACACTACGCGCATGCGCGGCATCATCCTCGCCGGTGGCTCAGGCACCCGGCTGCACCCAATCACCCTGGCAACCAGCAAGCAATTGGTGCCCGTCTACGACAAGCCGATGATCTACTACCCGCTGTCAACGCTGATCGTTGCGGGCATGCGGGAGATCCTTGTGATCACCACCCCGCACGAGCAGGACTCGTTCCAGCGGCTGCTGGGTGATGGCTCACAGTTCGGCATCGACATCACCTGGGCGACGCAACCGGAGCCGAAGGGTCTCGCGCAGGCTTTCACGATCGGCGCAGATTTCGTTGACGGGCACAAGTCCTGCCTCGTGCTGGGCGACAACATCTTCTACGGCTCGGGCCTCGGCACCCAGCTGCGTACCCACACCGACATCGAGGGTGCGGCGGTGTTCGGTTACTGGGTGGCCGACCCGACGGCCTACGGCGTCGTCGAGGTGGACGACACGGGTCACGCCATCTCCATCGAGGAGAAGCCGGCCGCGCCGAAGTCGCACTACGCGGTGCCAGGGCTGTACTTCTACGACGAGGACGTCGTGAACATCGCTGCCAACCTGGCGCCGTCGGCCCGGGGCGAGTACGAGATCACCGACGTCAACCGGGTCTACCTCGAGCGTGGCGAGCTGCAGGTCTCGGTATTGCCGCGGGGTACCGCGTGGCTGGACACCGGGACCTTCGACTCCCTGATCGAGGCCAGCGAGTTCGTCCGGACGCTGCAGGCGCGGCAGGGACTGCAGGTCGGATCGCCGGAGGAGGCTGCCTGGCACGCCGGCTTCCTCACCGACGACCAGTTGCTCGGCCGCGCGGAGGCGCTGGCGAAGTCGGGGTACGGCCACTACCTTCGCGCTCTCGTCGAGCAGGGGCGCTGAGGGCCGAACACCACGACCGAGTACGGACAGTCGTTCGTCTCTCACAGTCGTCGACGAGCTGGTACGCCTCAGCCGTCCGTCTTCTCCCAGCGACTGGGCACTGGATAGTAGATGCGGAAGAAGTCACGGAGCGCGGCGTCCTTCCGTCTGCTCAGCACCGGATCCAGCTCGCCCGAGTCGTTCACGCACAGGCATTGCTGGTCGCGCGTGCGCAGCCACAGCTCGAGCATCAGCTCAGCCCGTTCCGTCGCGAGGTCCATGTACCCGTAGGTGACCTTCCCGGTCACCGCTCGCCCACGGGCGAAGGCGTAGTACTGGCTGAGCGAGCTCGGCAGCGAGTAGTTGTCGGAGTGCCGGAGCCGTGAGCGCATCACGTCGTCGAAGAGTTGCGGATGGCTTTCCTCGAACTCCTCGATCACGCGGCGCAACTGCGGCTGGGGTGTGTGCCACAGCTTGTTGGTGATGGTGCGCCCGAAGTCGGCCTCGATCAGATCACGATTGTTCTTGCCGGCCGCCGCGACGGCGAGGTCGTCCGCCGCGTGGGCGCTGAGGTCGAGCAGGGCCTGCGACGTGAAGAACTTGGAAAGCCCGTTGGCGTGGAAGAAGTCCTCCTTGCGCACCGGCGCACCGAACAGCATGTCGTCATTCAGGTAGAGGTAGCGGTCGGCGAGGCCGGGGATGTGGTGCAGTTGGCTCTCGATGGCGTGGGAGTTGAACACCGGAAGGGCGGACGGGTCGGCGAAGATGGCGCCGTGGTCGACGACGGTGAGCCGCTCGTCCTCGCGGAGCCACGCCGGGGTTTGCCGGTCGGTGACGACCCAGATGTGGTTCACCCAGTTGGCGAACATCTGCACCGACCGCAGCGAGTACTTCAGCTCGTCACGGTTCTCGAAGCGGGCGTCGATCCCGGCATCGATGCTGTAGTCCGCGAGGTCGGTGCCCAGGGCTGCCGCCTTGCGGATCTTCCAGGCCGGATCGTCACCGTCGACCCACGTGTAGACCAGGTCGACCGGTTCCTGGACAGAGAGCAGGTGCGGTGATGCCACCGGCAGTCGGTGCCCGTTCGCTTGCGCCTGCTGCCAGAGGTCCGGCCCGATGTGGTCGAGCACGCCGTTCTGGGTCGGCGACATCAGGGTTCCTGCTGGGTACTCGCCACCGCCGGCGGTCGGCGTCGGCTCGCTGAGCACCGTCCAGAACTTCAGCTGCACGCCCAGTTCGGAATGCGTGAGGGGCAGACCCTTCGCCGACATGAGGTTGCGGCTGACGACGATGCCGGTGCGGCCCGCGACGCGCTTGAGTGGTGACCGGGCGGGACGTGCCCTCGCGACCAGACCGTTGAGGGACGGCGCGAGCCACCACAGGGCTGCTGCAGCATCCTCCGCGAGCACCCTGCGCGCGCGGACGGCGTCCTCACTGCGGACGACCACCTGCGGACGCGGGAGCAGACGATCGGTGAGCACAAGGTGTTCGATCCTTTGGCGTTCCAGCAGTTGCGAGAGAGCGTCCGTCAGGTCGTCGAGGTAGGCCCAGGTGTCGAAGGAGTCAACGACCTCGAACGGCCCGCGCAGCGCGGCCGGAACCGAGCCGGACAGCTGCGTGGAAGCACGTCGTCGCGCCCGGAGCGCCGCGATGACCGCGTCGCGGGCGAGGGTGTGAACTCGTGGGGGTAGGTGCATTTCTTCAGGCCGCCGCCTCGGGATGCTCGAACGGGCTTGGCACCGGGAAGTAGTGGCGCAAGAATTCAATCACGGGAGAATCATCCACCGGTGAGGCGTATCCGCCCACGTCGTTGACGCAGAAGCAGTCCTGGTCACGGCGGGTGAGCAGGTTCTCGAAGTACTCCGTCGCGAGCGGCGAGCCGAGGTCGACGTAGCGGAAGGCGACCTTGGCCGGCACGGCCCGTCCGCGCGAGTAGGCGTACCAGTGGCCCAGGTCGGACGCGATCGAGAGGTCAGCGGTGTTCCGGAAGCGGGAGTGGGCCACCTGATGGAAGAGGTCGGGGTGGCGCGCCTCGAACTCGGCGAGCGTGCTGCGGTGATGGGCGTGCGGCACGTGCTGCATGCGGTGGGTGACCGTGCGTCCGAGCGTCTGCTCGAGGAACTCCCTGCCCTTGCGGGCAGCGAGCATGGCGCCGTTCATCGGTCCCGGCTCTGCCTCGCGGTCGATCGCGATCGGCGACAGCGAGAACTTGGCGATTCCGTTGCCGTGGAAGAACAGTTCCGGCCGCACCGGACGACCGAAGAAGAAGTCGTCGTTCAGGTAGAGGAAGTGCTCGGCAAGGCCGTCGATGTGGTGCAACTGGCTCTCGATGGCGTGGGAGTTGAAGGTCGGCAGCGCGGAGGGGTCGGTGAAGATCTCCTCGTGCCGCACAACGGTCAGCTTCGGGTGCTCGGCGAGCCAGGACGGAACCTGGCCGTCGGTGACCAGCCAGATGTGGTTCACCCAGCTCGCGTTCATCGCCAGTGACCGCAATGAGTAGCGCAGCTCGTCCCGGTTGGTGGTGCGGGCCGGGTCGAGCGCATCGGCGGCGAGCTTGCCGCCCTTGGGGTCCATCCCGGCGCGGCGCTCCAGCCAGGCCGGGTCGCTCCCGTCCACCCATGTGTAGACCACGTCGATCGGTTCGGCCACCAACAGCAGGTGGGGCGGGGCATCGGCACGCAGCCGACGCTCCGGCTGCTGCTGCGCCTCCCGCCACTGCTCGGGGACGATGTAGGGAGCCACCCCGTTGCGCAGCGGCGCGATGCGGGTGCCCTTGGGAAACATGCCACCGTCTGGACGGGGGGTGTGCGAACCCGTCGTCCGCCAGAACTGCAGCTGGACGGCGAGGCCGGGACCGGAAAGGACAGTGCCGTCGGGGGCTGCAAGGAGACGAAAGACCGGGAGGATGTCCGCCTTGAGGCTCGCTGGCGGCGCCTCGGCGAGGCGGACCGTCCGGTTGCCGCCGCCCAGGGCCCACCACTGCGCGGCCTGGTGCGACTTCCGGAGCGCTGCGAGCGCCGCCTCGCGCTTCTCGCGGGCCACGGCGAGTGTGACGATGCCGCCGCGCTCCAGCCGGGCCAGTTCCACACCGTCGGCGACAAGGGCTTCGGTCAGCGCTGAGGCAAGGTCCGCGACGGTCTGCCAGGCGTCGAAGCTGGTCACGACCTCGGCCTGCGAGCCCTTGACCGCCGCTGCCTCCGCGCCACCCGCGACCAGAGGCTCCACACGGTCAGCCACCCGGCGGACGACGCGCCGGGCTGACGGCGGCAGTTGCCCGCCGACGACGGTGACCCTGCGTTGGAGCCGGACCCGAAGGGACCGGTGGGGGCGCTGCATAGCCGCCTTCCTTGCTCGCTGAACGGTTCTCCTGAGTATTCCACGCCCCTTGCGGTGGGGCTCGATGAACACGGGTCGCCGGACCCGTTCATACAGGCCAGCTGGCAGTCGCGTCCGGCGGTCGGCTGGATACTCTGAGCGCATGAGCAACCCCTGGCAGCCCGAGCGCTGGCGGTCCGTCGAAGGCTTCGACTTCACCGACATCACCTACCACCGCGCCGTGGACGTGCCAGCGGTCCGAATCGCCTTCAACCGGCCCGAGGTGCGCAACGCCTTCCGTCCGCACACGGTCGACGAGCTGTACACCGCGCTCGAACACGCGCGGACGAGTTCCGACGTCGGCTGCGTCCTGATCACCGGCAACGGCCCTTCGGAGAAGGACGGCGGCTGGGCGTTCTGCTCCGGCGGCGATCAGCGGATCCGTGGCCGCGCCGGCTACCAGTACGCAGAAGGGGAGTCCGCGGACTCCGTGGACCCCGCCAAGCTGGGCCGGTTGCACATTCTCGAGGTGCAGCGGCTGATCCGGTTCATGCCGAAGGTGGTCATCGCGCTCGTCAACGGCTGGGCGGCCGGCGGCGGGCACTCGCTGCACGTCGTGTGTGACCTCACCATCGCCAGCGCGGAGCACGCGCGGTTCAAGCAGACCGATGCTGACGTCGGCTCCTTCGACGCCGGGTTCGGCTCGGCCTACCTCGCGAGGCAGGTGGGCCAGAAGTTCGCGCGCGAGATCTTCTTCCTCGGCGATACCTATGACGCCGCGGACGCCCACCGCATGGGCATGGTGAATGCCGTGGTGCCCCACGCGGATCTCGAGACCGTCGGACTCGAATGGGCAGCGAAGATCTGCGGCAAGAGCCCCACGGCGCAGCGAATGCTGAAATATGCATTCAACGCCATCGATGACGGCCTGATCGGCCAGCAGGTATTCGCCGGCGAGACGACGCGACTCGCCTATATGACCGACGAGGCCGTCGAAGGCCGCGACTCTTTCCTGGAAAAGCGGTCGCCGGACTGGTCGAAGTTCCCCTATTACTACTGAGCCCCGTGTCGCGGGTGTGCTGCCGCAGTCGGCGCCGGCCTGCGCGGTGGAGTTAAGGACCGCGACCGGCACGGCAAGTGGGCACGATCGCGCGAATGGAAATAACCATCAGAGTTCCTGTCTGATCAGAATTGCGGGAGCCGGTTGCGACTCCGACCAATAGTTGGGTCGGAGCCGCAGCCGTTTTCCCTGGTAGCGGGCCATGGCGACGTTCACTGCAGTGAACGGAACAGCATGTACCTGTCGGTCTTCGACCGCTGGTCGGCAACTTCCTGCCAGAAGCGGTCGACTTCGAGCTGACGGGCGGCCCGTTCCTGCTGGCGAGCGAGCCGCTCGCTGCGCAGGAGGTCGGACCGACGGGCCCAGCGGATGAGCGCGAGGCCGGACCAGATGGCCGCGCGATCGATCAGGCCCTTGTTGGTGAGGGCTATGGGTGGGTGGACTTGTTCACGGGTGAGCGTGAGGGTGGTGTTCATTCTGAATTTCCTTCGAATGCATTCGGGCACGCCAAGTACGGCGTAGGTGAGAGACCGCATTTGCGGTAGAAGAGACCCCGGAAGGTTCTGGGTATGGACGTGGCGTTGCTTCGACCTAATTGTCGAATGCTGGCTTCGTGAGCGTCGCCACCGTCAAATCAGGTGGCGGATCGAAAGCCGCTACCCGCAGAGGGCGGTGAGGACGCCGACGGAGCCGGCAGCTGTGAACCCATCTCGAGTTCGATTGATGATCAACATTGCCGGCCTCCTTTCCTGTGATACGGCGCGAC
>JAOATP010000091.1 GCA_030158185.1 Propionicimonas sp.
GCTACGTGCCGCCGCCGGCGGTCATCACCTTCGGCAACGCCTGCGGCAACGTTGGTGCTGAGTTCAAGGGCTGCGGTGGTGACAAGACGATCCAGGTCCCGCTCACCCTCACCAACCTCGGGCCCGACTGACATCGTGTTCCAGATCACCAGCATGTACACGTGCAACAACTGCGCCCTCGCGCCCACCGGCCCTGGGGCCGGCGTATTCTCCGGCGTGCGCGGCATCTGGCTCCCTCCCGCTCACACCCCCGTCACGAACCACAACGACTGCACTGAGGTGACGGCGTCCAACTGCGCGGGCGGTGTCCCGGACGGGTCCATCGTCGTAGCGTCGGGGAGCAACGCCCTCAAGTACTGGATCGAATCCGTGGAGCTGGACACGGCCAGCAACTTTCAGACGACGATCAACTTCCGGCTCCTCGACGCCGCCACCTGTGCCGTCATCTCCACGGGCCAGGCGCAGACGGCCGGGGCCATCTCGCCGGTGAACTGCGATGGTGGCAACGACTAGAGCTCGTCCGGTCGGGAGCGCTCGACGCTCGCCAGCCCACCGACGAGACCCGCCGTCAGGACGAAGGCCCGCAGCCCATGGTGCGGGCCTTCGTCATGATCGAGACATGCTCAAGCACGCGCCAGGCGGCGGCGCCCACCCCACGTCCGTGGTCTGGTCCGATCGCCCGGCTAACCTGTGGTCGTGACCCAGGCCGCAGAGTACGACGAGCCGCCTCTGCGGGTCCTGTTCGTGTGCACGGCGAACATCGCACGCTCTCCGTACGGTGAGCGGAGCGCAGCCCAGCTGCTCGCCGGGTCCCACGGGGGGCAGCTGAAGGTGTCAAGCGCCGGCATCCCGGGCTACCCCGGACGGGGCATGGACGTCGAGATGGCCGCCGCGCTGCGCACGCGGGGAGGCGACCCCAACGGCCACGTCAGCCGGTCCCTGACCCACCAGCAGCTGGTCGAGAGCGATCTGGTGCTCACCTTCGAGTTCGCGCAGCGCCTTCGCATCATCGACGAGTGGCCGGACCAAGCCCTGAAGGTGTTCGGTCTGCGCCAGTTCGCCGACGCGTTGGGCCGGGTCCGGTCCCCGGCAGCGGGCCTCGAGCTGCTCGACCAGGCCTATGCTGTCCGGCCCGCCGACGGCATGAACCTCGACGTGGTCGACCCGCACCGGCGAGGTGCCATCGCGGCACGTGCCTGCGCCGACCAGATCGACGCGGTGTTGAGCGTCATCGTGCCCGCACTTGCCGGTGGTG
>JAOATP010000092.1 GCA_030158185.1 Propionicimonas sp.
GCAACTGCTCGACCAGCTCGGGAGTCCGGGCGGCCTCGTTGTGCTCGTGATAGCTGAGCACCCGGCCGGCGATGCTCACCCCGAGGTCGGTCGTGAGCCGCCGCAGTCGGCGGGTGTCTTCCGCCGCGACCACGTCGGCGTTCGCGAGTTCTTCGCCCAGCCGGGGGGCGGCGTCCCGTGGGTCGCCGATCGGCGTCGCAGCCAGGACGAGGACGCCGGTCATGCGAGCACCGACTCGATCGTCGTCACGACGGTCGTGACGCTGGGTTGCCGTGGGGTGGAAGAGAACCCGAACCGGCACGGCGGGTCGACCGGGGCCAACTCCCCCAGGGGTATGCCGTCCAATTCACCTTCCGCGCTCAGGACCGAGCGCAGGTCGGTAGCGCCGTAGAACTCCCGGCGGCCTTGACCGGCTGTCCCGCGGGTCCGGACGCCGCGCAACACGATTCGCGCCACCGGGTCGACCAGCGACGCCCACCCGGGGCTCGTGGCCACGGGGGGCGGGACCATCCGCAGCAGCCGACCGAGCGGGAGTCGCGGGCCGATCCCGAGCCGCAGGTGCAGGGAGGGCGACGTGAACTCCCACTCGGCGCCGCCGGAATGCTCGACCAGGCTCACCGGCTCCACGCGGCTCTCGTCGAACACATAGGTGCCACAGACCAACTCACGCGCCCGCTCGGAGGGGACGATGAGGATCCGCCAGCCGTCGGCCCGCTCGACCATGGCATCGGCGAAGGCGCCGAAGGGGCTGCGAACCCAATGTCCGATCACGACCCGGACCCCACTCGTCGAGCCGACCCCGGCGATCTGCCCCTCGAACCGCACACGTTGCCTCACCCGTGCATCCTCCCCCCTCAGCGGGGGCGGCTAAGGTCCGATCTCATGAGCCACGCCGACGCAGGTATGCCGCGTCCGCGCACCGCCCTGCCCGGCGCGCGCAGCGGCCTGCTGACCGAAGTGCTCATCGTGCTCGGGCTCTCGCTCGGCGCGTCGGCGATCTGGTCGGTGCTGCGGATCGTCGAACGGCTCACCCGTGCGGTCCCTCTGGGCCAGCAGACCTCCTCGCTCAACACGTCGGTCACGCCGGACCGGCCCTGGCTGGACCTGGCCTACCAACTGACCGGCATCGGCCTAGCCCTCGTGCCGGTCGCGCTGTGTTTCTATCTGCTGGCGCGAGTCGAGCCGCCCGAGCCGGGGACAGCGGCATACCGGGTGCTCGGTCTGGACCTGCGCCGACCGCGCCTGGACCTGGGCG
>JAOATP010000093.1 GCA_030158185.1 Propionicimonas sp.
CGCGACGCGTCGACGGGTACCGTCCTCGACTGCGTGTAGCGTCGCGAAGCTCGAAGGCCCAGAGCTGGTTACCAGCTGCCTCCGCCGCCTCCGCCGCCGCCACCACCGGAGAAGCCACCGCCCCCGCTGAAGGACGAGCCGCTGCTACCGAACCCCGAGTCACTCGTGGACGGGGGTGCGGCCACCGAGCCGGCCACAGAGGAACTGAAGTCGTTGATCTGGGAGCCGAAGGAGTTCATGCTCCAGTAGTTGCCGTAGTACCAGGTCGGCGCGGCCTCCGGAAGCCGTCCGAGGGCGACCAGACGCTCGCACACCCTGGTCCAGCGTTCGGTGAGGTCGAACATGATGGCCCACGGCAGGTACCTGCTGAAGATGTCCTCGCCCTCCTCGAACTGGAGCTGCTCGGCCTCCGCTGTTGCCAGGTAGGTGCGGAACCCCTCCACCTGGTCGGTGAGGGCCCGGCCGTACGCCGTCCGCTGGCCGCGGCTCAACTTGCGACGCACGACGGTCCAGGTGACCACTGCTGCGATCACGAGCGGGAGCAGGAACCACATCACCGCGCCGAGGAAGCTGAAGCCGATGACAGCAGCCATCACGGCCGGGAAGAACATGCCGCCGATGCCGAAGCTGATCCCGGTGCTTCCACCGGGCTCGCGCAGGAACACACCGGCGCTCCGTGCCCTCTCGAGCACGAGGGTCCCCACCATCTCGTGGGCGGCTGTCAGCGTGCCGGGATTGCCGAAGTCCACCTCTGTGCCGGCCGGGGTGCCCTCGGGGAACAGCGAGACCAGGAGGCGCTGGGACACGGGGTCGGGAGCACGCTCGGGATCGATCAGACGCACTTGCTGCTGACCGTCGCTGCGCAGCTGGATGGCGCCGGCGACCGCGAGACCGACAAGGGTGGCAGTGGTGTCCCGCACCTGGGTATCCCCGTCCACCAGCAGGCCTGCGTCCGCGACCGGGATCTGCGGGGGCGCGAAGGAGACCGGGATCTCCATCCTTGGATCCGACGGCACCTCCTCGGCCGTCCGGTCCGCTGGCGGGAAAGTGCCCGGCGGCATCCCGGCGTAGCGGAAGTCCTTGGTGCGCCGACGCAGGTACAACCAGCCGAGCAGCGGGACGACGCCTGCGACAGCCGTCGAGCCGGCCAGGGCGATGACTCCGTCGCGCGCACTCGCCGTGTCGGCATTCTCGACCTGGATCGGCGTGTTGTTGGTGATCAGGCCGGGCAGGATCTTCGCAGACACGGTGAGCAGCTCCCCGGCAGGAATGCTGGACGCCGAGAACTGCGCGACCTTGTTGCCATCGACCGTCGAGCTCGCACAGGGCCCCTGGTTGCCGGGCGTGGCCACCGAGCAGGTCACGGCCTGCACACCCCCCGGAACGGTGATGCTGGCCTTCGCTGCCGTGATCGCCGGCATGGAGGACCCGGTCAGGTCCCAGTACAGCTCGTCATACCCCGGCGAGCTGCGCAGCAGCCCCTGCACCCGGTAGGTCAGGACGTAGGTGGCGGTCGGGGTGGAGACCGTCCGGTCGGCCGACCCGACCCGGATGCGGGTGTAGGTGTTGCGGCCGCTGCCCTGGTCGGCAGCGATGTCGAGGGCTGTGGACACGCCCGGCGTCGGGCTGCTGACGTCGATGTTGTCGACCTTGAAGACCACGTCGTGCTGGTCGCCGTCCGGCTCCCGGGTGATCAGGGTGCGTTCCAGCCCGTGGCGACCAGAGGTCGACCCGAATCGCAGCTCGATCGTCTCTGTGACCTCGACGTACCCGTCGGTCGTGACGTTGGCGACGACTTCGAACCGGTCGAACACGTCGTCCGAGGCCGCCCGGGCAACCGTCGGGGCGCAGAGTGCCATCCAGCCGGTGAGCATCACGGCGGCGAGCGCGACCAGCCAGCGGCTGGGCGCCCGCGCGGTCACCGTGCGCCCTTGTTGCGCTCCGCGAGGTCTCGCTGCAGGTCCCGGTCGGCGTCGCGTGCTGCGATGGTCTGGCGCTTGTCCCAGTCCTTCTTGCCGGTGCCGACGGCCAGTTCCACCTTGGCGTACCCGTCGGAGAAGTAGATCGCCAGCGGCACGATGGTCTTGCCTGAGGACGCTGTCTCGCGATCGAGCTTGGCGATCTCCTTCTTGTGCAGGAGCAGTTTGCGGTTGCGTCGGGTGGCGTGGTTCGTCCAGGTGCCGAAGGTGTACTCCGGGATGTGGGCGTTGCGCAGCCAGACCTCGCCGTCGTCGACGGTGGCGAAAGCATCGGCCAGCGATGCGCGCCCAAGGCGCAGCGACTTCACTTCCGTACCGGTGAGCACCATGCCGGCCTCGAAGTGGTCACCGAGGTGGTAGTCATGGCGGGCCTTGCGGTTCTGCGCTACCAGGATGCGGCCCTGTGGTCGTGGCATGCCGACTCCTCTCCCCCGTCCCGACGATGCTCGTCAACCCTACCAAGCCGGGACGGTGCGCCAGGCGTTGCAGGAACCCACTCTGACGTCCTCCAGCCCGCCACCCCATGGGGATCGCGGGCTGGAGTTTGGTGGCGTCGTGACTGGAGGGGTGGGTGCCACGCCGCCGCCGTTCGCGCTGAGTGGCAGAGCCACGTCAGTGGCTCAAGGCTAGGAGTTCAGCGATCCCGGGAGTAGTGGTACGGCTGCCCGTGACATCACAGGTAGCGCATCGGGTTCACCCGGACGCCGTTGCGGTAGACCTGCAGGTGCAGGTGGCAGCCGGTGCTCAGGCCCGTGGTGCCGACGTAGCCGACGACCTGGCCCTGCTTCACCTTCTGCCCTGCGTGCACGATCACCTTCGACTGGTGCGCGTAGCCGGACGCCACCGAAGCACCCTTGACGCGGCCGTAGCTGATGATCGTGTAGTTGCCGAACCCGTAGCTCGTCCAGCCGGCGGAAACCACCTTGCCGTCGGCCATGGCACGGATCGGCAGGCCACAGGCAGCGCCGAAGTCGGTGCCCCAGTGCATCCGCCAGTAGTGGAGGATCGGGTGGAAGCGCATGCCGAACGGCGACCCGTTCGGGGCGTTCACCGGCCTGATGAAACCGCCGTTGTTCACAACGTTGTAGCCGGCCTTGCGCAGCTTGGCTGCGATCTTCGCCTCCTGCCGCTCCAGCGCCTTGTACTGCGCCTGGGTCTGCTCGAGCTCGTCCTGCGCCTCTGCCTTCAGCTTCGCGTTGGCTGCCACGAGCCGGGCCACCTTGGCGGCGGTCGCGGACGCTGCAGCGGTGAGCTCCCTGACCTGTGCGACATGGGCGGCGCTCCGGTCGCGCTGCGCGGACGCCTTCGCCTCCGCGTCCGCCTTGACGGCCTCGGCTGCCTCGAGCCCTGTGCGCAGGACCTTCAGGCGGTCGAGCTGGCTGGTGGAGCTGTCGAAGATGGTGTTGGCCCACTGCACCCGCTGGGCGAGGTCGCCCGGGGTCTCGGAGCCGACGATCATGGTGAGCCCTACGAGGGTGGACTGCTGCTGGTAGGCCGCGCGCACGACGACGCCGATCAGCGCCTCCTGGTCCGCGACCGCAGCCTCGGCCTTCGCCACTGCCGCGGCAGCGTGGTCGAGGGCCTTCTGTGCCACCGTGAGGTCGGCGGCGATCGCCGCGTCCTCAGCCTTGACAGCGGCCAGCTTGCGCTGGACGTCGGCCAGTTCCGACCTTGCCTTCGCCAGTTGCGCCTGGGAGTCCTTCAGGCTGGAAGAAGCTTCGACGACAGCCTTCTTGTCGGACGCGATCTCCTTCTTCGCCTGGACCAGCGCCTTGCGCACCTTGTCCCGCGCATCCTTGAGGCCGTCCGCAGAGGCTGCGGGAGCGATCCCGAGAACCAGTCCGAACAACAACGCCATCACCAGTGAAAGGCGTAGCGCAGTTGTCGGCCCACCGGGAACTCTGCCCCGGGCGAGATGTGAGGTGGAGGAAGACACCGTCACGAGTTGCCCCAATCGGTTGACTGATCAGACGCGAAGGAATCTCCTGGTCGCGATCAATGTAGGAATGATAGAAAGCACGACGGCCACCACGGCAAGGCTTGCCATCGCCACACCGACGTGGGGCCACTCGATCCAGCGGATAGTCTGAATCTCCGCTTGAGCCTTGCCGATGATGACGAACTGCTGCACCGCTGCGAGAGTGAGGCACGCCAGCACGGCGCCGCCGATAGCTGCAATCAGTGATTCCAGCAGGAATGGCAGCATGATGTACCAATTCGATGCGCCCACCAGACGCATGATTCCGATCTCCCGGCGTCGTGAATAGGCAGCCATCCGGATCGTGTTGCCGATCTGCAGCGCCGCGGCCAGCAGGAGCAGGGCACTCAGCCCCACCGTCGCCCAGCGGGCAAGGTTCAGCCAGGTGAACATCGGATCGAGGATCTTGCGCAGGTCCTGCACCAACTGGACGCCGGGCATGCCGCTCACCGCGGACACAACGCCCTGGTACTCCTCCGGGTTCTTCAGCTTCACCCGGAACGAGTCCTGCATCTTGTCGACCGTCGTGGCCTTCAGGATCGGGTCGTTGTTGGCGTAGTACTCGCGGAACTGGGCGTAGGCCTGTTCCTTGGTCTCGTAGAAGACCTCCGCCACCTCGGGATTGCCCTTCAGCGCAGCCTCGATCTCGGTGCGCTGCGCATCGGTGACCGACTCTCCGGCCTCGCAGTTGCCGCCACGGGAATCCGGGACGCAGAGGAAGACGCTGATCTCGACACGGTCGTACCAGTCGTCCTTGAACCGGTCGACCTGCTGGGCGGTCATCAGGCCGGCACCGAAAAGGGTCAGCGATACCCACATGGTGACGATGACGGCCAGCGTCATGGACGCGTTCCGTCGCAGTCCCGACCAGGTCTCTGTGAGCGTGTGCCTCATCGAACCGTCCCCCACGCCGCGCGAAGATCACTGGTAGCCATAGACGCCCTTGCTCTGGTCACGGACCACGGAGCCGTTCGCGAGCTCGATCACGCGCTTGCGCATCTGGTCGACGATCGTGGCGTCATGGGTGGCCATGATCACCGTCGTCTCGGAGCGGTTGATGCGGTCGAGGAGCTTCATGATCCCGACGCTGGTGGCCGGGTCGAGGTTGCCGGTGGGCTCGTCCGCGATCAGGATCGCAGGCCGGTTGACGAACGCGCGGGCGATCGCGACCCGCTGCTGCTCCCCACCGGAGAGCTCTTCCGGCAAGCGCTCGCCCATGCCTTCAAGGCCGACGAGTTCGAGGGTGTCCGGCACGACGGCCCGGATCTGCGCTGCCGACTTGCCGATCACCTGCATCGCGAACGCGACGTTCTCGGTGACGGTCTTGCCGGGCAGGAGCCGGAAGTCCTGGAACACGGTGCCGATCTGACGGCGGAGCGCGGGCACCTTCCAGCTGTGCAAGCGGCTGAGGTCCTTGCCTGCGACGTGGATGTGACCGGCGGTGGGCAGGTACTCACGAAGGATGAGACGCAGGAAGGTCGATTTCCCTGAGCCCGAGGTGCCGACCAGGAACGCGAATTCGCCCTTGCCGATTTCCACCGTGACGTTGTTCAGCGCCGGACGCGTTTGTCCGTCATAGGTCTTTGATACGTCTTCGAATCTGATCACGTTGGTTCTTCGGCCGGTAGACAGTGGGGAAGTTTCCTCAGCACGGGCTGAGTGAGGCCTTGTGTGAGCTTATGCGGTGCCACCGCAGGCACCCAATGCATCACCCGGCGTGTCAGCGCTCGCCCTGTTGTCTGCGCCAGCGCACTCCGGCATCGATGAAGCCGTCGATCTCGCCGTCGAAGACCCCGTCGGGATTGCCCACCTCGAAGTCGGTGCGCAGGTCCTTGACCATCTGGTACGGGTGCAGGACATAGGAGCGCATCTGCGAACCCCAGGAGTTGCCACCGTCACCCTTGAGGCCACGCATCTCCGCTTCCTTCTCGGCGCGGGCGCGCTCCAGCAGGCGCGACTGCAGCACCCGGAGGGCCGCTGCCTTGTTCTGCAGCTGCGACTTCTCGTTCTGGCAGGACACCACAACGCCGGTGGGCAGATGGGTGATGCGGACGGCGGAGTCGGTGGTGTTCACGCTCTGCCCACCGGGGCCGGACGAACGGAAGACGTCCACCCTGATGTCGGCCTCGGGAATCTCGATGTGGTCGGTCTCCTCCGTCACCGGAAGCACCTCGACCCCGGCGAAGGAGGTCTGGCGGCGTCCCTGGTTGTCGAAGGGGCTGATCCGGACAAGCCGGTGGGTGCCCTGTTCGACCGACAGCATCCCGTAGGCGAACGGCTCCTTCACCGTGAAGGTCGCGGACTTGATGCCCGCCTCCTCGGCGAGGGAGGTGTCGTAAACCTCGACGGCGTACCCGTGGCGCTCGGCCCATCGCAGGTACATCCGCAGCAGCATCGCCGCGAAGTCGGCGGCATCCACGCCGCCCGCCTCGGAACGGATGGTCACGAGGGCGTCGCGCTGGTCGTATTCGCCGGACAGCAGGGTACGGATTTCGAGGGCCTCGATATCGGCCGACAGTGCCTTCAGGTCCTTCTGCGCCTCGACGAGGGTGCCGGGATCGTCCTCCTCCACGGCGAGCTCGATCAGGACGCCGAGGTCGTCGACTCGACTGCGGAGGGCGACGATGCGGTCCACCTCCGCCTGAAGACGGGACAGCCGTGACGTCACCACCTGGGCGTTGTCCTGGTCGTCCCACAGGTCAGGGGCCGCAACGGCCTCCTGCAGTTCTGCGATCTGGGCACGTTTCCCGACGGGGTCGAGGACGGCCTCGATAGAGGTCAGGGTCCGGTCGAGCACAGCCAGCTCGGCCTGCAGATCAGCGGCAGTCACAACGGCACACTGTACGCCACCGGGACCGGCGGGCCGGGCGCCCGTGCCCTTCACAACGTGTCACCTGCTCGGGGGACATATTACATGGCTCGTATTCAACCATTTTGATTTTGTCCCCTTAACGGGTGACATGGCTTTGTCACCCGTCTAGGTGACCGGGGTTTGTCCCCATTACGGGTGACCCAAAGAAAGCCTGAAAGAATGTTCTGGAAAATCTCGAAAACGGCTTGCAATTGCCCGCACGGGTTCCCTAGAGTTCACATCGAGGCGAGCGGTTCCCCCCGAGCCAATCGCCCCAAACGCTCCGGTTCCCCCGAGCCGGACTAGCTGCCCCCCCGGCAGTGCCCGCAGAACCCCCCCGGTTCGTGGCGGGCTCCTTACTTTTCCGGCTCCGGCCAGGCAGTTCACTCCACACGGGCCCGCAGCGCAGCGTCGTGGCCGCGCGGACGCAATCGCACCTGCGGGATGATGAGTTCCCGACCCGAGCGGCCTTCGCAGGAGCCCGTGCCAGCGGGCCGGAATGACCGCTTGCACGGCGCAGGGCGCCCCATATCCCGCGGCATCAATCAGTGAAATCGATCAGCCCACTGCGGCGAGCGCAAATGGCAATACCGAGGGCGCTCCACCGAGGCGCAGGACCCGGGCGGCCACCGTCTGGGTCCAGCGCGAGTCGGTGAAGTCGTCCACGAGGAGCACCGGCCCGTCTGCGTGTTCCAGCCACGCCCGTTGGGTGTCGCTCAGGCCGAAGGCGCCATACACCTGACGCAGCCGGAACGCGCTGTTGCCGGCGGCCTCGGAATCGTCTGGGTGTTCCGTGCGATCGAGCGGCCCGAGATCAACCAGTTTCCCCCGCCGAGCGAGTTCCGAGGCCAGTGATTCGACGAACTGCGGGCGCCGTCGCGAAGGTATCGCTGCGACGGCCACCGGCCGCTCTTCCCAGTCCCACTCGCGGAGCACCTGGAAGCAGTACGGAGCCACCCAGTCCGGCACCGGACCGTCAGGTGCGGCCACGAGTGCGCGCAGCCGTTGGCCCAGCCCGAGGTCGGTGAACCGTGCCAGGACCCGACCGGGCGCAGCGGCCTCCCCCGCGGCGATCCGACCGCTCACCGGGACACCCAGGTTGGCCATGCCCGCCGGCCACAACGAGCGCTGCGGCAATTCGACCCCCACCCGGTCGAGTTCCGTTCGGGCCGTTGCCACCGCGTCCTCGGCCACCCCGCTCGCGTACCAGGGGGCGGTGCAACGGTCGCAGCGTCCGCAGGGCTGGGGGTCAGGGTCGTCAAGGGTGCGCTGCAGAAATGCCATCCGGCAGCCGGGCTCGGCTTCGTAGTCGAGCATCAGCTGCTGCTCCCTCGTGCGGGCCTCGGCAACCCTCCCGTAGCGATCTGCGTCGTAGCGCCACGCCTCACCGGTGGCCAGCCAGCCGCCACGCACCCGGGTCACTGCGCCCTCCACGTCCAGCACCTTGAGCAGCAACTCCAGGCGCGTCCGGCGGATGTCGACAGCGGATTCCAGTGCCTGGGTGGACAGGGGGGTCCCGGACTCGGCGAGGGTACCGATCACGGCCCGGGAGCCGGCTTCGCTCGGCATCGAAGCCGTCGCGAAGTAGTGCCAGATGTCACGATCGGCCGGGGTGGGCAACAGCAGCACGTCGGCGGTCTCCACCGCGCGACCGGCACGACCCACCTGCTGGTAGTAGGCCACCGGCGAACTGGGCGCCCCGAGGTGGATGACGAAGCCGAGGTCGGGCTTGTCGAACCCCATGCCGAGTGCCGAGGTGGCAACGAGGGCCTTCACCTCGTTCGCGCGCAGCCGGTTCTCCAGCTCCTCGCGCTCGCCCGGCTCGGTGCGACCGGTGTAGGCGGCCACCGGGTGCCCGTGGCGTGCCAGCAGTGCTGCGAGGTCCTCTGCCTGCGCAACGGTGAGGGTGTAGATGATGCCGCTGCCGGTGAAGTCGGCCAGGTGGGCCACCAGCCAGGCGATCCGGGTTTCCTCGTAGGGCAGGCGCAGCACCCCCAGCCGCAGCGAGCTGCGGGCAAGGCTGCCGCGGACGGTGAGCACCTCGTGACCACCGAACCCCAGCTGGTCGACGACGTCGGCGACGACGCGGGAGTTGGCCGTTGCCGTCGTGGCCAGCACCGGCACGTCGGCACGCAGGGTGCCCAGCAGGTCGCGGATCCGGCGGTAGTCGGGACGGAAGTCGTGGCCCCAGTCGCTGATGCAGTGCGCCTCGTCGACAACCAGCAACCCGCACCGCGCAGCGAGATCCGGCAGTTGGTGTTCACGGAACGAGGGGTTGTTCAGCCGCTCGGGGCTGACCAGCAGCACATCGACGGCGTCGGATGCGAGCGCCTCGTGGACCTGGCCCCACTCGGCGGCGTTGGCCGTGTTGATCGTCACCGCCCGGATGCCGGCCCTCGTCGCAGCGGCGATCTGGTCGCGCATCAGCGCCAGCAACGGCGAGACGATGACGGTCGGGCCCGCCCCGTTCGCACGCAGCAGCGCGGTCGCGACGAAGTAGACCGCCGACTTTCCCCACCCCGTCCGCTGCACGACGAGGGCCCGCTGCCGGTCGACGACGAGGCTCCGGATCGCCTCCAGCTGGCCCTCGTGGAACGTCGCGTCCTCGCGCCCCACCAGCCTTCGCAGGACGGAGAGTGCGCGGGCATCGAAGTCGTCAGCTGTCACCGGAGCAGGCTACGGGCCGCCTCCCACATTCACCACGCGGCCCCCGGCCCACCACACCGGGGCCAACATTTGCCACTCCCCCGCCCGGCACCGACCACCCATCATGGGCCCATGTCATTTCAGGCCTATCTGGACGCGGTCGAGCGAAAGACCGGACTGACCCCGCGCCAACTGGTGGAGAGGGCGCACGAGCACGGCTTCACCGCCGGCACGAAGGCTGCCCCCATCGTCGCGTGGCTCGCCGAGGACTACGGCCTCGGCCGCGGTCACGCCATGGCGATGGTGCACGTGATCACGACCGGCGAACAGATCAGCGACAAGCACGTCAACAGTGGCCGCACGCATTCCGACCCGTCCGACCGGCTGTGGCTGGACGGGATCGCCTCCAATCCCGATCGGGCCGGCTAGGCCGGACCGATCACATGCCGACTTCGATGTTGAGGATGTTCCCGTCCGGATCGGTGAACCAGGCCGCTCGTGAGCCGTCCGGCATCGTGGCGACGCCGTTGTCCCAGGTGATCGGGTCCATCTCGAACTCATCGAAGGTGACCCCCTTCTCACGGAGGGCGGCAGCCTCTGCGTCGAAGGCTTCGGCAGACAGCTGGAGGGACATTGCCGTCGCCTTGTTCGTGCCTGCGTAGGCCGACGGATACACCAGGAACGACCCGTTGCCGGACCTGTACATGACGCCGTCGACGGCGTCACCCTCATAGGTGAAACCCAGCACACCCTCGTAGAACTCGCGGGCACGTTGCAGGTCGGAGACCGCAAGCGTCGGGACCGGAGCGAAGTCGGAGAGCATGACACCTCCCGTGCGGACCGGGCGACCGTCGTCCGGTCGGCACGATCACCGTAGATTCGCCGCCCACCTCCCGCCAATGACTCCTCTTGCGTATGCGACCCAAGGGTTCGCACGGCGGCGGGCGCTCGCTAGATTTGCTGCGGTGACCACCAACAAGGATCTGCCCGTCGCGCCCGAAGAGGACGAGAGCGAGGACTGGCTGCCCGACCTGAGCTACAGCCAGCAGCTGTACGCCGCCCGTCCCGAGAAGCTGCGGCCCAAGGCCAAGCGCAGGGAGGTCGGCCCGGAGACGGTCCTTTCACCGCCGTTCGAGCCGGACGGGCGTAACCCCGCGTACGTGTCCTGGCTGGAGCAGCAGTCGATGCTCCACGACGCCATCCTGCTGGGGCGCCAGCTCGCCGGTCACCACGCCATGTGGGCGAGCCCCTACGCGAACCCCGATCCCCGCGCAGCCGTGCGGCAGGCGTCCGTCTGGTTCACCGCCTACCCGCTCTCGCTGATGACAGCCCCCGGCCAGTCGTTCCTCGGCGCCCTCGGCGACGAGGAGCTGTGGGCGGCCTTCGCCAAGATCGGCATCGAAGGCGTCCACACCGGTCCCCTCAAGCTGGCCGGCGGCATCTCCGGCTGGCTGCCGACCCCCAGCGTCGACGGGCACTTCGACCGCATCAGCATGCAGATCGACCCCGCCTTCGGCACCGAGGAGGAGTTCCGGGAGATGTGCGCGAACGCTGCGCGGCGGCGCGGGACGATCATCGACGACATCGTGCCCGGCCACACCGGGAAGGGTGCCGACTTCCGCCTCGCGGAGCTGAACTACCTGGACTACCCGGGGATCTACCACATGGTCGACATCCCCGAGGACGCGTGGCACCTGCTTCCCGAGGTCCCCGAGGGCCAGGACGCCGTGAACCTCACCCCTGAGGCCGAGCGTGCCCTCGCGGAGGCCGGCTACATCATCGGCGAGTTGCAGCGGGTGATCTTCTACGAGCCGGGGGTCAAGGAGACCAACTGGTCGGTCACTCCCCCGATCTACGACTACAAGGGCAAGCTGCGCCGCTGGGTGTACCTGCACTACTTCAAGGAGGGGCAGCCGTCCATCAACTGGCTCGACCCGAGCTTCGCCGGCATGCGGCTGGTGATGGGCGATGCCCTGCACTCGCTGCTCGACCTGGGCTCCGGCGGACTGCGCCTGGACGCCAACGGCTTCCTCGGCGTCGAGAAGTCCCTGAACCAGGGGCCCGGCTGGTCGGAGGGCCACCCGCTGTCGCAGGCCGCGAACCAGCTGATCGGTTCGATGGTGCGCAAGGTCGGCGGCTTCACCTTCCAGGAGCTGAACCTCGCCATCGACGACATCGTCGACACCGGCGCTGTCGGCCCCGACCTGTCCTACGACTTCGTCACCCGGCCTGCCTACCAGTTCGCGCTGGCCACCGACGACACGGAGTTCCTGCGGCTCACGCTGCGGGAGGCGCTGCGCCTCGGGGTCGACCAGGCCTCGCTTGTGCACGCCCTGCAGAACCACGACGAGCTCACCTACGAGCTGGTGCACTTCGCCCGGCACCGCGAGGACACCTACTCCCTCGGCGGCGTGGACTACACCGGCGCGGAACTCGCCGAGCAGGTGCGGGAGACGATGCGTCGCCTGCTCACGGGCGCAGCGGCGCCGTACAACGCGGTGTTCGTGCAGAACGGCATCGCCTGCACCACGGCTTCGATCATCGCCGCAAGCCTCGGCATCACCGACCTCGACTCGATCACCGATGCCGACGTGCGCCGCATCAGCAACGCGCACCTGCTGCTGTGCATGTACAACGCGTGGCAGCCCGGGGTGTTCGCCCTTTCCGGCTGGGACCTCGTCGGCGCGCTGCCGCTCGACCGCGGCAAGGTGAAGGGCCTGATCGGCACCGGCGACACCCGCTGGATCGAGCGCGGCGCCTACGACCTCCTCGGCAGCGCCCCGGATGCCAAGCGGTCGTCGTCCGGCATGCCGCTGGCCACTTCCCTGTACGGCTACCTTCCCGACCAGCTCGCCAACCCCAACTCGTTCGCCTCACGCCTCGCAGCCATCCTGAAGGTGCGCAAGCGCAACAGCATCGCAACCGGCACCCTCGTCGACATCCCCGATGTCTCGAGCAAGAGCATGCTCGTACTGGTAAACCGGCTGGAGACCGGTGTGGTGCAGATCACGGCGCTCAACTTCGGGCCGGAGAAGGTCACCGGACGCGTGCAGTCGGAGCACATTCCTGCCGGGCGGGTGGTCGACCTGAGTACGCGACGCAAGGTGGACGACGTGGACAACCTCGGTGGTTTCACCGTCGAACTGCCGGCCTTCGGTGGCCTTGCCATGGTCGTGAAGGTGCCGCCGGTCCCGCAGGAGGGCTGAGCCGGCCCGGGCTACCCTGCGAGCGCCTTGCGGGCCTGCTCGATGGTGGCCGTGAGGGCTGCGGCCTGCGCCTTCAGTCGGGTCGCCTCGTCCTCGGCAACGGCAAGGGCGTCGCGCGCCCTGTCGAGTTCGGTCTCGAGGGTCTCGACCCGCCTGCGGGCCGCCCGCAGTGCAGCGCTTGCCTCCTTGCCGCGTGACTCGATCGCCTGGCGCTCGCGCTCCGCGGCCGCCAGCTCCCTCCTTGCAGCCGCCAGCGTGTCCTTCGCCGCTGCTGCGGCCTGGTCCGGCGAGTCCTTCGACCCGCCGGAAGAGCTTGGCGTGGGCGGCGGGACGGCCATGTCCACCTCGCCGAAGCCGCCGTAGCTGAGCGGACGGTCGACGCGTCCGGCCCGGACCTGCCGGTCCACCGCTGCGTCGGCGAGGGCCGCGCCGAGGGTGGTGCGCACCTCGTCGAGGCCGCTGCCCGTCGCCGTGACGCCCACCTGCGCGAGGTGCGCCGTGAGGTCGCGCAGCACCCGGTCGACCAGCGGGCCCCGCCGTGCGGCCAGGTCACGCAGGGCAGCGAAGTCACCGGCGGCCTGGGTCTCGCGCAACTCCCGTCCCAGGTCGAGCAGCTCCCGCAGCGAGGTCAGCCCTGCGGCTGCGGCGACATTCAGGTACCAGGCGCCCACCGTGGGGCGCCGCAGCGCCTTGATCGCCGCCGCCCGTTCACGGTCGCCGTCGGCACGGGCCTGCTTCGCCAGCTCGTCGCGCCGGGCGACGAAGTCCGCGGGCGTCCCGCCGTACAACTCCGCGCTCACCGCGTCCAGGCCCCGTGGTTCGGTCATGGCGACCATGATGCCCGCTCGGGGACGGGACCCGCCGATGGGGCAAAGCGTCCAACCCCTGACAGTGTCGGCGGTGACCCCTTAGGTTGATCCTCAGCCGGGCGGGTCCGGCGCGGGCGGAGGTAGATCATGGCGGACGGGCAGGCAACCGACACGGCCATACACGAGGTGCCGGCCGGACGTCGCACCTGGCGGCTGCCGGCCGACACCGTCCCCGAACGCCCCGACTTCGCGGTCGTCCGACGGCTGGTGCTGGGCAGTGCGCTGATGCTGTTCCTCGAACTCGCCCTGATTCGCTGGCTCGGCTCGAACGTCGTCCACCTCAGCTACTTCTCCAACTTCGTGCTGCTCGGCTCGTTCCTCGGTATCGGCCTCGGCTTCCTGATCGCCCGCAAGACGTGGTCGGTGCTGCCGTCCGTGCCGGTGATCCTCGCCGTCCTCGTGATCGCCACCTACCTCGCTCCGGTCACCATCGACCGCGCCGGCGACCAGATCATCTACTTCACGTCGCTGAACACCACCGGCCCGCCCGCCTGGCTGGTGCTCCCGCTGATCTTCATCTTC
Organism: Propionicimonas sp.; assembly: GCA_030158185.1. GTDB lineage: Bacteria > Actinomycetota > Actinomycetes > Propionibacteriales > Propionibacteriaceae > Propionicimonas. The sequence continues at coordinate 14,052 of JAOATP010000093.1, forward strand.
GTCGCGGCCGTGCTGGCAGGGCCCGCGGAAGTGGTGGGACGCTGCTTCGGTCACCTGCGCCCGCTGACCGCGTACCGCTGGGACCTGGTCGGATCGCTGATCGGCATCTTCGCCTTCACCCTGATGTCGTTCCTGCAGGCCCCTTCTGTGGTCTGGGGCCTGATCGTGACGGCCGCGTTCGTCGTCCTGCTGGGGAACTGGCAGCGCTGGCTGGCCCTCGTCGCTGGCCTGGCCATGGTCACCGTCCTGCTGCTGGAGACCCTTTCCCCCGGCATCTCCTGGTCGCCGTACTACAAGATCCACACGCGGGACATGGTGCTCGGCGGCATCCCGCTCACCGACATCTCCGTGAACGGCGTGCCGCACCAGATCATGCGCGCAGCCGCCCAGCGGCTGCAGGAGGAGCCGCAGTACGGCTTCCCCTACCAGCGGACGCCGGGCAATTCGCTCGGCAACGTGCTGATCATCGGCGCCGGCTCCGGCTCGGACGTTGCGATCGCCCTCTCGAAGGGCGCCAGGCACATCGACGCCGTCGACATCGACCCGCGGATCATGCAGATCGGGCTCGAGAAGAACCCCGACCACCCCTACAGCGACCCGCGGGTCACCCGGCACGTCAACGACGGACGGGCGTTCCTCGAGGGAACGGACAACAAGTACGACCTGATCCTGTTCGCCCTGCCCGACTCGCTGGCGCTCGTGACCGGCGCATCCCAGATCCGGCTGGAGAGCTTCCTGTTCACCGAACAGGCCCTCACTGCAGCGCGCGACCACCTGACGCCCACCGGCGCCTTCTCCATGTACAACTACTACCGCGAGGACTGGCTGATCGACCGGCTGGCCGGCACCGTCCAGACTGCTTTCGGCCACATCCCGTGCGTCGACCTTCCCGGTGGCGGCCAGGCCGTCGTGACGGCCGCGCTCGACCAGAACAACCAGGTCTGCGGCTCGAACTACACACCCGCCGGCGCAGTGGTCGCCCCTGCCACCGACGACCGGCCGTTCCTGTACTACCAGGGCGGTCCGATCCCTGCGCTGTACCTGTGGACGCTGGCCGGCATCCTGGTGATCTCGGCCATCGCCGTCCGCGCGCTGGGCGGGCCGTTCCGCGCGATGCGTCCCTACGCAGACCTGTTCTTCATGGGTTCCGCGTTCATGCTGCTGGAGACCAAGAACATCGCGACCTTCGCCCTGCTCTTCGGCACCACCTGGCTGGTGAACGCGCTGGTCTTCGCCGGGGTGCTGCTCATCGTGCTGGCAGCGGTCGAGACCACACGCAGGTTCAGGACTCCCCCGCTGCCGGTCGTCTTCGGTGGCATCGCCGCGTCCCTGGCGCTGTGCTTCTTCGTCGAACCGTCGTGGCTGCTGACGCTGCCCTTCGTGCCGCGGCTGATCGCGGCTGTCGTGCTGGCGTTCATCCCGATCTACCTTGCCAACGTGGCCTTCTCCAAGCGGTTCGGCGCGTCCGACGACTCCCAGTCAGCCTTCGGCCTCAACCTGCTGGGCGCGATGCTGGGCGGTTGCCTGGAGTACCTCGGGCTGCTGACCGGCTACAGCAACCTGCTGCTGATCGTCGCCGTGCTGTACCTGTTCGCGTTCCTGCTCACCCCGCGCAGCAGGGGGTCGTTGGTCTCGATGTGACGTCGCACATGTGCCCATGTTCACGGCCGTGACGACGGCTTGGATGTATTTCAGGAGCGGGTTGCCGGCTCCGACCGGTCCAGCGACCTGGGAGGGGATTGCATCATGCGCATTCGATCACTACTCACCGGCATCGGCGTGCTCATCGCCGCCCCGGCGTTCGGGCCGGCCTCCGTGGCGCACGCGGAGGCGGACTCCTGCGCCAACGGTGTGATGTCGGACTTCAACGGTGACGGCTGGTCCGACGCCGTCGTCAGCGACCCCTTCGCCACCGTCGCCGGTCTGGCTGAGGCCGGACGCATCGTCGTCCTGTACGGCGACGCGGACGGCCTCGTCGGCGAGGGAGCCCGCGACGTCCTGTGGCAGGGCGAGGAGTCGGTCGGTGGGACGGCCGAGGCGGGCGACCGGTTCGGCACAGCGCTGGCCGTCGCCGACATCGACTGCGACGACTACACCGACGTCGTTGTCGGGACGCCGCTGGAGGACATCGGGGCCCAGGTCGACTCCGGGTACGTGCAGGTGCTGTGGGGCGGGGCCGCCGGGCTGGCGATCTCGGAGGCCAGCACGGCCTACGCCCAGTCCAGCTTCGGTCAGCCGATCACGGCCGGCGACCAGTTCGGCTTCGCCGTCGACGCGCTCGAGGACCTCGGCCAGGGCGGCACGCCGGCCCCGGACGCCTACGCCCTCGCGATCGGTGTTCCCGGCGCAGACGTGGGTGGCCACAACGATGCCGGCGCCCTTGCGGTGCGGGCGGCCTACGACGGCGGTTCCGAGACCTTCTGGATCACCCAGGACACGCCGGGAATCCCCGGCGGGGCCGAAACGGGCGACCGCTTCGGCGCGGCCGTCTCGTGCGGTTACTTCAGCGGGCAGGGCACCACTGTCGACTGCGTGGTCGGCACCCCGAACGAAGACGTCGGCTCCAAGGCGGACGCGGGAGCGGCCACCATCGTCCAGGACATCTACTTCTCCGACGAGCTGGTCGGGATCTCCCTTGACCAGAACGCGCCAGGGGTGCCCAACAGCTCCGAATCGGGTGACCGGTACGGCTCCAGCATCGACACCATCAGGGTGGGTGCGACGACGCGGATCGCGATCGGTGCGCCCGGTGAGGACCTGGGATCGGACACCAACGCAGGCCTGGTGCAGCTGTTCAGCTCCGACACAGAAGACGTCGACCCGGGGACGGCGCTGAGCCAGGACACGGCAGGAGTCGGTGGGTCCGCGGAGGACGGCGACGAGTTCGGCACGGCCGTGGCCTGGATCGCGCCGGGCCTGGGTGATTCGCGTACCCGGCTTGCGGTGGGCGTGCCGAAGGAGAACACCACCGGCGGGGTCGACGCGGGCACGGTGCAGGTGTTCCCGACCAACAACCTCGCCTCCGACGTGGCGTGGACGCAGAACAGCCCGGGCGTTCCGGGTGGGGCGGACGCCGGCGACAAGTTCGGGGCGAGCCTGAACACGGTGGCGGGCGCTGCGGAGCGCGTCCTCCTGGTCGGAGTTCCCGACGACGTCGACCACGCGTCCGGCATGGTCAACGTCATCCCCTTCGGCGGCGGAGCACCTCGGGCCTGGGTGCCGGGCAGCGGAGGGGTGCCATCTGCAGGGGCAGGCCGGTTCGGCCAGAGCCTCGGCGGGGTCAACGGGAGCTCGGAGTAACTGAATTGCTCACCCGGGTGTGTGCCGGGATGCGCAATGGTTGAGGCATGGGAACGCTCAGCTACGGCATGATCAGCTCGCTCGACGGCTTCGTCGCCGGGGCCGAGGGTGACTTCGACTGGGCTGAGCCCGACGAGGAGACCCACCGCTTCGTCAACGAGCGCGAGCGCAGCGTCGGCACCTACCTGTACGGCCGGCGCATGTTCGAGACCATGCGTGCCTGGGCGGAGGACGACTGGCTGGCCGACGCGCCCGACTACGTCCGGGAGTACGCCGACATCTGGCGTGCTGCGGACAAGGTCGTGTTCTCCACGACCCTCGCTGTACCCGGCATCGAGCGGACGCGAGTGCAGCCGCACCTCGACCTGCAGGCGATCCGCACGGTCAAGGAGTCCAGCGACACCGAACTGTCGGTGTCCGGACCGACCCTTGCTGCCGACCTGCTGCGCGCCGGCCTGGTGGACGAGCTGGCGATCTACGTCGCCCCCGCCATCGTCGGCGCCGGTACGCGGCTGCTGCCCACAGGGCTGCGTCTCGACCTCTCGCTGGTGGAGGAGCGCCGGTTCGCTTCCGGGATCGTCTTCCTCCGCTACACCGTCCGCGGAGGAGAGGCCCCGGCCCACCCCGGTCTGTCCTACTAGGCTGTGCGCTCAAGCGATGAACCACAGTTGAGTGCCCCCGGGGCGCTTCGAACCTGAATGGGAAGCTGATGTCCCCCCGCCTGCTCCAGATCTCCGTCACCGCAGCGAGCGTCCTTGCGCTGCTTGTGCCAGCGTCACTGCCGGCCCGCGCCGCCAGCCTCTCCGGCACCGATTCGCGTCCCGCCCCGTCCCGCGTCTTCGCTGCGAGCTCGCCGTTCTACCAGAGGCTGCCCGATCGGACGCCCGCAGCCTCGAAGTCGAAGAAGCTTGTCGCCGGCCTGAACGCCCAGGCCCACAGGTTCTATGGCACGAAGACCCAGGCCAACGTCGGCATCAACACCACCCGCTTCGCCCCGGCGCTCTACGTCGCCTACAACAGCGACCCGGTCTTCGACATCACCGGCTGGAACTGCCAGAACCGGTGGAAGGGCTGGGACACAGAACTCAACCGCCAGCTGCGGGGCGTGCACGTACCTGCCGACCTGCGGCCCGACCAGTCCTCCGACGGGTCGGTCTCGATCTACAACGCCGACACCAGGGACGTCGTGGAGTTGTGGAAGGCACGCAAGGTCGACGGCAAGTGGCAGGCGTGCTGGGGCGGCCGGATCGCAGACGCGAGCAAGGCCTCCGGCACTTTCACCTACGGCTACGGGGCCTCAGCCAGCGGTCTCGCGCTGTGGGGCGCGACCATCCGGCAGTCCGAACTCCTCGCCGGCCACATCGACCACGTGATCAATCTCGGCATCCCGTTCACGAAGAAGGGGACGATCTCGTGGCCGGCCAACCGCACCGACGGCTGGAAGACGGGGACGCAACTCGCGATCGGCCAGCGGCTGCGCCTGCCGGCCAGCCTCGACCTGTCCGCGATGAAGCTGTCGCCGGTGGCACGCACCATCGCACGGGCAGCACAGGAGTACGGGGTCGTCATCAGCGAGACGTCCGGATCAGTGGCGTTCTCCGCGGAGAACCCGATCGCCCTGGCCGACAACTCCTATGACAGCATCTTCCGCGGGCACTACGCCTTCGCGGAGATGCTCGGCAACAAGGCCCTCGGTGAGGTGCCGTTCCCCCTGACGAAGCTCGTGGCGCTGCCGCTGGATTACCAGGTTCCGCCGCAGAGCGCGCCCGTGACGCCGAACACCACCTATGCCAAAGCAGTGAAGGCCGCACGACCGGCCATCCACTGGCGCCTGGGCGACACCGGCTCCGTCGCCGCAGACGCCAGTGGGCACAAGCGGACCGGCACCCTCCGCGGGGTCACCAGGTACGAGCCGGGAGCCATTGCCGGCAACCTCGCCATCCGGACCGCCGGCGACCGGGGCTCGGGGGTGTACCAGTCGAAGCGGTCGACTCCGGCAACGAGCTTCAGCGTGCAGGTGTGGTTCAGGACCACGAACACCGCAGGGGGCAAGATCCTCGGCTTCGAGAACACACGGACCGGGCACGGTTCCCGGGCGGACCGCTCCCTGTACATGACGACCGACGGCCGCGTGGGTTTCGGTACCTACCGCAGCCGGATCAGGACGGTGGTGACCACCGGTACCTACAACGACGGCGCCTGGCACCAGGCAACCGCGACGCAGGGCAACGGCGCAACGAAGCTGTACGTCGACGGCGTCCTCGTTGCAGCCAACGCCCTCACGGGCGCCCAGCCCGGCTCCGGCTACTGGCGCCTGGGCGGCGGCAACATGGACGGCTGGCCGGAGAAGCCGGCCAGCACCTGGTTCGCCGGCGCCCTCGACGAGTTCGCCTACTACCGCTCGGCGCTGAGCGCGAAGACCGTCGCGGCCCAGTACGCCGCCGCGTGACGTCGCGAGCGCACCCTCCCGCTCTCAGCAGGTGACCCGATCCCGGGGCAAGAAAGGGGCAAGAAAGGGG
>JAOATP010000094.1 GCA_030158185.1 Propionicimonas sp.
CCGGCTACCTCAGGGAGTACGAGCACCTCACGCTCGTCCGCCTGGCCCTGGCCGGGCACCCTGAACGCATGGACGAGGCGATCGCCCTGCTTCACCGGCTGGAGGCGACGGCCGTCGCCTCGGGGCGGGCAGGAAGCCTGGTGGAGATTCGGGAGTTGCTCGTTCGTGCTCAGGAGTCGACCGGTCGCGCCGAGCCCCGTCCAGGCACCCCGGCACAGTTGCCCGATGCCCTGACCGAACGGGAACTGCAGGTGCTGCGGTTGCTCGACAGTGAGCTGACCGGGCCGGAGATCGCACGCCAGATGTTCGTGTCGCACAACACGCTCCGCACCCACACCAAGCACATCTTCACCAAGCTCGGCGTCACCACTCGGCGGGCAGCGGTGGCCCAGGCCAGGGAACGCGGCCTGCTCTAGCCGGCAGAAGATCACATGGGCGATCACATCAAAGGGTGACGCCGCCTCACCCCGTCCGTTCCTAGGTTCGAACCATCAGCAGCGGCCCCGGCCGCAGACCTCGAACCAGGGAGCCTCACATGTCCATCACCACCACCCACCTCATCCGGGCGGCCGGCGTCAGCGCCGTCGTCGCGGGCCTGCTGTTCTGCGGTGTGCAGATCAACCACCCACCCGTTGACCTCGCCTTCGTGAGCACGACCGAATTCGCCGTCCGGCAGGCGATGAAGATCGGCTTCACCCTGTTCGCACTGATCGGCATCACCGGCATGTACCTGTCGCAGGTGAAGAAGGCAGGCGTGCTGGGGCTGATCGGTTACCTGACCCTCGGCGCGGGGTTCATCGCAATGCTGACCCTCGAGATCGCCGCGGTCGTGATCCTGCCCGCCATCGCCCACACATCACCCGAGTACGTCAGCGCGGCCATCGGTGTCGCACTCGGCGGCAAGGCTGCTTTCGACATCGGCCTGATGAGTGCCCTGAACTCCTTTGTCGGGGTTACCTACATGGCCGGTGGCCTGATCTTCGGGATCGCCCTCTTCCGTGCCAATGTCCTCGCCCGCTGGGCTTCGATCATGCTGGCCATCGCCACCCCGCTGAGCATCCTGATCCCGCTCCTGCCCTTCATCAACCAGCGCCTGTTCGCAGTGCCGACGGGCCTTGCACTGATCGCCCTCGGCTCATCGCTGTGGCTCACGTTCCGCTCGCAGGGTGCCGTTGCCGAGATCCGCTCGCTGCCCGAGCCCGTCGTCGCCCGATGACCACGATCACCAGCACCCGCCGGGCCTCGGCCCGGTGGGTGCCGTTCGCCCTGATCGTCCTGAGCCTCATCCCCGCCATCACCGGCTCCCTGCGCCTTGTCGGCCTGGCCGGCGGGCCTGCCCTGATGCCGTTGGACGGCCGGATCGACGCCTCGCCGCTCCCGGTGATCGTGCACATCGCCACCGTGATCCCGTACGCCCTGATCGGCGCCTTCCAGTTCTCGTCGCGCCTGCGCCAGCGGCACCCGGGCTGGCACCGGACGGCCGGACGCGTGCTGGTGCCACTGGCACTGGGCGTCGCGCTCTCCGGATTGTGGATCACCCTCGCCTACCCCCTGAAGCCGGGCTCCGGCGTGCTGCTCTTCGCCATCCGGCTGGTCGTGGGGACGGCCATGGCTGCCGGCGTCGTGCTGGGCTTTGCAGCGATCCGCCGCGGGGACGTGCCGCGACACCGGGCGTGGATGACCCGGGCCTACGCGCTCGCCCTCGGCGCAGGCACCCAGGTGTTCACCGGAGCGTTCGGTCCTGGCCTGGTGGGCACCAGCGTCCTTGCCCACGACCTGACCATGGGCGCTGCGTGGGCGATCAACCTCGCCGTCGCCGAGGTCGTGATCCGCCGCGGTTCGGCTCGGCCCTCACGGGGACGGACCCGGGTTGCGGCCGGCAGGGGCGCGTCGACATGACCTCTCCCGGGCCTGCGTCCATCGGCTACACCCTGCGGGTAGCAGGTCGGCTCGAACCCCACTGGGCCACCTGGTTCGACGGGTTCACCGTCACCGGGGAGTCCGACGGCACGACCACCCTGCGCGGCAGCGTCGCCGACCAGGCGCAGTTGCACGGACTGCTGGCCAAGATCCGGGACCTCGGGGTTGCCCTCGTCTCGGTCGAGGCAGACCCGGCAGTCGGCGGCCCCGACGCCGCTGCGCCCGCCCAACGGGGGCTCCTCGCCTGAGCTTGTGCAGGGTGCAGAAGCTCGACACCTGCGTGCCGCCTCGCTGAGGCGACGGCTTCTGCACTCGCGACGCTCCTGTGCGCTCGCTCGAGGCCGCGGTGGGCTGTAGCGAGTGCAAATCCCGTCGGCACCAGGTGGTGACGCCGGATCGTCAGGCCGGATCGGGCGGCAGGATCTCCAGCTTCGGGTACTCCGGCTTCCACATCGCCTGGTAGATGTCGTTGATCGGGTTGGTCATCGGCCGGCGGGCGAGGCCCTGGTCCTCAGCCGTCTTCGCCACTGCCTTGGCCACCGTGGCAGCGACCAGTCGCAGGTCGTTCATCGACGGGAGAAGGGAGGCCCCGGGTCGGTACTCGTTGACGAGCCCGGCGAGGGCGTCTGCTGCGGCGTAGATCATCTCCGGGGTCACCCGGGTGGCCTTGACCACGGAGACGCCCAGGCCGAGGCCGGGGAAGATCAGGGCGTTGTTGGCCTGCGCGATGGTGTGGTAGATCTCGCCGTGCCGGATGGTGCCGTAGGGGCCGCCGGTGGCGATCAGAGCCTGCCCTCCGGTCCACTCGAGCACGTCTGCCGGGTGCGCCTCCGCGCGACTCGTCGGGTTCGACAGGGGCAGAATGATCGGCCGCGCGCAGTTCGCCGCCATCGCCCGCACGACCTCTTCGCTGAAAGCCCCGTTCTGGGCGGACGTGCCGATCAGGATGGTCGGCTTCACATTGCGGATGGTCTCGGCGAGCGTGATCCGTGAGGGGTCCTCGACGTCCCAGGAGCTCACTTCCTCACGACCGCGGGCGTAGGGCAGCTGGAAGTCGCGGACGTGTTCGCCGTCGGCGACGATCAAGCCGTGGCTGTTGAAGGCATAGAACTGGGCGAACCCCGCCTCGGCCGCCAGGCCTGCCTGGGACATCGCCTCCCTGATGATGTCGGCGATCCCGACCCCGGCGGTCCCCGCACCGTAGATCACGACGCGGTGCTGCGGCAGCCGGATGCCGGTGAGCCGGACGGCTGCGAGGACAGCGGCGAGCACGACCGCGGCCGTGCCCTGGATGTCGTCGTTGAAGGTGCAGATCTGGTCGGAGTAGCGGTTCAGGATCCGGTGGGCGTTCCCCGCGCCGAAGTCCTCCCAGTGCAGCATCGCGTTGGGGAAGAGCTTGTTCACAGCGCGCACGAAGGACTCGATGAACTCGTCGTAGCGCTCACCGCGGACGCGGGCGTGCTGCTCGCCGAGGTACAGGTCGCTGTTGAGCAGGCCGAGGTTGTCGGTGCCGACGTCGATCACCACGGGGATCGCCCGGCGGGGATGGATACCGGCCGCAGCGGTGTACACCCCCAGCTTGCCGATCGCGATCTGGATGCCGCCGATGCCCTGGTCGCCGATGCCCAGGATGCCCTCGGAGTCGGTCACCACGACCAGGTCGACGTCGTCGGCGTCCAGCTCGAAGTCGCTCAGCGACTGCTCGATCAGTTCGGGGTGGTCGATGGAGAGGAACAGGCCGCGGGCGCCGACGTACTCATGGCTGAACCGTTCGATCGCCTCCCCGATGGTCGGGGTGTAGATGATCGGCAGCATCTCCTCCAGGTGCTCGCTGAGCAGCCGGTAGAACAACACCTCGTTCCGGTCACGCAACTGCGACAAGTAGATGAACTTCGACAACGGCGACGGCGAACGCAGGTACTGCGCATACGTGCGCCGCATCTGCTCCTCGATCGTCGTGACCCGGCTCGGCAGAAGACCGGAAAGGCCGAGTTGCTCACGCTCGTCGAGCGTGAAAGCCGTTCCCCGGTTCGCCATCGGGTGGACGAGGATCAGCCGGCCGCGGGCACTGACTCGCAGCACCGCTTCCCTCGATGTCGTGTCCAGATCAAACTCGCGCTGTCGCATGGGTCCCATCCTCCTCCTCGCCGGGCCAGCGAGTTTGCGTGTACGCTACTTCTCAAAGTCATGAAGTCGAGGAGTCGAGTTGCCCGTCCCGCTGCACGAAGCCAAGGCAGCGCTGTTCCGCAACATCGGTCACCCGATCCGGATCCGCGTGCTGGAGCTGCTCTGCGAACGGGATCACGCCGTCCATGAGCTGCTCGGAGCCATCGAGGTCGAGCCGAGCACCCTCTCCCAGCAACTCGGGATCCTGCGCCGCGCCGGCATCGTGCGCCAGCAGCGCCTTGGCGGCGAGGTGCGCTACTCCCTGATGATCCCCTCGATCGGCGAACTGCTGGCCGCAGCCCGGACCACCCTCGGATTCCTGCTGGCCGATCAGGCGCAACTGCAGGCCGACCTCGACGAAGAGGCGAGCGCCGACGTCGAAGGCACCGCGTGAGCACCTCCCGCCTGCTGAGGCTGATCGCCCGCACCGGTCGCGTCGCCGAACCGCTCGGCCCGGCGACGGACAACGACCTCCAGGTGCGCGCCGGCTTCGAGCCGCCACGCGCGCTGCGCGGCAGCGTCCAGGTGCGCCATGTCGACGCCGGCTCCTGCAACGGCTGTGAGCTCGAGATCGGTGCGGCCTTCGGTCCGGTCTACGACGCAGAGAGGATCGGCGCGAGGCTGGTCGCTTCCCCCCGGCACGCCGACGTCGTCGCCGTCACCGGTGTCGTCACACAGAACATGGCCGAGCCCCTGGTCAACACCGTGAACGCCACCCCGAACCCGCGGGTGATCGTGTCCATCGGGGACTGCACCCGGGGCTGTGGTCAGTTCGCAGGCTCCTACGCCGTCGCCGGTTCCGTTGATGACTATCTCGAGGTGGACGTCCACGTGCCCGGCTGCCCGCCGGCGCCGGAGGCCATCATCGCCGCCCTGCGTGCGGTGACCCGCCGATGACGGTGCTGACGGTGGCCACGAATCTCGTCGACGCCGGCCTGCTCGCGCAGCTCCTGCTCGGGGCGCTCGCCGTCGTCGTGGCCGTCGTTGCCCCGGCCCGGCAGCGAAACCTGCTGGCCGGAGCCCTGATCGTCACCGCAGGCATCGCAGCGGCCGTCACCGGGTCGGCAGCGCTGCTCGGCGAGGCCGGCACCGGCCTGCAGGTTCCCGTCGCCCTCCCGCTCACCGCACCCCTCGAGCCGCTGGTGCTCGCCCCCGACCAGCTCGGCGGACTCTTCATGGCGCTCGCCGGAATCGTCGTCGCCCTCGCCGCGCTCTTCGGGATCGGGTACGCCAACGGTCCGGCCGCCTCCCGCACCGGCTGGGCGGCGTTCGCCGTCTTCGCCGTCGGGATGCAGCTGGTGCCGGCAGCTGCCGACGCCGTCACCTTCCTGCTGGCGTGGGAGCTGATGGCCGGTGGCTCGACGGTGCTGCTCCTCGCCGACCACGCGACTCGCGAGCCGGTGCGTCGGGCGACGATCTGGTACGCCGTGATGACCCACCTGAGCTTCCTGTTCCTGCTGGCGGGGTTCGGCGTCCTTGCCGCAGCTGCCGGCGGCACCTCCTGGGCGACGATGGCCGCTGCGAGCATCGCCGGACCGGCAGCAACCCTCGCGTTCGTCCTCCTCGTCGCGGGATTCGCCACCAAGGCCGGCCTCGTCCCTGTTCACGTCTGGCTGCCGCGGGCCCACCCGGAGGCACCCAGCCACATGTCCGCTGCGATGAGCGCGGCGATGGTCAAGATGGGCATCTACGGCATCCTGCTGCTCACCCTCCGGCTGCTGCCCGGCGGTCCCCGGTGGTGGTCGATCGTGCTGGTGGCACTCGGTGCCGGTTCGGCCCTCTACGGCATCCTGCAGGCCTCGGTGCAGGCCGACCTGAAGAAGCTTCTCGCCTACTCCACGACGGAGAACATCGGCCTGATCACCACGGCCATCGGGGTGGGACTGCTCCTGCGGAGCTCCGGACAGTTTGCCGTCGCCGACGTCGCCCTCGTCGCTGCCCTGCTGCTGGCGGTCAGCCATGCAGCGTTCAAGTCGGTCCTCTTCCTCGGCGCCGGCTCCGTGCTGCACGCGACCGGTGAGCGCGACCTCGACCTGCTCGGCGGCCTTGCCGCCCGCATGCCCTGGACGTCGGTGACCTTCGGAGTCGGGGCCCTCGGCGCCGCTGCACTGCCGGTCACCTCCGGCTTCGTCGCGGAGTGGGCGCTGCTGCAGTCGCTCATCCACGTGGACGCGAGGGCCGACCGCCTGCTCGCCATCGTCATCCCGATCACGATGGGCATCGTCGCCCTCACCGTCGGGCTCGGGCTGCTCACCTTCGTCAAGGCCTACGGCATCGGCTTCCTCGCCCGTCCACGCACGCCTGCAGCAGCGCAGGCGCACGAGGCCGGGCCGGCGATGCGAGCGGCCATGGTGCTCGGCGCCGTCCTCGTCGTCGGGCTCGGACTTGTGCCCGGACCGCTGTCCCAGGCCCTCGCCCGCGCCGTCTCGGCGGGGGGAGTGTCGACCACCGGTGGCGCAGGCCTGCTGCTCGGTGCCGTCGACGTGGTCCTCAACCCCGTCGCGCTGACGCTGTTGACCCTCGCGATCCTCGTCCCACTGGTCGTGGTGAACGCCGTCCTCGCCCGACGGCATCCCCGCAGGGACGTCGACCTGGCCTGGGGCTGCGGCGGCGAGCGGACCAGCCCGCGCATGGAGTACAACGCGACCAGCTACTCCGAGCCGCTGGTGCGGGTCTTCCGCTCATCCCTGCAGGCCACCCAGCTCGTCGACGTCGTCCATCACGACGCCTCGCCGCTGCTCGTCGAGCAGATGACCTACACGCAGGAGACCGGGGACGTGATCGAGGACCGCCTCTATCTTCCGGCGACCCGCTGGGCCGGACGGCTGGGCGACCTCGCCCGCACGATCCAGAACGGCAGCATCCACCGCTACGTCGGGTTCTCGTTCGCAGCGCTCGTCCTCGTGCTCGTGCTGGTGGCGCTATGACCATCGCCTCCGTCGCTGTGGTCCTCATCCAGCTGGTGCTCGCTGTCGCGGTGACGCCGGTGCTGATCGGCGTGATGCGCACCACCCGTGCCCGGCTCGAAGGCCGCGTCGGCGGCGGGATCATGCAGCCGTGGCGCGACCTGCGCAAGCTCCTGGCGAAGGAGCCCACCCGGGCGCCGGGGTCGACGCTGGTGCTGACCGCTGCCCCGATCCTGCTGGTGGCATCGAGCCTCCTGCTGTGCGCGCTGATCCCGCTGGCCAGCACCCTCGCGCTGGCCAGCGTCCCGGGGGACCTGTTCGTCGTCGTCTCCGTCCTCCTCGTCGGGACGGTGGCGCTCGCCCTCCTCGGCCTGGAGTCCGGCTCCGCGTTCGGCGGCATGGGCTCCAGCCGGCACATGGTGATCGCTGCCCTCGTCGAACCGACCGTGCTGCTGAGCATCTACGCGCTGAGCGTCCCAGCCGGCACGTCGGCGCTTGCCGCGATCGTGCAGGCCCGTCGCGCAGACCCCGCGTCGCTGCTGAACCCGGTGAGCCTGCTGGCGATCTTCGCCCTCGTCGTCGTGGTGATCGCGGAGACCGGACGGCTGCCGGTCGACAACCCGTCGACCCACCTCGAGCTGACCATGATCCACGAGGCGATGATCCTCGAGAGCGGCGGCCGCGACCTCGGCTGGCTCGAGCTCGGCTCGTGGCTGCGCCTGACCGCCCTCCTCGGCCTCGTGGCCAACCTCGCACTGCCCTGGGGGATCGGGCAGGACGCTGCACCGCTCACCCTGCTCGTCGGCATCGGTGCGATCACCGTCAAGGTGCTCGTCCTCGGCGCTGTGCTGGCGGCAGCAGAAGTGTTCATCGCAAAGCTCCGGCTCTTCCGGGTGCCCGAATTGCTGGCTGGTTCCTTCGTCCTTGCGTTCCTCTCCGTGAGCGCTTCCTACCTGGTGTTCTGAAAGGAGGCCGCTGATGTCGACCGACCTGTACCAACAACTGCTTGCGACGACGACCGGCCTGCTGCTGCTCACCGCCGTCCTCCAGGTCTGGGGCCGCTCCACCGTCCGGGCGATCGGGCTGCTTGTGCTGCAGGGCGTCGCGCTCGCCGGGCTCGTCCTCACCGTCGGCCTGCACGCGGGGGAGGGCTCTGCCGTCGTCGTCGCCGGCCTGCTGCTGGTGGTCAAGGCTGTCGTGATGCCGTGGGCGATGCTGCGCTCAGCCCGGCTGATCGGGGTGACCCGCGAGCACTCGTCCCGCGTGAACCCGGCCGTCGAGCTCATCGGCGCAGCCGGGCTCACCCTCCTGGCGTACGCGGTCAGCGGACCGATCCTCGGCAACCGGACGGACGCGGCCTCCCAGGCTGTCCCTGTGGGGGTGTCGCTGGTGCTCCTCGGCTTCTGGCAGCTGCTGGTGCGCGGTTCGGCGATCACCCAGCTGGTCGGCTTCCTGATGCTCGACAACGGCATCGCAGCCATCTCGTTCCTCACCTCCGGAGGGCTGCCGCTGGTCGTCGAGCTGGGCGCCACCCTCGACGTCTTGCTCGTCGTGCTGATCCTCGGGGTGCTGGTGGTGCGGATGCAGGCTGAACTTGGCCACATCGACATCTCCGAACTGAGGGAGTTGCGCGACTGATGGCCACCCTGATCTGGATCCCGCTGATCCTCCCGCTGCTGCTGGCAGCTGTGAGCATCGTGGCCCGCAGTCGCTCCTGGACGCTCTGGCTGCCGGTGAGCGCTGCCGTCGTCCTGCTGGGCGTGGGAGTTGCGCTCGTCCTTGCGGTCGGCGCCGGTGGCGCGCTGACCACCGCTGGCGGACTGCTCCGCGTGGACGCGCTGAGCGCCTGGATGCTCACCGTCGTCGGGTCGGTGGCCGTGGTTGCGCTCTGGGGCGGCATCCCGCACCGGACCGACCGCACCCGCAACATCGGGTCGTTCGCGAGCCTGCTCTGCCTGTTCCTCGCCGCGATGAGCCTCGCTGTCGTCGCCGACAACCTCGGCCTGATGTGGGTGGCCATCGAACTGACCACCATCACCACGGCCTTCCTCGTCGGATCCCGCGGCGGCCGCGGAGCCCTCGAGGCCGCCTGGAAGTACGTGGTGCTCGGTTCGGTCGGGGTCGCGATCGCGTTCCTCGGCCTCGTCCTGCTGTCCGCTGCCAGCAGTGGGACGGGGGAGCCGTCGCTGTCCTGGGTGGTGCTGCTCGCCCACGCCGGCGGCCTCGACCCGGCGCTGACCCGCGCCGGCGCAGCCCTTGCCGTCCTCGGCTTCGCGACGAAGGCAGGGCTCGCGCCCACCCACTCCTGGCTCCCGGACGCGCACAGCCAGGCGCCGGCGACCGTGAGCGGACTGATGTCCGGGGTCCTGCTGTCGGTGGCCTTTTACGCCATCCTGCGGGTGCAGGCCATCACCGACGCTGCGCTCGGCCCCGAACTGATGCGCGTGCTGCTGACCACGGCCGGCCTGCTCTCCCTCGCGGTGACAGCGGGACTGGTCATCACCCAGAAGGACTTCAAGCGGCTGCTGGCCTACAGCAGCATCGAGCACATGGGACTCCTTGCCCTCGGGGCGGCGGCGGGCGGCCCGCTGGCGATCGCAGCCGTCCTGCTCCACATGCTCGGTCACGGCCTCGTGAAGTCGTCGATGTTCGTCCTCGCCGGGCGCATCCTCGGCTACACCGGCAGCCACGACATCGCCGACGTGCGCAACCTGCTGCGCCGGCGCCCCGACCTCGGCGGGCCGTTCCTGCTCGGCACGGCTGCCCTGCTCGGCTTCCCGCCGTTCGTCACGTTCTTCACGGAGGTCGCGATCATCATCGCCGGGTTCCAGCGCGGCCTCGGCTGGCAGATGGTGGTCGCCTGCGGACTCCTGCTGGTGGTCTTCGCGGGAATCACCCGCAACGTCCTCGCGATGACGGTCGGAGCGGAGGCCGACCCGGACGCCGCCCGCACCTCGCACGCACCGCTGGACCTGCCGGCACGGTTCCGCCAGATCCCGATCGGGATAGCGCTCGGGGTCAGTGCCGTGATCGGGTTCGCGGCCTGGCCGCTGGCCACCCCCCTGCTCGCTGCCGTGACGGCCCTCGGGGGTGCGCGATGAACCGCCTCGCCAGGCCCGAGATCATCCACGTCGGCAGGGAGCAGCTCGTCGAAGCGATCGCAGGCCAACTCGCGCTCGGCTTCCGGCTCGCCCTCGTCGCTGCGCACGAGGACGACCGTGCCGGGGCTGATGCCACCTTCCGGATCGTCCACGTGCTGCTGGGCACGGCCGGTGAACGGGTCGAGGTGGTCGTCGAGATCCCGCGCTCGGACGCCTGGCTGCCAACGCTCGCCGGCATCTCCTACCCCGCGGGACGGTTCGAGCGCGAGATGCGCGACCTCTACGGCATCGTGCCGCGCGACCACCCGCAGCCGTACCGGCTGGTGCGCCACGGGCACTGGCCCACCAGCTTCCACCCGATGCTGGCGGATGCCGACCCGACCCCGTACTTCGGCTCGCACGCGGGGTTCCCGTTCGCAGAGGTGACCGGCAAGGGTGTCTACGAGATCCCCGTCGGTCCGGTGCACGCCGGCCTGATCGAGCCGGGACACTTCCGGTTCTCTGTTGTCGGCGAGACGATCGTGCGGATGTACCAGCGGCTCTACTTCGTCCATCGCGGGGTGGAGAAGCTGTTCGAGGGCCGCGAACCCGCGGACGGGATCGCGCTCGCCGAACGGATCAGCGGCGACACAGCCGTCGGTCACAGCCTCGCCTACGTCATGGCCGTCGAGGATGCCCTCGGCGTCGAGGTGCCCGAGCGCGACCGGCTCACCCGTGCCCTGCTGCTGGAGTGCGAGCGGCTCTACAACCATGTCAACGACATCGGCGCGCTCGTCAACGACGCCGGCTTCGGCATCGTCAACCAGCACGCGGGACGCCTGCGCGAGACCCTGCTGCGCCACAACGCCCGGCTCACCGGGCATCGCCTGTTGCGTGGCGCCGTCCGGATCGGCGGCGCGGACCTGGTGGCTGCGCCGGACCTCGACCTGGTGGCCTCGGTGGCTGCGGAGGCCGCGGAACTCGCGAAGATCGCCACCGACCACCCGATGGTCGCCAACCGGTTGAACACCACGGCTGTCCTGCCCCTGGAGCGGGCAAGGACCCTCGGCGTGCTCGGCTACGTTGCGCGCGCCTCGGGCATGACGGTCGATGCGCGGACCGAACAGCCCTTCGTCGACCTCGGCCCGGCGTTCCGGACGGTGACGGCCGACGCCGGTGATGTCCGGGCCCGGTTCGACGTCCGGGTGGGCGAGATCGCCGTGGCTGCAGGCCTGGTCGCCGACCTGAGTGCCCGGATCGCAGCCGCAGACGTTGCCGCGCCGGTGGCGCCGTCCGGCGGTGGGGGAGCGGGCCTGGGTGTCGTCGAGGCCTGGCGGGGCACGCTGGTGCATCGCGTTGAGGTGGGTTCCGGCGGTGTCCTCACACGGGTCAAGGTGGTCGACCCGTCGTTCCACACCTGGCCGGCACTGGGGATCGCCCTCGCGGACACGATCGTCCCGGACTTCCCGCTGGCCAACAAGAGCTTCAACTGCTCGTACGCGGGCAACGACCTCTGATCGCTGATCAGGCGGCGCATCCTGGTGCGGGAGGAATCCGCACCCAGTCGGTCCCGAACCGGCTCGACACGCGTGTGCTGACCGTCCGGCGGCAGATTCGTTCCAGCTGCCCGACTGCAGGTTGACGCTTCCCCGTACGGGTCTGTACGACCTTCCCGGATCGGCCCAGCCGGCGCACCGGGCTGCCTAGCGTGGACGGGGTTGGGTGCGCCGGCCGGAGGGGTCCAGGGGCGCCCAGCCTGACTTCGCGGACTCCCGGGCCGGAATGGGGGGCCAGTCCCACCCGAGGGTCCGCGGAGGGGTCGCTGTCAGATCGTGGAAGCCGCGACGGCAGCGTCCGCGGGCGGCATCACTGGAAGATGCTCACTCCGCCAGGACCGACGAGGAGCCCGACGACGATCAGCACGATGCCCCAGAGCAGCTGCTTGCGGACGATGGCGAAGATGCCGCTGACGACGAGGATGACCGCGAGGATCCACAAGATGGTGGCCATGCAAGAACTCCTTCCAGTGGCGCTGCGCGCCGACTGTCACTGCGCACCCGGGTGGGTTCGCAGGAGCAGAGGTACCCCGAACCAGCGAAAAGCATCCTTGGTGCCCGCGACGGCCGCTTCCCCGAACGGACGGTCAGGCTCGGGGTGCCTCCTCGAGCAGGGCCATCGCCGCCGACCGGCCGGGGATGCCGCTCACGCCGCCGCCCCGGCGTGCGCCTGCGCCGCACAGCAGGACGCGGTCGTGTGCTGTGGCAACGCCCCAGCGCTCCGCGGGTGAGTGCGCCTCTTCCTCGAGCCAGGGCCACTGCAGGTCACGATGGAAGATGTGGCCACCGGGCAGGGCGATGTCGTCCTCGAGGTCGACCGGCGAGCGGGCTTCCAGGCATGGCCGGCCGTCGGCGTCGCGGGCAAGGCAGTCCTCGATCGGCTCCGCGAGCACGGAGTTCAGTGAGCCGAGCGTTGACGCGAGCGCTGCGGCGCGGGCACCCTCCGGATCGTCCCGGAACAGCCGCGCAGGCATGTGCAGCCCGAACAGCGTGAGGGTGTGGTGGCCGCTCGCCCGCAGCCCTGCGCCGAGGATGGACGGGTCGGTCAGCGTGTGGCAGTAGATTTCGGCAGGCGGCACCGATGGAAGCCGGCCGGCGGCAGCCTCGGCGTAGGCAGTGGCCAGCTGTTCGTAGGTCTCGTTGATGTGGAACGTGCCGGCGAAGGCGACGCTCGGGTCCACCTGCGGGTCGCGGAGCCGTGGCAACCGGCGCAGCACCATGTTGACCTTGAGCTGGCTGCCCTCCGGCCCGGTCCCGGCCGGTTCACGACCGAGGAGTCCGTCCAGCACGCGCGGTGCGGCATTCACCAGCACATGGCCGGCGGTCACCGTGTGCTCACGGCCGTCGTCGTCGGTCCAGACGACGTCGGCACCGTCCGGGCCCGGGTGCACGGCGCGGACCGTTGCCCGCGTCAGGAGTTCCGCACCACCGGCGCGGGCAACGTCCGTGAGGGCGTCGACCACGGCACCCATGCCGCCGACGGGCACATCCCAGTCTCCCGTCCCCCCGCCGATCACGTGGTAGAGGAAGCAGCGGTTCTGCACCAGCGTCGTGTCATGGGCGTCGGCGAAGGTGCCGATCAGCGCATCGGTCACGATGACGCCACGCACGAGGTCGCTGGTGAAGGTCCTCTCGATGAGCTCGCCCAGCGGCGCGTGCAGGTCGGCCCACCACTCCTCCCCGACAGCGGCCCGCACCCGGGTGGCTGGCGGCAGCGGCGCGGTGACGCCGGGGAACACTGCCTGCGCGAGGGCGTGCGTCCGCGCGGCGAATCCCTGCCAGGCCCGATGGTCGGAGGCTGCGCCGACGGCTGCGAACGAGCTCCGGGTCGCACCGTCGTCCCCGGTGTCGACGAGCAGTCCGCGCGCGGCATCGCCGGGCAGGGGCGTGTAGGAGGCGATCCGCCGCCGCCGCAGCTGGAGCGACAGCCCGAGCTCGTCGCGCACCGCCTGCGGCATCAGCGAGACGAGATAGGAGTAGCGCGACAGGTTGGCGTCGACGCCGCGGAAGACGCGCAGCGAGCCGGTGGCGCCGCCCAGGTGGTCGGCCCGTTCCAGCACAAGGACGCTCCGTCCGGCCCGCGCGAGGTAGGCCGCCGCGGTCAGCCCGTTGTGGCCGCCACCGACGACCACCGCGTCATACCTGCTTCGTGTCACGGGGTCACGCTACGTCCCGTCCGGTTCCCGTCGCAGCTATCGGGGCGCCTGCGTCACGCGGGGTCGCAGGAATGGCAGATGTGCCAATGGCGGTGCGGAGGATGCATCGAGACGATGCGAGCGTGCGGCGAGTCAGTGGGGTGGCGGCCGTCTCGGCGGTCATCGCGGGCGTCCTTGGTCTGGCGTGGTTCGCGCTGCTCCTTGCCCAGCCGCTGATGGGGTTCGAGGACACCGACGATCCGGCTGTGGGCGTCCGGTTTGTCAGGGAGCATCCGCAGGTCTTCGCCCAGACGGGCCTCGTCCTTCTCCTGATGGCCCTCGTGCTGGTGGTGGCAGTGGCGAGTGTTGCCGAGCTCCAGGGGCAGCTCCGCCCCCGGTGGCCGGTCACTGCGACGCGCGCAACGGGAATGCTCGCTGCCGTGTGCCTCCTCGTGTTCGGCGTCATGAGGATCGGTGCGTCAGGGCCGCTGCTGCACATCGCCGGGCTGCGTGAGGACTGGGGCGAGGCCGCCTACCTCGTCGTCCAGATGGCCGGCGTGCAGGGCGTCCTCCCCGCCGGCATGCTGCTGCTCGCCGTGTGGGCAGTGGGGGTGAGCGTGATGGGGCTCCTGCAGGGCACCGTGCCGAGAGTCGTCTGTGCGCTGGGCGTCGTCCCGGCCATCCACGTTGTCGGCCGCCTCGTGGGCGAGGCCGGCGACCTCCTGCCGGGCTGGACCTGGTTCATCGTCATCGTGTCGATCCCCGGCACGCTGGCCTGGTGCATCGCCCTCGGCGTCGGGTTGCTGGTCCGGCTCAAGCGTGACGTGGGGCGGGCCGCCGCAGCGTGAACCCGTTCACTCTTCACAGGTCCGACAGCTGGGCGATGGTGGCATTCGCGCGCCGGACCGAGCGTCCCTCGTGGCTGTTCAGGTGCTGGGTGAGGAAGCCGTAGCTACCTGCCAGCTCGAGGGCCGCCGGGTCGCCACCCGCTGCTGCCCGCGAGGTGCGCGTCCACCAGTCGGCGATGTCACCCCAGCCGGGGGCTGCGAGACCGCCGCCGAACTGCTGCACGGCAAGGGAGGACGCCAGCGCGGCGAACCGCAGACGCTCGGCCAGCGGCCAGCCCTCGAGGGTGCCGAACACCAGCGCTGCGGCGAACACGTCACCGGCGCCGGTGGGGTCGAGCGCCGGCACGTCCAGTGCGGGGACGGACGCCCGCTCGCCGGTGGTCTGGTCGATCGCCATCGCTCCCTTGTACCCACGGGTGACGACGGCGAGCGGCACGAGTTCCGAAAGGCTGGCAAGGGCGTCGGCTGCCGTGTCCGTGCGGGTGTAGGCCATGGCCTCCACCTCGTTCGGCGTGAAGGCGTGGCACCCGGTGAGCCGGCGAAGCACGGCGCGGTCCCACACCTCGGTCGGGTCCCAGCCCACGTCGGCGAACACGAGGGCCCCGCCGGCGCGGCTGGCCTCCCACCAGTGGTCATCGGAGAGTTCGGTGATGACGGCGCGGGGGACCGGCGGGTGATCGCCGAGCATCGAGGCCGTGGACACCGGCGCATCGTGGCCGTGGGTGACCATCGCGCGGTCACCGTCGTAGGCCATCGACACCGTCACAGGGCTGTGCCAGTCGGGGACGGTGCACGAAAGGCTGAGGTCGACGCGTTCCTGGCGTCCCAGCACGTCGCGGCACCAGCGGCCGTAGCCGTCCTCGCTGAACGCTGCAGCGAGCGAGGTGCGCAAGTCGAGACGGGCGGTGGCCATGGCAAGGTTCGCGATGCCGCCGGGGGAGGAGCCCATGCCACCGGCCCAGATCTCGTGGCCGGGCAACGGCGCGTGCGGGAGGTCGGTGAAGACGATGTCGAGGAAGACCATGCCGGAGAGCAGCACGTCGACGCCGGCTGCGTCGCCGGGTGTGCTTCCTGCATCGGTGGTCGTGGGTGCCACCTCCACACGATCGCACAAAGACGGGCGCAGCTCAACCAACTTCATGCACGCAGATGCGCGTAATTGCTCGAAGCTGAGCGTTACGATGGGCCCCATGCTCACTGACACACGGCAGCGCGAGATCCTTCGCCGCCTGCGGAGGCAGGGGGACGTGTCGGTCCAGGTGCTCGCCGACGAGTTCGGCGTGAGCCTTTCGACCATTCGCCGCGACCTGGCAACGCTGAACAGCGACGGGTTGTTGCGGCGGGTGCGGGGTGGGGGCAGCGCTGTCGAGCAGGACACGGACACCTTCGACACCGTCGACCGGCGCAGCGCGGGCGACAAGGATGCCGTGGCCGACCGTGCAGCAGCCCTGATCGAGGACGGCCAGATCGTCTGCCTCGACATCGGCACAACGACCGCACGGCTCGCTCGACGGCTGCGGGACCGGCGGATCACGGTCATCACGTCCAGCCTCGCCGTCGTCGACGAGCTGCGGCACGCTCCCGGACCCGAGCTCGTCGTCCTTGGCGGCGTCCTGCGCACCACCTACCAGTCGCTGGTGGGCCTGCTGACCGAGCAGGCCCTCGCCCAGCTGTCGGCGAACCTCTGCTTCCTCTCGACCTCCGGGGTGAACGCCGCCGGCCAGGTGCTCGACACCACCGGCATCGAGGTGGGCGTGAAGCGCGCGATGCTCGCTGCGGCCGAACGCAGCGTGCTGCTGGCGGACAGGAGCAAGTTTCCCGGCACCGGCCTCCTGTCGGTCTGCGAACCCCGCGACATCGACGTGCTGGTCACCAACAGCGGCGCCGACCCCGCAACGCTCGCACGCATGGCCAGCGCAGGCACGGAGGTGATCGAGGCATGAAGCTCACCCTGATCGGCGGCGCCGGGTTCCGGGTGCCGCAGGTGATCGAAGCCGTGGCACGGTCGGGCCCGGTCGACGAGCTGGCCCTTGTCGACACCGATGCCGGACGCCTCCGGACGATCCTCGACGTGGCGGCCCAGCTGCCGGCCGCCCGCGGGCTGAAGCTGACGGCCGGAACGGACCTCGCAGAAGGCCTCGCCGGAGCGGACTTCGTGTTCTGCGCGATCCGGGTGGGTGGGGCTGCGGGCCGCGTTGCCGACGAACGGGTCGCGCTCGATCTCGGCGTCCTCGGTCAGGAGACCACCGGCCCCGGCGGGCTCGCGTACGCGCTGCGCACCGTCCCGGTGATGCAGCGGATCGCCCGCACCGTCCGCGCTGTGGCGCCGCAGGCGTGGTTCGTGAACTTCACCAATCCGGCCGGCATCATCACTGAGTCGCTGCGGCCGATCCTCGGCGACCGCGTCGTCGGGATCTGTGACACCCCGATCGGGCTGATGCGAAGGGCCGCAGCAGCGGTGGGGGCGGGCGACCGCGCCGGGTCGCTGCGCTACGACTACGTCGGCCTGAACCACCTCGGCTGGCTGCGGACCCTCGAGGTCGACGGCGTCGACCGGCTGCCGGGGCTGCTGGCCTCTCCGGAGCTGGAAGGCATCGAGGAGGCCCGGCTCGTCGGGCTCGACTGGGTGCGCCAGCTCAAGGCGCTGCCGAACGAATACCTCTTCTACTACTACTGCAACCGCGAGGCGGTCGCACGGATCATGGCAGCACCGTCCACCCGGGGTGAGTTCCTCGCCACCCAGCAGGAGCGGTTCTACGCGGACGCCGCCGGCCGGCCCGAAGAGGCGCTGAAGCTCTGGCGGGCCACAAGGGACCAGCGCGAATCCACCTACATGGCCGAGGCGCGCGACGAGGAAGAGGAGCGCGGCGCCGACGATGGCGAAGGTGGCTACCAGGCCGTTGCGCTCGACCTGATGACGGCCCTGTCCGGCGGCACGCCGACGGCGGCGATCGTCAACGTCGCCAACCTCGGCGCCGTCGCGGGCCTTCCGGAGGAAGCCGTGGTCGAGATCCCGTGCGACGTGGACGCCGACGGCATCCACCGGCGTCCGGTGATGCCCCTGGCCGGGCACATGCTCGGCCTCGTCCAGTCGGTCAAGGCCGTCGAGCAGCTGACGATCAGGGCGGCGCTGGAGCACTCGCCGACCCTCGCCTGGGAGGCGTTCGCGACCCACCCGCTGGTCGGATCGGTCAGCCTCGGCCGGCAGCTGCTGGACGGGTACCGCCGGCGCATCCCGGGCGTTGCCAGTGCACTCGAGTGACGGGCAGAAGTAGGGAGGTCGCGCCGACGCGCGAAGCGGGACAATTCCGGCACGTGCTTCATGCCGGGGAGAGGACCTGCCATGACAACACTCCCGACTGACGGAGCTCCCGCTGCGCCCGTTGCCAGCGGGACGCGCCTGCTCATCGGTTTCATCCTGATCGGCGCGGCGGTCGCTGTGGCACTCGGGGTCTACGGGCGCGTGCACGAACCGTCCAGCGCCGCGCTGTTCACGCTGGGCTTCCCGAGCCCGATCTGGATGAAGGTGACCCTTGCGACGGTGGCGATGGTGCTGGCCATCGTCCAGCTCCTCACGGCGCTGCGGATGTTCGGGCGGATCGGACGCGGCCCCGTGCCGCGGGCGACCACGCTGACCCACCGCATCTCGGGAGTCCTCGCCGTCGCCGTTTCGGTGCCCGTCGCGTTCCAGTGCCTCTGGTCGCTGGGCTTCGGCACCTACGACACCCGGGTCCTCGTCCACTCCCTGCTCGGCTGTGCCTTCTACGGCGTCTTCGTCACCAAGATGCTGACCCTGCGCAGCCGCAGGATGCCGGGATGGGCCCTGCCGTTGCTCGGAGGTGCGCTCTTCACAGCCCTTGTGGTCGTGTGGCTGACCTCGGCCGTCTGGTTCCTCGCCAACGGCGCGCCCGACTACTGACGGTGCAGCGATAGCCTGCGATCATGTCCGTCCCCGGAACGTCCCCCGAGAAGAAGCCCTCTTCATCCGCGGCCCGAGCGACGGTAATTCTGGGGCTGTCGGCCCTGCTCGCCGGCTGCTACGTGCGCTGGATCCGTCCCTGGCAACTCACCTGGGGAGCCACGGATGCCGAGGTGGCGGCGGCCATGCCCGGTGACGAGGTGGTGGGGCGCCCATCGTTCACTGCCACGCGAGCGCTCTCCATCGCTGCGCCACCGGAGTGCATCTATCCCTGGCTCGTCCAGATGGGCGTCGGCCGGGCCGGCTGGTACAGCTACGACGTGCTCGACAACCTCGCGCGCCCGAGTGCCACCGAGATCCTGCCGGAACACCAGCAGATCGAGGTCGGTGATGTGGTCCCGATGAGCCCCGACGGGAAGCAGGGGATGCGGGTCCTGGATTTCCGGAAGGACGCCTGGCTCCTGTGGTGGGACGGGGTGGGCGAGAGCACCTGGGCGTGGAGCATCGAGGACGGCGAGGACGGCACCTCGCGGCTCATCAGCAGGGTGAGGATGCACTACCGCTGGCTGTCGCCCAGCATCCTCTTCGGGCTGCTCGTGGAGTTCTTCGACCTGGCCATGATGAGGCGCGCCATGCTCGGCATCAAGCAGCGAGCAGAGGCCCTGGCAACTCGGACGCGCGCCTAGCGGGGGTGCCATCCGGCTCGCGGGCGCACCGCCGGGAGCCTAGGATTCCGGCATGCCCTCCCCGCTCGGGCACCTCGAAGCCCTGCACGAGTACCAGGACGAGTTCCTCGCCACCATCCCGCTCGCCGACCCCGCCACTCCCGTGCCCTGGTGTGGGGACTGGACGGTGGAGGACCTCGTCGTCCATCTTGCGCGGGTCCACCACTGGGCGGCGGCGCAGGCGCGCATGGAGCAGCAGACTCCGTTCGTTGACGGCCCGTACGAGCTCGCGTCCCTCTACGCGCAGTGCGCTGCCGAGCTGCGCGCAACGCTCGCCGAACTTGATCCTGATGCCCGGGCAAGGACGCTGCTCGACGACGGCCGTCCGCCGCACGAGCAGGTCGGCACCGTCCGCTTCTGGCATCGCCGCCAGGCGCTGGAGACGCTCGTCCACACCTGGGACCTGCGCGTCGCCTGCGGGCTCGACTTCGATCCGGGGCCGGCGGCCTGGCTGGACTGCTTCGACGAGGTGCTGACGATCATGCATCCGCGCCAGATCCGGCTGGGCCGGATCGCGGCGCCCGGGATCCGCGTCCGGTTCGACGTCGAGAACGGCGCGTC
>JAOATP010000095.1 GCA_030158185.1 Propionicimonas sp.
CCCCATGTCCAAGGTCCTCACCGAACTTCCCATCGGCGAACGCGTCGGCCTCGCCTTCTCCGGGGGGCTGGACACGTCCGTGGCCGTCGCCTGGATGCGCGAGAAGGGTGCCATTCCGTGCACCTACACCGCTGATCTCGGTCAGTACGACGAGCCCGACATCGCGTCCGTCCCCGGCCGCGCCGGAGCCTATGGCGCGGAACTGTCACGCATGGTCGACTGCCGCACCGCGATGGTGGAGGAAGGCCTGGTCGCACTGGTCTGCGGCGCTTTCCACATCCGCACCGGCGGTCGCACGTACTTCAACACGACGCCGATCGGACGGGCCGTCACCGGCACAATGCTGGTCCGTGCGATGCGCGAGGACGACGTCTGGATCTGGGGCGACGGCTCCACCTACAAGGGCAACGACATCGAGCGGTTCTACCGCTACGGCCTGCTGGCCAACCCGCAGCTGCGTATCTACAAGCCGTGGCTGGACGCCGATTTCGTGCGCGAGCTCGGCGGTCGGGCAGAGATGTCCCAATGGCTGGCCGAGCGTGCCCTGCCGTACCGCGACTCCAAGGAGAAGGCCTACTCCACCGACGCCAACATCTGGGGCGCCACCCATGAGGCCAAGGAGCTCGAACACCTCAACGTGGGCATCGAGATCGTCGACCCGATCATGGGCGTCCGGTTCTGGGACCCGAGCGTGGAGATCGCCACGGAGGACGTGACGATCACCTTCGAGCAGGGTCGGCCGGTCGCCATCAACGGCGCGACGTTCGCTACCGCCGTCGACCTGGTCATGGAGGCCAATGCCATCGGCGGACGCCACGGCCTCGGCATGAGCGACCAGATCGAGAACCGCATCATCGAGGCGAAGAGCCGCGGCATCTACGAGGCGCCGGGAATGGCGCTGCTGCACATCTGCTACGAACGCCTCCTCAGCGCGATCCACAACGAGGACACCCTCGCCAACTACCAGCTGGAGGGCCGCAAGCTCGGCCGGCTGATGTACGAGGGACGCTGGCTCGATCCGCAGGCGCTGATGGTCCGCGAGTCGCTGCAGCGCTGGGTCGGCTCCGCCGTGAGCGGCTCGGTCACCCTTCGCCTGCGTCGTGGCGAGGACTACTCGATCCTCGACACCGAGGGTTCCTCGTTCTCCTACGATCCCGAGAAGCTCTCCATGGAACGTGTCGGGGACGCCGCCTTCGGGCCGCTGGACCGCATCGGCCAGCTGACCATGCGCAACCTCGACATCGCCGACTCCCGCACCCGACTGGAGCAGTACGCCCAGCTCGGTCTCGTTGGCGGCGAGGTGTCGGCACTGGTCGGCTCGCTCGAGTCCGGCAACGCCGACGCGATCACCACCGGTGTGGAGACCGACTCGGCGATCGAGGCGGCGCAGGAGCGTTCCGGCATGGAAGCCGGCGCCGACTGACCCGGACGTCCGACTCGCCCCTGTCACGGGCGACGCATCGCTGGATCACAGCATCTTCACAGGTTTCATCGGTTGGGTTGTGAGTCCGAGGGTTGTGCCCGGAACAGGAGCAAACACATGGCGGCGTCCCGATTCTCCGCGGTCTCGCGCCGCGCATTGCTGCAGGGTGTGTCCACCGCGGCGTTGCTCGGCATCGCAGGGTGTGCAGCGGATGACGCACAGGTCCTGACTCCGACAGCCGGGGCCACGACCGCGACTGGAGCCTCCCCAGCTCCCGCTCCGACCGTGAGCGCAGCCGCCGGCCAGTTCGCCCTCGCCTTCAGCTTCACCGCTGACACCAGCGCGACGGCCCAGGCCGGTGGGGGAGACGGGAAGGGTCCGGGAGGCGGACGCGGCGGTCCCGGCGGGATGGTGCGCAACCCGTACATCGCCGTCTGGCTGGAGGACTCAGCGGGCAAGCTCGTGCGGACGATCTCGCTGTGGCACCTGCAGAACGGACAGGACCGCTGGCTGTCCGAGCTGCACCGCTGGTACGCGGCCTCCGGCGGGGTGGACACGACGTCCAGCGCCACCAGGGCTGCGGGCAGCTACAACCTCACCTGGGACCTGGCCGACCTCGAAGGGAAGAGGGTCGCCAACGGCACCTACACCCTCTGCGTCGAGGCCACCCGCGAACACGGCCCCTACTCGCTCGTCACCGGGACGGTCGAGGTCACCGGCAAGGCGATCACGCAGCAGTTGCCCGGGAACGGCGAACTCTCCGCGGTCGCGGTCTCCTACTCCCCGGCATGACCACCGACGCCCCGCCGGCCCCGGTGACCCGTCGTCCCCGGCGTCCGGGCAAGAACAAGGGTCACAAGCTCACCAGGGTCCTGCACTCGTGGCTGAGCATGGCCAGCCTGCTGGTGGTGCTGTTCTTCTCGATCACCGGGTTGACCCTCAACCACCAGGACTGGACGTTCGGGCAGTCGCCGGCGGTGACGAGGACCTCAGGGCAGCTGCCGTCCGGGGCAACGGCCGAGGGTGCGCCCAACTACCTCGTGATCAGCGAGTACCTCCGCTCCCAGCAGGGCGCATCAGGGCAGATCACCGACTACGGAGCCGACGGCGACGCGGGGCGCATCAGCTATGCGGGTCCGGGTTACACCGGCAGCGCCACGTTCAGCGTGAGTACCGGCACCTTCACGATGGAATCCACCCGCTACGGCCTTGTCGCGATCGCCAACGACCTGCACAAGGGCCGGCACACGTCCACCGCCTGGTCGTGGACCATCGACGTTGCGGCCGTCGGGTTGGCGCTGGTCGCCATCACCGGCCTGCTGCTCGGCCTGATCATCCAGCGTCGTCGCCGCAGCGCCCTCGTGCTGCTAGGCGTTGGCGTCGTCGGTGGGGTCGTCCTGATGCTCTTCAGCTAGCCAGGCCGAGCTGAGCCGGGCGCCGCCATCGGGACCGACCAGCAGGCAGGCCCAGCCTTCCGCCTCCGCGCGCTCCAGTGCCTCATCCGGCAGCAGCACGCCGAGGACTGTCGAGAGGGCGTCCGCGGTCGTCGCGTCCGCTGCGATCGCGGAGCAGGAGGTGGTGTGAACCACGGGCCAGCCGGTGCGCGGGTCGAGCACGTGGCCCATCCACTGGCCGGCGACCGTGAATCCGCGCCGTGCGGCCCCCGATGTGGCCAGGCCCGCTTCGGTGAGTTGCACCCGCCAGCGCGGGGGAGCGTTGTCGAAGGCGTTCGCCGGATCCTCGATGCCGACCAGCACGGATCCCGCGCCGTGATGACGCAGGTCACCCCCGGCGTTGATCATGACGGCATCGACACCGTCCACGGCGAAAGCAACGGCGGCCGCACGGTCCACGATGTAACCCTTGGCGATCGCATTGAGGTCGACACTCGAGCAGTCGCCGAGGCGGCGGACCGTGCCCGCCTCGACGCTGTAGGGCAGGGCGGCGCATTCTGCGGCCAGGTCGGCGAGTTCTGCCGCATCCGGCAAGGTGTCCTCGGCCGCGGCCTGCAGCCACCGCATTCGCAACGGCGCGATCGCCGGGTGGAACGCGCCGCCACTGGCATGGTGCCAGCGCAGGGCTGCGGCCAGCACCTCACTGAGTTCCGGGGAGCAGTCGTCGGTCTCGCCCCGCCGCCAGCGCATCAGTTCGCTTGACTCGTCGTAGACCGTGAACACGGGGTTCAGCCGCTCGAACTCGCCCACAGCTGCAGCGTCCGCGGCGAGCGCAGCCTCCGGCTCCCCGTCGACGCGGATCTCGACATCGGTGCCCAGCATCGGCGAATGGACGGCGACGAAGGGGGACATCAGCCGACAACGTTCGGTTGGGCGCCGCCGTAGCGACGGTCGCGCTGGGCGTAGTCCTCGACGGCTCGCCACAGGTCCCTGCGGTCGAAGTCGGGCCACAACCGGTCCATGAACACCATCTCCGCGTAGGCCGACTGCCACAGCAGGAAGTTCGACGTGCGCTGCTCTCCGGAGGAACGGATGAACAGGTCGACGTCGGGAATCTCGGGTTCGTCGAGGAAGCGCCGGAACCTGTCCTCTGTGAGTCGCGATGGGTCGAGCTCGCCCCGTACGGCCGCCTCGGCGATGGCGCGGGCGGCGTCCACGATCTCGGCGCGCCCGCCGTAGTTGACGCAGAACTGCAGGGTGAGCACGCTGTTGCCGGCGCTCTGCCGCTCGGCATCCTCCAGCTCGTTGATCACGCTGCGCCAGAGTTTCGGGGTGCGCCCTGCCCACCGGATGCGCACGCCGAGGGCGTCCAGCTGGTCGCGGCGACGGTGGATGACGTCACGGTTGAAGCCCATGAGCCAGCGGACCTCGTCGGGGGAGCGGCGCCAGTTCTCCGTGGAGAAGGCGTACGCGGAGAGGTTCTTGATGCCCAGCTCGATGGCGCCCTCGATGACGTCGAACAGGGCATCCTCGCCGCGGGCGTGCCCGTCGGTGCGTGGCAGGTTGCGTGCCTTCGCCCAGCGGCCGTTGCCGTCCATCACGATCGCGACGTGACGGGGGAGCGCCCGTGGGTCGATGGCCGGTGGCCTTGCCCCGGAGGGGTGGGGTACCGGCGGACGGATCTCCTTGCGCTTCGCCACACCATCACCCTAGACGAGGAGCCGTTTCCGGCGCTCGCGCCGGAACGGCGACGAGTCCGGACGCGGGCCGCGAAGCGGGCCAAGGAGTAGGCGAGTCGGGACAGTTGCTGGCTGTACGCCACCCGCGAACAGATTGAGTGTGGTCGGCTCAACTCTTGATTTGGCGCGGGGATCGTCGCAGACTGGAGTTGGCACTCGGATAGCGAGAGTGCCAATCAGACGAGAGGAAGTGAGCCAGATGGCACGAACATTCGATCCCTTCAGCCAGGTGGACAGGTGGTTCTCCGACATCCCCCGCACGCCCGCCAGCAGCGCCATGCCGATGGACCTGTATCGCGACGGTGACGTCTTCGTCGCGCGCGTGGACCTGCCCGGCGTCGACCCTGCTTCGATCGATGTCGACGTGGATGACCGCACCTTGACGGTTCGCGCGCAGCGCAGCGTCGAGACCACCGACGAGCAGAAGTGGCTGGTGCGGGAGCGCCCGGCCGGCACCTTCGCGCGCCAGTTGACGCTCGGCTACGGCGTGGCCCTGGACAAGATCGCCGCGGAATACCGCGACGGCGTCCTGAGCCTTCGGATCCCGGTGGCGGAGGAGGCCAGGCCCCGCAAGATCGCCGTTGCCCACAGCGGCGGGGCGACCCAGATCGAGGGCAGCGTCGAGAGCTGAGCCCGGGGGGACTCGGCCCGACGTACAAGGGGCAAGAAAGGGGACTGTCCCCTTTCTTGCCCCTTTCTCGCGTTCAGGGCTCAGTCCAGGGCTCAGTTCAGGACTCAGCAGAACGGTGTGGAGACCTTGGTCAGCCGGTGGATGTGCGAGCGCGACAGCTTGAGTTCTGCAGCGGCGAGGATGGCGGGCAGCTGGTCGGCGGAACTCACGGAAGCGATCGGCGCGACGACCCCGGGTTGCTGCCGCAACCAGGCGAGGGCGACGGTGGCCGGGTCGACGCCGAGCTCGTCGGCGATGGCGACCACCTCATCGACGACGGCGAAGCCTTCGTCGTTTGCGTAGGTCTTCACCTTGCCGGCCCGTTGCCCGTGCACCTGCTCGCCGCGGACGTACTTGCCGGTGAGGAACCCGGAGGCGAGCCCGTAGTAGGGCACCAGTGCCAGCTTGTTCTCCACGCAGTAGGCGCCGAGGCCGCTGGTCTCCACCTCTGCGCGGTGGACGAGGTTGTAGCCGGGCTGCACGGCCACCGGCAGTGCCAGGCCCTCTCGGGTGGCAACCTCGATGACTTCCTGCGTGCGGGCCAGCGTGAAGTTTGACAGCCCCCAGTGCTTGATCGCGCCGTGCTGGATCATCTGGTCGAAGGCGCCCACCCATTCGGCGATCGGCACGTGCGTGTCGTCCTCGTGCGCGTAGTACAGGTCGATGACCTCGGTGCCGAGCCGCCGCCGTGACCCGTCGAGGCAGATCTTGAGGTTCGCCGGACGCAGCCCGCGGTGGATCGGGTGCTTGGCCACCTTGGTGGCGATCACGACCTTGTCCCTTGTGCCGCGGTGACCGAGCCAGCCGCCGATCAGGCTCTCGGACTCGCCGCCGCGGTGGCCGGGAATCCAGGCTGAATAGACGTCGGCGGTGTCGATGAAGTTCCCGCCGCCGTCAAGGAACGCGTCGAGAATGGCCTCGGTGCCGGCCGGGTCGGCAGTCCACCCGAACACGTTCCCACCGAGGCAGATCGGCGACACTCTCAACGTCGAGATGCGATGCATGGCCCCACCCTACGGTGACAACTCGAAATCCACGCTGAGATGCGTGGAGAGCTCCGTGGTGGCGTTGATCTCCACCCCGAGGTCGAGCGGTGCGGAACTGGCCCGGGCCGCGTACATCATGCTCTCGCCGGCGAACTGCACCGGGGCCTGCGGCATGCTCCAGGAGTCGCTGGCCATGGCGATGCCGGTCACCTCGAGCCCCGCGGACGCCGCGATCGCTTCGGCCTTCCGCCGTGCCTTCTTCATCGCCTCTGCCGCTCCGGAGATGCTGGCCTCGAACTCGTCGTAGACCCACTCGAGGTTCTCAACGGCGACGCCGGGACGGTCGGCGAGCACACCGAGGATGTCGGGCAACTGGTCGGTACTCGCCTGGACGACGAGCTGGATGTCGACGCTCTGGGTGTGCAGGATGCGTCCCTCGCTGGTGGCGAGCCTGACGCCGGCCACCTCGACGGCGTCCTCGCTGATGCCGCGGGCAGCGAGCGCTGCAACCACGTCACGCACTTCCGCTGCCTTGCGGCCGGCGACGCCGGAGGCGACGAGGGAGGACCCGCGGACGCGCGCATGCACGCGGGCTGAGGTAGCTGAGATGCGGACGACGTGGTCGACACTGACGCGAAGGACACCCATCCCGGAAGCCTAGGGCCACAGATCAACCGGGCGGGGGAACGGCGGCAGGTACACCGTCCCCAACCCGGTCCGCAGCGGGGTGCGTTCCGCTGCGGCGGCGTCAGCTGTGGGCGACCGCTGCCTGCTCGATGGGCAGCCCTGCGGTGAACCTCTCGACGTAGGCGGTGAACCCTGCGACGTCGGCGGGATCGGCGGCGACCGATTCCAGTGCCGCACCGGCGAAGACCCGCTCGCCGAGCCAGCTGGCCAGGTCCTGACCCTCCGCCTTGTCGCGCAGGTAGGCGGCCAGCAGGGCGATGCCCCAGGCGCCGCCCTCGCCGGCGATGTCACCGACGGACACCGAGGTGTCGAGCGCTGCGGCGAGGAAGCGCTGGGCGACCCCCTTCGTCTTGAAGAGGCCACCGTGGGCGAACATCGAGTCCAGTTCGACGGCTTCGTCCTTGAGCAGCACATTCATGCCGATCCGCAGCGTCGACAACGACGCGTACAGGTGCGTGCGCATGAAGTTCGCAAGGGTGAACGAACTGTCCGGGGTGCGGGTGAACAGCGGGCGGCCCTCGTGCAGGCCCGTGATGTGCTCGCCGGAGAGGTAGTTGTAGGACAGCAGGCCACCGCAATCGGCCTCGCCCTCGAGTGCCGCCCGGAACAGGGTCTCGAAGACGGCGTTGGCATCGCCGTCGGCGCCGAGCCGGGTGGCGAACTCGCCGAACAGCCCCACCCAGGCGTTGAGCTCGCTGGCCCCGTTGTTGCAGTGCACCATCGCGACCAGGTCGCCGGCCGGTGTGGTGACAAGGTCGAGCTCGGAGTGCCGGGACGCCAGTTCGTGCTCCAGCACCACCATCGCGAAGATCGAGGTGCCCGCGCTGACGTTGCCGGTGCGTCGGGCAACGGAGTTGGTCGCCACCATGCCGGTACCGGCGTCGCCCTCGGGCGGGCACACACCGATGCCGGCCTGCAGCTTCCCGCTCGGATCCAGGAGCAGGGCCCCGGCCTCGGTCAGCGTGCCGGCGGCGGCCCCGGCGGGCAGGACGTCGGGAAGGATCCCGCCCAGCGTCCAGTTGAAGCCCTTGGCGGCCACCAGGTCGTCGAACTGGGTGACCATCGCCTGGTTGTAGCCGCCGGTGGCGATGTCGATCGGGAACATGCCGCTGGCGTCCCCGACGCCGAGCACCTTCTTGCCGGTCAGCTGCCAGTGCACGTAGCCGGCCAGCGTGTTCAGGTGGGTGATGGCGCCGACGTGGTCCTCACCGTTCAGGATCGCCTGGTACAGGTGGGCGATGCTCCAGCGCTGCGGGATGTTGTGGCCGAACAGCTCACTCAGCTGCTCTGCGGCCTCGCCGGTGATCGTGTTGCGCCACGTCCGGAACGGCACCAGCAGCTCGCCGGCGGCGTCGAAGGCCATGTAGCCGTGCATCATCGCCGACACGCCGAGGGAGCCGACGGCTGCCAGCTCCACCCCGTAGCGCGCCTTCACGTCAGCTGCCAGGGACGCGTAACAGTCCTGCAGTCCCGCCCACACCGCATCAACGGAATAGGTCCAGACGCGATTGACGAACTGGTTCTCCCAGTCATGGCTGCCGGTCGCCACCGGCTGGTTGTCGGGGCCGATCAGAACGGCCTTGATCCTCGTAGAACCGAACTCGATGCCAAGAGCGGTCTGACCGCCCTCGATCGCTTCGCGAATGCTGGTGGCTGCCGGGCCGTCGATCATCGTTGATCCTCCTCCTGGTGGTTCCGCACGGCGGTCGCAGCCCGCACCGAACCAGTTGAACGACGCCATCATTGCAGGCCGGTGTGTGCGCTAACAACGCCACGCCCACAGCTGCTTGGGCCGGCGATGCCGCACAGCGGGGGAGAATGGCCGGGTGCCGACCTACCGTGACGAGGCGGTCGTCCTCCGCACCCACAAACTGGGCGAGGCCGACCGCATCATCACCATGCTCTCCAGGCGCCACGGCAAGGTCAGGGCCGTCGCCCGCGGCGTCCGGCGGACGTCGTCGAAGTTCGGTGCACGGCTCGAGCCGTTCAGCCACGTCGACCTGCAATTCGCCACCGGCCGGACGCTGGACGTGATCACCCAGGCGGTGACGTTGCACCCGTACTCCGAACCGCTGGCCCATGACTATGAGCGCTACACCACGGGGCAGGTGATGATCGAGACCGCCGACCGGCTCGTGACGGAGGAGGGTGAGCCGGCCCTGCAGCAGTTCCAGCTGCTGGTCGGCGCGCTGCAGGCGCTCACCGCCGGCACCTCGGACGGGGCGCGTCCGCCGACCATGGTGATGGACGCCTACCTGCTGCGTGCGGTGGCACTCGCCGGCTACGCACCCACTCTCGGTGACTGCGCCCGCTGTGGCGCCGCCGGCCCCCATGAGGCATTCTCCCCCCAGCTCGGCGGCATGGTGTGCCGGCGCTGCCGTCCGCCCGGTTCCGCTCATCCAGCGCCCGCGACGGTGACCTATCTCGGCGCGTTGCTCGCCGGCGACTGGGCCTCGACGCGGGAGGTCCCGGCTGCGACACTTCGGCAGGGAAGCGGGATGGTTGCCGCCTTCATCAGCTGGCACCTCGACCACGGACTGCGTTCACTCAGCCACGTCGACAGGCCGCGCACAGCCGACTGAAACCCGGTGTTACCGATATCAAACTGTTATCTCCAGATGCGTCGAACCGTGATGTGGTACCGGTAACATCCTCGGTGGCGGGCAACGAAGCCGTCAGTACAGGGAGCTCATCGAAGTGGCGAATACCGCGAACAGCCTTGTCCGGGTGGATTTCCACCTGACGGGCGGAACCGGGGTCGAGCAGTGACCGTCGTAACAGCCGAACTCCGCGCATTGGTTGACAGCCTCAAGTCCGAGGTTGCTGCGCTGCACAATGAACTGCCCCGCAACGGCCTGGTTGTGTGGACCGCAGGCAACGTGTCAGCCCGTGTTCCGGGAGCCGACCTGCTGGTCATCAAGCCCTCGGGTGTCTCCTACGACGACCTCACGCCCGAGGCGATGGTGGTCTGCGACTTCGACGCCAACCTGGTGGAGGGCTCGCGCGCACCGTCCTCGGACACGGCTGCCCACGCCTACGTCTACAAGCACATGCCCGAGGTGGGCGGGGTCGTGCACACGCACTCCGACTACGCCACAGCCTGGGCCGCGCGCAGGGAGCCGATCCCGTGCGTGCTCACCATGATCGCCGACGAGTTCGGCGGCGACATCCCGGTGGGGCCGTTCGCCCTGATCGGGGATGACTCGATCGGTCGCGGCATCGTCGACACGCTGCGCAACAGCCGCTCCCGGGCGGTCCTGATGGCCAACCACGGCCCGTTCACCATCGGCAAGGACGCACGCGACGCGGTCAAGGCGGCCGTCATGGTCGAGGACGTCGCCCGCACCGTCCACTTCGCCCGGCAGCTCGGCGAGCCGGTGCCGATCCCGCAGGCCGACATCGACCGGCTGTTCGACCGTTACCAGAACGTCTATGGACAAGGAAGCACGAAATGAGCAAGCAGATCTGGTTCCTGACCGGTAGTCAGGGCCTCTACGGCGACGACGTCCTGCTGCAGGTGCGCGACCAGTCCGCCCAGATCTCCAACGCCCTCGCTGGCGCAAAGGAGATCGCTGCCGAGGTCGTGGCCAAGCCGACGCTGACCGACGCAGCAGCGATCCGCCGCCTGATGCTCGAGGCGAACGCCGACGACGACTGCGTCGGCGTGATCGCCTGGATGCACACCTTCTCCCCGGCGAAGATGTGGATCGGTGGCCTCGACGCGCTGCGCAAGCCCTTCCTGCACCTGCACACCCAGGTGAACAGGGACCTGCCCTGGGCGTCCATCGACATGGACTTCATGAACCTGAACCAGGCCGCCCATGGCGACCGCGAGTTCGCCTACATCGCCACCCGGCTCGGCGTGCCGCGCAAGACCGTCGCCGGCCACGTCAGCGACCCGGTGGTCATCAACCGCGTCGGCATCTGGTCCCGCGCCGCGCTTGCCTGGTCGGAGCTGCGCACCATGAAGATGGTGCGCTTCGGCGACAACATGCGCAACGTCGCCGTGACCGAGGGCGACAAGGTCGAGGCCGAGCGTCGTCTCGGTGTCTCCGTCAACACCTACGGTGTGAACGACCTTGTTGCCGTGGTCGACCAGGTGGCAGAGGCGGAGATCGACGCCCTGATCACCGAGTACCTCGACCTCTACGACGTGGCAGAAGAGCTGCACCCCGGCGCCGACCGGGCCGACTCGCTGCGTTATGGCGCCCGTATCGAGGTGGCGCTGCGCCGCTTCGTCATCGACGGCGGCTACGGCGCCTTCACCACCAACTTCGAGGACCTCGGCGGCCTGCGCCAGCTCCCCGGCCTCGCCGTCCAGCGGCTGATGGCCGAGGGCATCGGCTTCGGCGGCGAGGGCGACTGGAAGACCGCCGTCCTCGGACGCACCCTGAAGACGATGGCTGCCGGCCTGCCCGGCGGCACCTCGTTCATGGAGGACTACACCTACCACCTGGAGCCCGGCAACCACCTGATCCTCGGTGCCCACATGCTCGAGGTGTGCCCGACGATCGCCGTCGGCACCCCGCGCATCGAGGTGCACGCTCTGGGCATCGGCGGCCGCGAGGACCCCGTCCGCATGGTGTTCGACGCAGCCCCCGGCGACGCCGTCACCCTCGGGCTCAGCGACCTGGGCGACCGGTTCCGCATGGTCGCCAACGAGATCACCGTCGTGCCGCCGCTGGCAGAGATGCCCAACCTGCCCGTCGCACGGGCCGTCTGGGCGCCGAAGCCGGACTTCGCCACCTCGACGGAATGCTGGCTGAGCGCCGGCGGACCCCACCACACGGTGATGTCGACGGCGCTGAAGGCCGAGCACCTCACCGACCTCGCCGAGATGCTGGGCGTCGAACTCGCGCTCATCGGTGCGGAAACAAAGACCTCACAGTTCCTCAAGGAACTGCGTTGGAACAACGCGTACCACCGGCTGGCCATGGGCTTCTGAGCCTGATCCAGCCGGGCACAACAACAACTGAATACCGTCCGATCCCGGGGGCTTCCCGGACGGGCAGATCAACAAATTGATCCTCATCGCTTGGGGCGGGGGATCAAGAAAGTGAGCAGCAATGCGTAAATTGGTTGCAGTTGCAGCCGCCGCAGCGATGGGGCTGACCTTGGCCGCATGTGGCCAGAACACGGCCGCGCCTTCGGCATCCACGTCGGGCACGGGCAGCGCCGCCGCCCCCGCCAAGGGCACGATTGGTGTGGCCATGCCCACCAAGACGTCCGAGCGCTGGATCAAGGACGGCAGCTTCCTCAAGGAGACCCTTGAGAAGGCCGGTTTCACCGTGAACCTCCAGTACGCCAACGACGACATCCCGACCCAGGTGACCCAGGTCTCCGACATGGTCACCAAGAAGAACCAGCTGTTGGTCATCGCGGCCATCGACGGCGTTGCCCTCAAGGGTGCGCTGAAGGACGCCAAGGAAGCCAACATCCCGGTCATCGCTTACGACCGTCTGCTGCGCGAGACCGACGCGGTCAGCTACTACACCACCTTCGACAACTTCAAGGTGGGCGTGCAGCAGGGCACCTCGCTCCTCGACGGCCTCGGCGCTTCGAAGACCAAGTCCCCGTGGAACGTCGAACTGTTCGCCGGCTCCGCCGACGACAACAACGCCAAGTTCTTCTTCGACGGCGCCATGAGCGTTCTTCAGCCGAAGATCGACGACGGCACCATCAAGATCGTCTCCGGTGAGACCGAGTTCAACAAGGTCACCACCCTGCGTTGGGACGCCGGCGTTGCGAAGAAGCGCATGGAGAACCTGCTCACCAAGTCGTACTCCGACAAGGACGTCAACGGCGTTCTCGCACCGTACGACGGCATCTCCCGCGGCATCATCGCTGCACTGAAGGCCAACGGCTACGGCAAGGACAAGGACATGCCGATCGTCACCGGTCAGGATGCCGAGCTCGAGTCGGTCAAGATGATCCTGTCGGGCGAGCAGTTCTCGACGATCTTCAAGGACACCCGTGAGCTGGCCAAGGCCACCGCCACGATGGTTCAGGAAGTTCTGAGCGGCGGCGAAGTCACCGTCAATGACACCAAGACCTACGACAACGGCATCAAGATCGTCCCGACCTTGCTGCTGCAGCCGGTCTCTGTCGACAAGTCCAACATCGTCCAGGTCCTGTCCGATGCGGGTTACTACACCGAAGCGGAGATGAAGGGCTAGTCTTCATCGGCTTCACGCTGTGGTGACGGGTGCCCAGCGCCCCTCACCACAGCAACCACCCCGGGGGCGGGGGGTCCTGTCAGTCAGGAACAGACAAAAGGGGTACCAGCGCATGGTCGACACCATCCTGTCGATGCGGAACATCACCAAGGAATTTCCCGGGGTCAAGGCCCTGTCGGACGTGAACCTCGAAGTGAAGCGTGGCGAGATCCACAGCATCTGCGGGGAGAACGGGGCCGGCAAGTCCACCCTGATGAAGGTCCTGTCCGGGGTCTACCCGCACGGAACCTATGAAGGCGACATCTTCTTCGACGGCCAAGAGGTCAGGTTCAAGAGCATTCCGGAGAGCGAAACCGCCGGCATCGCGATCATCCACCAGGAGCTCGCGCTGATCCCCGAACTGACCATCACCGAGAACATGTTCCTCGGCAATGAGCAGGCCAAGGGCGGCGTTATCGACTGGCAGGCAGCCAACGCCCGCGCGCGGGCGCTGCTCGACCACGTCGGTCTCGACGAGAATCCGGACTCCCAGATCAAGAGCATCGGCATCGGCAAGCAGCAGTTGGTCGAGATCGCCAAGGCGCTGGGCAAGGACGTCAAGCTCCTGATCCTCGACGAGCCGACAGCCGCGCTCAACGACGGTGACTCCAAGCACCTGCTCGGCCTCCTCAAGGAGCTCAGGAGCAAGGGCATCACCTGCATCATGATCAGCCACAAGCTGAACGAGATCGAAGCCATCTCCGACTCGATCACGATCATCCGCGACGGCAAGACCATCGAGACGCTCGACATCAAGGACGAGGGCGTCAACGAGGACCGGATCATCCGCGGCATGGTGGGTCGTGACCTGGAGCACCGCTTCCCCGAGCACACCCCGAACATCGGCGAGCTGCTCATGGACGTCCGCAACTGGACGGTGGCACACCCCGAGGACGGTGAGCGCCTGGTCGTGAAGGGTGCGAGCCTGAACGTCCGCCGCGGGGAGATCGTCGGCCTCGCCGGGCTGATGGGCGCCGGCCGCACCGAGTTTGCCCGCAGTGTCTTCGGTCAGACCTACGGCCAGAAGCTCTCCGGCGAGCTCTACCTCCATGGCAAGCAGGTGAACATCCGCACCGTCCAGCAGGCCATCAACGCCGGCCTGGCCTACGTGACAGAGGACCGCAAGAGCCTCGGTCTGAACCTCCTGGACACCATCAAGCAGTCCTTGACGTCAGCGGGCCTCAGCAAGATCCAGCGGTTCGGTGTCGTCGACGACAACCAGGAGAGCGTCGCAGCCGAGCGGTACCGCAAGAGCATGCGGATCAAGGCGCCGACCATCGAGGAGGGTGTCAACAAGCTCTCTGGTGGCAACCAGCAGAAGGTCGTCCTCGGCAAGTGGCTCTTCACCGACCCCGACGTTCTGATCCTCGACGAGCCCACCCGCGGCATCGACGTGGGTGCGAAGTACGAGATCTACGAACTGATCAACCAGATGGCAGACGCGGGCAAGGGGGTTCTGATGATCTCCTCGGAACTGCCCGAGTTGCTCGGTGTCTGTGACCGGATCTACACCCTGAGCGCAGGCGTCATCACCGCCGACGTGCCACGGGAGAAGGCCGACCAGGAAATCCTCATGCGCTACATGACTCAACGAAAGGCAGACTGACCATGGCCGAACCGACGGTGATTGCACCTGTGGAGGCCGCAGCGGTAAAGCGACGCGGCTTGAAGTACTCCGGCAACCTGCGCCAGTACGGCATGATGATCGCCCTGCTGCTGCTGATGGTCCTGTTCACCTGGCTGACCAACGGGCTGTTCGTCCAGCCCCGGAACATCACGCTGCTGCTGGTCCAGAACGGCTACGTCCTGATCCTCGCCATCGGCATGGTGATGGTGATCATCGCCGGCCACATCGACCTGTCGGTGGGCTCGGTGTGTGCGTTCGTCGGGGCCACGGTCGCGCTTGCGATGAAGGAATGGAACTTCACCTGGTGGATGGCGATCCTGCTCGGCATCCTGATCGGCATCCTCGTGGGGATGTGGCAAGGGTTCTGGGTGGCCTACGTCGGCATACCGGCGTTCATCGTGACCCTTGCCGGCATGCTCCTGTTCCGCGGTCTCAACCTCATGATCCTCGGTGCGCAGTCGATCCCCGTCCCCGACGAGTTCCAGGCCATCGCCAACGGCTACCTCCCTGCGATCGGGCCAGTGACGAACTACCACAACCTCACCCTGCTCCTCGCGATCGGCGGCGTCGCCCTCGTGATCTGGCTGGAACTGCGGAACCGTGCGGGCCTGAAGAAGCACGCCATGGTGCTGCCGTCGATGTTCACCTCTGTGGTCAAGGTCGTGCTGCTGAGCACCGTCATCATCGTGTTCATGCTGCTGCTGGCGTCCTACAAGGGCATCCCGGTTGTCGGCCTGATCCTGCTGGCACTGATCATCATCTACACCTTCATCACCCAGAAGACGGTGGTCGGCCGGCACATCTACGCCGTCGGCGGTAACCGCAACGCCGCCCGGCTGACGGGTGTGAACACCAAGCGCATCGACTTCCTCGTGATGGTCAACATGAGCATGCTGGCCGGCGTCGCCGGCATGGTCTACACCGCCTACCTGAACGCAGCGAACCCGAAGGACGGCACCGGCTTCGAGCTGGACGCCATCGCTGCAGTGTTCATCGGTGGCGCGGCAGTGACCGGCGGCATCGGCACGGTGATCGGGTCCATGATCGGTGGCCTCGTGATGGGCGTGCTCAACCTCGGCCTTGCCAACATGAGCGTCGACCAGAACCTGATCCAGGTGATCAAGGGCCTGGTGCTTCTCGGCGCCGTCGCGTTCGACGTGCTCAGCAAGATGCAGGGCAAGCCCAGCATCATCGGCATGATCCAGCGCGGCATGCGTCGCGGCGACGGCAACGTCGCGACCGATGCGACGCCGATGCGCGCCGGGTCTGCTGCCCCGATGACCGGGGTCAGCAACGTTGCGGCAAGCACCAACGACGACGTCGATCCCGGCCTGGTCAACAAGAACGACCTGCAGTAGCAACAGCGAGGAAGCCCCGGCACCCACGGTGCCGGGGCTTCCTCGTTGTCCTGACGGCTAGAACGTGACGGTGACGTCCAGCTCCTCGACGCCGCGGACGACGCCGAGCACGAGCTGGTCGCCGGTGCTGACGCTGCCGAGCACTGCGAACAGGTCGTCGGTCGTCCGCAGGTCGCGGTCACCCGCGCGCACCAGGAGGTCGCCCCTGCTGATGCCCGCGTTCGCAGCCGGGCTGCCGTCGGCCACCTCCCGCACGAGAAGGCCGTCGCGTCCGGTGAGGCCGACGGCCGAGCGCAGCCGCGCGGCGACATTGGGCGGGGCCACTGCGACCCCGAGGTGCGCAGGCTCGAACGTGCGTCCGCCCGCCATCCCGTCCACGACGTCGCGCAGCGCGGCATCCACCGACCGGGCAAGGTAGAAGCCGTACTCGAGGCGGTGGGTGTTGATGCCGACGACGTGGCCCTCGCGGTCGAGCACGGGTGCCCCTGACGAGCCGGGCGCGCACGGGGCGGAGTGCTCGAGCGCGCCCGTGATCGGCCGGCCACGGGGGCCCACGAAGCCGGCCTCCGTCGCGGTCACCTGTCCCCAGGTCACGCGCCGGCGATGCCGTCCGGCGGTCACCGTGACGACCACGTCGCCCGTGGTCGGCGCCTCGGCAGCCCAGGTGAGCGGCGTGATGTCGGCGGTGTCCACGTCCAGCACGACCAGGTCGCCGTCGAGGTCGCTGCCGGTGACGGTTGCCTGCAGTGCGCGTCCGTCGGCGAAGCCCACCTGGGTGGTGCGGTCGCGCAGGTTGTGGGCGTTGGTGAGCACCTTGCCCGCTGCGACGACGAAGCCGCTCCCGCGGCCCCGGGTGCCGATGGTGACCACCGCTGCGGATGCGGCGTCGTTCGCTGTGCGGACGAGGTCGGTCAGTTCTTCGATGACTGTCATTTCGCCATCTCCTCCTAGTTACTATCGAATCGCTAGTGACGATATGCTCCCGCCATGGTCTCTGGCAATAGCCCGTCGATCGGCAATCTGGACGGTCTCGACGTAGCCGCTCGCCTTGTCGGCGACCGCTGGAGCCTCCGGCTCGTCGGCGTCCTGCTGGACGGCGATCGCACCTTCGGAGAGCTCGCCGGTGAGGTCAACGGCATCGCCCCGACGATCCTCACCGCCCGACTGCGCA
Organism: Propionicimonas sp.; assembly: GCA_030158185.1. Lineage (GTDB taxonomy): Bacteria > Actinomycetota > Actinomycetes > Propionibacteriales > Propionibacteriaceae > Propionicimonas. The sequence goes on from JAOATP010000095.1 coordinate 17,271, forward strand.
CCCTGCAGCGGGTCGGCCTGCTCACCGCAACGCCCTACGAGACCCGTCCGGTGCGGATGCGCTACTCCCTGACCGCGCCGGGTCACCGGCTCGCGGCGGCCATCGCGACCCTGGCCGAATGGGGCGGTGCCCGTGAAGGTGCCGCGGGGGCGCCGGTGCACCGCCGCTGCGGGACGCCGGTCGTGACCCGCCCGTGGTGCCCCACGTGCGACGAGCCGATCGACCCGCGCGAGGACGCCGCCGGCGAGGGCTTGCAGTGGTTCTAGGTGCCGCGCTGCCCGAACGCGCGTGGGCGTGGGCCCGCCATAACCTGTCGCAACCCGTTCGTGAGATCGGCCCGATCGGCGGTGGCCTGACCCGTACGAAGTGGCTGGTCACGCTGGCCGACGGCGAACGGGTCGTGGTCCGGTGGTGCGACCCGGTCGACTGGGGTGACACCGGACGCGAGCACGTGCGGCGCGAAACGCTGGCGTGCGAGCTGCTGGCAGGTTCCGGGCTCCCGGTGCCGCGGCTGGTCGCAGCCGATGTCGACGGCACGCTCGCCGGGGGCCCGGCGAACCTCGTGACCTGGCTGCCCGGCGCCACCCGGCTGGATCCACTGAGTCCTGCTGCGATCGAGGCCCTGGCTGCGCTGGCGGTGTCGGTGCACCGGCAACCGGTTGCCGACGACCGGCGTCCACCCGTCTTTGCCTACCGGGGACCCGCCGAGCCGGTGGTTCCGGCCTGGACGACCCGGCCCGAGCTCTGGCAACGAGCTATCGACCTGCGGGCAGCAGGCGCCCCATCGACGCCGTTCGGGCTGCTCCACCGCGACTTCCACCTCGGCAACATCCTGTGGCAGGGCGACGCCGTCAGCGGGCTCGTCGACTGGGCGGAGACCTCCTGGGGTCCGGCCGACCTCGACGTCGCGCACCTGTGCTCCGACTTCGCCATGCTGCACACCACTGCCGGCGCGGACGCCTTCCGCGAGGCCTACCTGCGCAGCGGAGGACGGCTCGTCCCCGACGAGTTCCGCTACTGGCAGGCCAGCGACATCCTCGGCTTCCTTCCCGACCCGGCGCACATCCTGCCGGCCGTCCTGCCCTCGCGTCCGGACCTGACCGCAGGAAGGGTCCGGGACGGCCTCGAGGAACTCCTCGCGCTGACCCTTGCCTGAGGCGCCCGCCGGCTCGCCGGTGGCTACCATGAGCCCCGTGTTGGCGATCAGCAGGTTCCGGGTGCCCGGCGACCCGTCCGGGTTCAGGATGCAGGCCGGGGCGGTGGTGGAACAGTTCGCGTCCTCACGGGGCAGCGAGGGCGCGGAGCTCGTCCAGAACCTCGACGACCCGGAGTTGTGGGCCATCGTGAGCCGCTGGGCGGACGTCGGCAGCTATCGCAGGGCGTTCAACGGCACCCCCGCGAAGCTGGTGCTCGTGCCCCTGCTCTCGCTGGCGATCGACGAGCCCAGCGCGTACGCCATGCCGTCCGACGTCGGAGAGAACCGCCCACGTGGAACGGTAGGCTGAGCGGGCTGCCAGCCGGGCAGCATGTCGCGACGACGAGGAGTACATGGTGGCCACCCGCCTGGAGAATGTGATCAGCCTGACCAAGCGCCGCGGGTTCGTGTACCCCTGTGGGGAGATCTACGGCGGCACGAGGGCCGCCTGGGACTACGGACCCTTCGGTGTCGAGCTCAAGGAGAACATCAAGCGCCAGTGGTGGCGTTCGGTGGTCCAGGGACGCGACGACGTCGTCGGCCTCGACTCCTCGATCATCCTCCCGCGCCAGGTGTGGGTCGCCTCCGGTCACGTCGGCGTGTTCTCCGACCCGCTCACCGAGTGCCTCTCCTGCCACAAGCGGTTCCGTGCCGACGTGCTCGAGGAGAACTTCGAGCACAAGAAGGGACGCAAGGCGTCCGGCCTCGACGAGATCAACTGCCCCGAGTGCGGCACGCTGGGCCGGTTCACCGAGCCGCGCGACTTCAACATGATGCTGAAGACCCACCTCGGCGTGATCGAGGACGAGTCCGGCCTGCACTACCTGCGTCCGGAGACGGCGCAGGGCATCTTCATCAACTTCAAGAACGTCGAGGGCACAGCCCGCATGAAGGTGCCGTTCGGCATCGGCCAGGTGGGCAAGAGCTTCCGCAACGAGATCACTCCGGGCAACTTCATCTTCCGCACGCGCGAGTTCGAGCAGATGGAGATGGAGTTCTTCG
>JAOATP010000096.1 GCA_030158185.1 Propionicimonas sp.
AGGACGTGTCGTTCAACCAGGAGGTCTCCGACCTGGTCGGCCGCGTCCGGGTGCCGCGTTCGTCGTGGCAGATGGGAGGGGGCCGGGGACGCACAATCCACTCCGAGGAAATCCCGATCCTGCGTCCTGAGGAGCTCCGCCAGTTGCCCGACAAGCAGGCGCTGGTGATCGCCGAGAACGCCAGACCAATCATCGCCCGGTTGCACCGTTGCATCGAGGGACGCGACGGCCAACGGCTCCTCGCCCAACAGCGCGCACTCCGCGAGCAGCTCGCCGCGAGCCGGGAAGGTGCCATCGGCGTCGAGATGCGCACCGCGGCCGCCCTCGCGGAAGCGCAACGCCATGGCTGGTGAACGCGCGATCCAAGCCGGCCCGCTCCTGGTGGCGTTCCCGGCGCCGGGCAGCCGGGTTCAGAAGGCCTACCACGATCTGTGGGAGGCGCAGAACGGCAGCGAGGAGCGCAAGAAGAAGTTGGGCAACCCCGCCAACCTGCCGCGTCCGTGGGACCCCACAACCTGTCTCGACCGGGGCCTTCGGTGGGAGGTCTGGCTGTGGCTCGACCGGGTGGCGGAGTGGATCAACACGGAGTACGTGTGGGAGACGTCGGGAGGGGCGTGCATCCCCGACTGCTGGCCGCTGCACCCGCACCTGGTCCACGAGCTTGCCGTCGTGGCGGACCAGCGCCGACGGGCGGGCCATGCGCCGAATTCCGACATCCTCGAGAACTGGCACCGGTATGTCTTGCCTGGCTTCGTCGACCGGATGCGACAGCGCCTCAAGCAGTCCTGCGACGACGAGCACCAGCCGTGGCCGGCCCGTGGCCGGCAGACCCGCCACACCGGCGAAGCGGCATCCGGACGACGCCTGGCGTCCTTCGAGACGGACTTGCTGGCGCTCCAGCATGATGAGGACGCGCGTCCGGCCCTTCGCCAGTTCACCCTGCTGGACGGCGGGGACTTGATCGACCCCGACACGGGTGAGGTCTTCTAGGTTTCAACGAGCTGCGGACGTTCGCGGCGGTCTGCTCGGCGCCGCGCTCATCGCAGCCGGAGGGCAAGCGGGGCAAACTCCGCCGCTGCGTCGTGAAGATGGACGTCCAGAGCAGAGGCCCCACCCCGGAACGGCCTGGAGCATGCCTCCCAGGACGAACTCGCGTCAAGCAGCCCGGGACGCCTCGGATTCTTCCGGAGCTTCGAGGCTGCCGCTGAACGCCTTCTGAAGCT
>JAOATP010000097.1 GCA_030158185.1 Propionicimonas sp.
CGGTTGGGGGGTGGCAGCGACCGTCCGCCTGATCGGCGCTGGCGGCGTCTCTGCAGGCGCGTCACCCATGCTCATGCGGCGCTCGATGCGATCGAGGCGGGCATGCAGGCCGCGATCGTTCACGTCCGCGCCGGGAAGCAGGACGCGGGCGCACATCAATTCGAGGTGCAGGCGCGGAGCCGTGGTGCCGCGCATCTCGGTGAGCCCCACGGCGATGACCTCTGCCGCGCGGGTGAGTTCGCCCGGGCCGAGCGCGCTGGCCTGCACGGTGAGGCGGTCGGCCTGGTCGCCGGCCACGTCCACGAGGCCGCTGCTGAGGGCTTCGGGCACAGCCGCGACGATGATCAGGTCACGCAGGCGACGCAGCAGGTCCTCTGCGAAGCGGCGGGGGTCCTGTCCGACTTCGATCACCTTGTCGACGGCTGCGAACACGCCGCGGGCATCGCCGGCGGCGAAGGCGTCGACGATCTCGTCCAGCAGTGTGTCGGGGGTGTAGCCGAGCAGCGAGGTTGCCTGCGCGTAGCTGACGCCGTCCGGCCCCGCGCCGCCGAGCAGCTGGTCGAGCACCGACAGTGAGTCACGCACGGAGCCGGCGCCTGCGCGGACGACGAGCGGCAGCACGGCCGGCTCGACGGCGATTCCCTCCGCGTCACAGAGGGTGGACAGGTAGGCGGAAAGGGTTTTCGGTGGCACGAGCCGGAACGGGTAGTGGTGGGTGCGCGAACGGATGGTGCCAAGCACCTTGTCGGGCTCGGTGGTTGCGAAGACGAACCGCACGTGGGGCGGCGGCTCCTCCACGACCTTGAGCAGGGCGTTGAAGCCCTGCGGCGTCACCATGTGCGCCTCGTCGATGATGTAGATCTTGTAGCGGCTGTGCACCGGCGCGAAGAAGGCCCGCTCGCGCAGGTCGCGGGCGTCGTCCACGCCGCCGTGGGACGCGGCGTCGATCTCGATCACGTCGATGCTTCCGGAGCCGCCGCGCGCCAGGTCGCGGCAGGATTGGCACTCCCCGCACGGCACCGGGGTGGGGCCGTTGGCGCAGTTCAGTGCGCGCGCGAGGATGCGAGCGCTGGTGGTCTTGCCGCAGCCGCGCGGACCGGAGAACAGGTAGGCGTGGTTCACCCGGTTGTTCGCAAGCGCCCGCTGCAGAGGTTCGGTGACGTGCTCCTGGCCGATCACGTCGGCGAACGTGTCCGGACGGTAGCGGCGGTAGAGGGCAAGAGGGGTGTCGGGCCGGGAGACGGCCTCGGACGGCTGGCGCAGCGCGTCCACCACCTCCATGAGGGAAGCGGTGACTTCTTCCTGCGAACGCCGGTGCGGACCTACCTCGACGGCGGGTTCTGCGGGTGGCTCCTCCACGTCGGGTGCTGCTCCGAAGAGGTCGGGACCGTCCTGATCGAAGAGCTCGGGACCGTCCTGATCGAAGAGCTCGAGAGGCTCTTCCTCGAACAGTTCGTCATCGCTGGAGTCCACGGTTGAACCTTACGGGTAGGCGGTGACATCGGGCCCGCCGGGGGAGGAAATGCAAATGGCCCCCGCGCACCCGATAGAGCTCACTTACCCTTGCTGTCTTCCGACCCTGGGGGAGTTGGGCGAGGTACCGCCGCGCGGGGAACCGTCCACAACTCTACCGGGGTTCCGCGGTGGTGCGCGAGCCGAACGCTTCGAGGGTCTGCGGTTCGGGACATGACACCAATCGCGTCCGCAAACTGTGGACAACCCGCTTGCCCCGGCGCGTCGCAATCCGCGGACGCGAAACGGCCTGCGATCTGGCTTGCCGAGGCCCCCGCGCAGGTTCGTACACCCCCGCGAGCAACTATTTCGGTCCCCGGCTCGTCTTTGTCGGTGAGACCCCGAACGGAAGGTGTCGATGATCGGGCTGCCCACCCCCACAAGGGATGCCGAGTTTGCGGAGTTCGTGAACGCGGCCTCGACGTCCCTGTCCTGGACGGCCTTGCTGCTCACCGGTGACCGTGACTCGGCCGCCGACCTGGTGCAGGAGGCCCTCCTGCGCACGTACCTGGCATGGCGGAAGGTGCGCCACGGCGACGCGATCGCCTCCGCGCGCCGAGTCCTGGTGAACCTGAACATCGACCAGTGGCGGCGCCGGACGCCGGTACCCGCCGAGCACGTGGATCGTGCCGACCGCAGGAACGCCGAACTCGTCGTGGACGACCGCGACGAGCTGGTGAGCCTGCTCGCCGGGCTTCCGGGTCAGCAGCGGGGGGTGCTCGTGCTGCGCTACTTCAACGACCTGCCCGAGGTCGAGGTTGCCGCGCTCCTCGGCATCAGCCTCGGCGCGGCCAGGTCCGCCGCCTCGCGCGGTCTGGCCAGCCTGCGCAGCCTGTGCGTCCCCTCGACCGGAGGAGAAGAGTGATGATCGACCTCGAAGAGCGGTTCCGCGCGGACGTGCAGCAACTGCCGCAGACCGTCCCGCTCGACCTCGGTATCGACGCGGGCGCCCTGCTGGCGTCCGGACATCACCTGCGTCGGTGTCGCATCGTGCGACGGGCGGCCAGCGGCGTCGCCGTCGTGCTCACCGTCGGACTGCTGTCCTACGGTGTGATCGCCAACCGGACGATCGCCGGGGTGCCGGCGCCCGCCCGGACGCCATCGGTGCCGACCGCGACGGCGGCGGCGGCGGACCCATCGTCTTCGACGTGACCAGGTTCGGCATCGTGCCCTGAACGGGCGGATCGCCTTCCTCGCCTACGGGCGCAGCCGTGACGAGAGCCCGATACTGATCAGCCGGGTGAGGTACCTGGACGCGTCGGGCAACGAGGTGACCGTCGTCCGGTGACGCGGTGTGCCAACGACGGCGATCGATCCGCCGGCCGGGCAACCTTCGAGGGGCCGGCTGCGTAGTACAGGGTGAAGGCTGACGAGAGAGGGCCCATGTTCGGACCACCCACCCCCAGGCAGGACGCGGAGTACACGGCGTTCGTGCGCGCGGCGTCCGGCTCCCTCACGCGGACGGCCTGGCTGCTCACCGGGGACGCCGACCTGGCGGCAGAACTCGTCCAGGAAGCGCTGGTGAAGACCTATCTGGCGTGGCGCCGGGTGCGGCACGGTGAGGCGGCCGCGTATGCGCGGCGCGTGCTGGTGAACCTCAACATCGACCGATGGCGGCGCCGTCCGGCCACACCGTCGCAGGACCTGGACCGCGCGGAACCCAGCCGCGCAGAGCAGGTCGTCGACGATCGCGATGAAGTGGCGCGAATGCTCGCCACACTTCCCCCGCAGCAGCGCCGGGTGATCGTGCTGCGCTACTACAACGACCTCAGCGAGGCGGACGTGGCCGACCACCTCGGCATCAGCGTCGGTGCGGTGAAGTCCGCGGCATCCCGCGGGTTGGCCACCCTGCGCACCCAGTACGCCCCGGCAACCGGTGGAGGAGAGTCATGAACGACCTCGAAGAGCGTCTCCGGACCGATCTGAAGGCCGCAGTTGCACAGGTGGAGGACCGGATCGACACCGACGAGGCGCTGCTCGCCGGCCAGCGCGCCCGCAGTTCCCGGCGCATCGCGCGGACGGCCGCAATGGCGGCCTTCGCTGCCGTGCTGGGACTGATGGGCTGGGGCTTCCTCCGGACCGGACCCGTCCTCGGTGGGCACCCTGACCCGCTGGGCACCGTCCCCGCCATGCCGAGCATTCCGTCCGTATCCAGCTCGCCCTACGTACCGACCGACCCGATGTCGGCGACCTTCGACCTCGGCGGAGAGCTCAACGGTCAGGTGCCCACCTACGATTCGATCACGGTGTCGGTGAAGCCGGTCGGCGACACGGTGGACCTTCAGGTTGGACTCCTGAAGCCCACCGGCAAGGACGACCAAACGCTCCTGCTCAGGAACTTCACAATGACCGCGGGCACCGCCTGGTCGGTCGCCCTCGACAAGCACCTCGTCCTGGCCATCGTGCCCGGGCGCCCGACCTGGTATCAGTCGCTGGGCGACGCGAGCAAGGGGGCGGTCACCGATCATCAACCGCTGACGGGCATCAACGCCACCGCCTACCTGACTGGCTACATCAAGGCAGGCGGGGCTGACACCGTCCGCGGGTTCCTGTGGCGGGGTGCCGATGGTGTCGCGCAGGACAGCCTTGGCAACGTCGTGCCGAGCGCCGAGATCACCCTCGCCGGTGAGACCTACTGGGTCTACCGGGATGCTGCGCTCGACATCCTGGGAGTTGTTCCCAAGGAAGGGGGTGGCGGCTACAGCTTCGACCTCCGGGACCAAAAGGCCGACGACCTGGTACACGGAAGCTTCGGCCATACGCCGGACGGGGGTGAGACGACGTGGACCCAGTTGGGGGTGCTGCCCCCCGGGTCCCACGACATCGGGCTCGTGATGCCCGCGCCCAATGCGGAGTGGGGTTCAGCGACCCTCTCCGACGGCTGGGTGGTGATCCTGGCGCACGCCACCACGAAGTCGAGCGATCTGATCACCTCGATCACCTACACAGGCGCCGACGGCCGGGTCATCAACTACCGCAGCTAGCGCCGATGGGCTGTGGGTGCTGGCAGGACCGGCCTTTGGCAAGCACAAACGCCCGGTTGGAGTTGGACGGCCCGCTGCCGGTATTGTGTCCGACGGAGGATTCGCCTAGAGGCCTATGGCGCTCGCTTGGAAAGCGGGTT
>JAOATP010000098.1 GCA_030158185.1 Propionicimonas sp.
GTCACCGGCCAGCAGCACCTGGTGCTCTCAAACTTCGTCCAGCGCTACGCGAGCTTGTAGACCCGGAACAGGACGGCGTTGGGTACGCCGAGCGCCTTGCCGGACTGTGACGTGAAGCCGTTGATCAGGTCACGCGGGGCCGGGTGCCCGGGGATGTCGCCGAGGTAGGCGGAGTGCGCCTCCAGCGAGGCGATGCCCCGCTCCAGCGGCTCTCCCGAGATGTCGACGCCGTGGGTGGGACGGCTGTCGCCGGAGACCAGCAACCACGTTGTGCCCCACTTCGGCAGGTCCTCGGTCGCCGCCAGCTCGGGAAACACCCAGGTGTTGTCGGCGTCGCGCACCGCGTCGATGCAGGCGAGGCCCGCCGCCCTGTGGTCGGCCTGGTTCAGCCCCGCGACGAACTCCACGTCCCAGGAGCCGCTGATGACGACGTCCGGCCTGAACTGGCGGATCTTCCGGGCGATGTCGCGGCGCAACTCCAGGGAGTAGACCAGCATCCCGTCCGGGTGGTCGAGCATGGTCAGGTCCTTCACGCCGACCGCGTCGCAGGCTGCGCGTTGCTCACCGGCCCGCAGCGCACGAGTCTCCTCCGGCGGACGCTGCATGCCGGCCTCCCCGGCGGTCAGCAGCAGGTAGGCCACCTCGACGCCAGCGGCCGTCCATTTCGCGATCGCCGCCGACGTGCCGTACTCGACGTCGTCAGGGTGCGCGACGACGCACAGCACCCGCTGGAAATCCGTATCCGGGAGAACTTCGACGTTCGGCTGGCCCATGGCTCACCATAAGCCGCTGCCCGGGTGGCGAGCAGGTGTCAGCCCTGCCACCGCCGGGCGTGAAGAAACGTATGGACGCACCGTTGGTTGCCAGCACAGGGGGTACGGGGCCATCGAGGCAGCCGAGTACGCGCTGGCCTCCGAGCCTGCCCCTGCGGAGGTGGCCGCGGCGGCGCCGACCCTCACCGTGGTGGGGTCAGCGAGCGACGAGGCCGGCGAGGTCGCCGCCCTGTAGCGGGGTCGTCCCCCACGCCATGGTGGCCGTGTCGCCGGCGATGCGCAGGTGCAGCGTGTGCGGGCTGTCGGTGAAGGCCATGCGGACGTCGAGGGCACCGTCCGCGTTGCTGCCGGCTGCTGCGGCCACGGGGACGGTCGCGTCACCGAGGGGCACGTGCTGACGGACCCAGGCGCCACTGCCGGCGGTCAGTTCGACGGCGTGGCCGTTGGTGGTGAAGCCGATCGTGAAGCCCTGGTCGTCACGCTGGGCGCGGGCGTCGAAGAGGTCGGGCAGGTTGGCCTGCTCGTCGGGGGAGGTCACCAGGGTTGCGTCCATCTGGGCCGGACCGGAGGTCGTCCAGCTCGTTCCGAGGCCGGTGTCGGCAGGGACGGGTAGTTGGGTGGCGGAGGCGGCCCTTCGTGACGGCTCGCTCGCAAGCTCACGAGCCTCCTCAGGGACCGTTTCGGTGGCGAGCTCGGGCAGGAGGACGTCCCAGACGAGGTCGAGGAGCAGCTGGGTGCAGGACTGGGCAGAGGTGATCGCCACGACGAGGCCGCGCTCGGGCAGCACGAGCGAGAACTGGCCGAACGCGCCGTCCAGCCGGTAGCCCTCGCGTCCCAGCCACAGCTGGTAGCCGTAGCCGAACAGCCAGTCGGCGTTGGGCTCGTCGGTGGGTATGTGCGCCGTGGTCGCGCGCGCCACCCAGCCCTCGGGCAGCAGCCGCAGCCCCTGCCAGAGACCGTCGCAGCGGTACAGCTCGCCCATCGTTGCCAGGTCGCGGGTCCGCACGTGGATACCCGACCAGCCGAGGCAGCGCCCGAGGGCATCGCGGTCCCAGGTCGCGTCGATGCCGAGAGGCGCCAGCAGGCGCGGGCGCAGGTAGTCGAGCAGGTCCTCGCCGGTGCGCGTGCGGATGACTTCGCCGAGCAGCCAGGACGCGCCGTTGTTGTACACGTGCCGCGAGCCGACGGGGGCCTGTGGCGGGGTGGAGAGGAAGGTCCGCGCCCAGTCCTGCGGCGTGGCGTGATCGAACCGTTCCAGCACATCGGTGTCGTGGCCGGTGGACATGGACAGCACGTGGTGGACGGTCAGCTGCGCGACCGACGCGCTGGGATCGGCCACCGTGGCCCACGCCTCAGGGAGCAGGTCGACGATCCGGTCGTCCAGCGCCAGCAGGCCCTCCCCCACGGCCAGGGCGATCGCGGAGGCCGTGAACGTCTTGCTGGCCGAGTAGACCAGCGCACGGTCTTCCGCAACGTACGGCGCCCAGTACTGCTCGAGCACCGTGCTGCCGTCGCGTTGCACGACCAGGCCGTGCAGCTCCAGTTCCGGACGCGCAGCGACCGCGTCGATGAACGCGCTCAGGGTCGGCCCTTGGGGCTGTTCTCCGCCGTCAGCATCGGGTTGCGCACCACGACGTCACCGAGCGCGTCGTCGATCCGGCTGAGCACCTCGGGGCTCAGCACCACGCCGGACGCCGCAACGTTCTCCTTGATCTGGCGGGGCTTGGACGCCCCGATGATCGCGCAGGCGACGTTGGGGTTCTGCAGCACCCAGGCAACGGCGAGCTGGGCCATGGTGAGCTCCAGCTCTTCTGCGATCGGGCGCAGCCGCTGCACGGCGACGAGCACCTCCTCGCCCATCAGCCGCTGGATCATGCGGGAGCCACCCTTGTCGTCGGTGGCGCGGGAGCTCTTCGGTGCCGGCTCGCCGGGCAGGTACTTGCCGGTGAGCACGCCCTGCGCGACCGGTGACCAGCAGATCTGGGACACGCCCAGCTCGGTGGCTGTCGGCACCACCCATTCCTCGATGACGCGGTACAGCATCGAGTACTGCGGCTGGTTCGAGACGAGCTGGAAGCCGAGGTCCTGCGCCAGCGCGTGGCCTGCGCGGATCTGCGCAGCGTCCCACTCGCTGACCCCGATGTAGAGCGCCTTGCCCTGGCGGACGATGTCGGCGAAGGCCTGCATCGTCTCTTCCAGCGGCGTCTCGTGGTCGTAGCGGTGGGCCTGGTACAGGTCGACATAGTCGGTCTTGAGGCGCTTCAGGGAGCCGTTGATCGACTCCATGATGTGCTTGCGCGACAGGCCGGAGTCGTTGGGTCCGCCCGGACCGGTGGGCCAGAACACCTTGGTGAAGATCTCCAGCGACTCGCGGCGCTCACCCTTCAGGGCGTCGCCGAGCACCTTCTCCGCGACCGTGTTGGCGTACACGTCCGCCGTGTCGAAGCTGGTGATGCCCTCGTCGAGCGCGGCACGCACGCACTTCGTTGCGATCTCGTTCTCCACCTGCGACCCGTGGGTCAGCCAGTTGCCGTAGCAGATCTCGGAGACCTTCAGCCCGGAGTTACCGAGGTAGCGGAACTTCACGCGTTGCTCTCCTCAACCTCGACGACGACCGTCGGCTCGGCATCCTCGGTGTCGCCCACGATGTCGACCTCGTCGGTGGCTTCGGCCTCGTCCGTCGCGGTCTCCTCGACCTCTTCTGCCTCCGGCTCAGCGTCCTCCAGGGCTGCGAAGGGTACGGGCTCGACTTCCTGCTTCACCGGGACGTCCTCCGGGTCGGCGAGCGGGTTGACGATCGACACGCCTCCCAGCGTTGCCAGCATCTGGCGGACGTTGGTGAGCTGTGCCGTGATCGCGTCCCGGCGTGCCGTTGCTGCCTGCAGCTCGCGCTCGGACTCGCGCCGGATCTTCTCGGCGGTGAGACGGGCGGAGTCGACGTGGTGGCCGGCCTCCTCGCGTGCGCCCTTGAGGTGCAGGTCGGCCTGGGTCTTCGCCTCGGCGAGCGTGCGGTCGGCCTCGGCGTCGAGGGCTGCCTGACGCTCCTGCGCGCGGACGATGGCCTGCTCGTTGACCTGCATCTGGGCTGCGAACTCCTCCGCCGCCCTGTCCCTGCGCTCGGCGAGCGTCTTCTCGAAGTCGGCTGCTGCGGCTGCCGCGCGGGCGCGCTGGTGCTCGTAGACCGCTTCTGCCTCCTCGCGGCGGGCCATGGCCTCACGGTCGGCGTAGTCGAGGATCTCGTCGGACTGGCGCTTGGCCGCCTCGAGGATGTGGGTCGACTCGGCATCGGTCTTGCTGGTGATGTCTGCGGAGTAGCGGTCGGCTGCGGTGCGGGTGGCGTCGGCTGCTGCCTGCGCCTCCGTGACCAGCTTCTCGGCCTCGGCCTGGGCCTTCGCCACCAGCTCCTTGGCCTCGTCCTCTGCGAGCTTCAGCATCTTGCCGATGCGGGCACCGAGGTCGGCGTAGCTCGGGACGGCCGTGAAGTCCTTCTGCTCCTGCTCGAGGGTTGCCAGCCGCAGCCGGTACGCGTTCGCCTGCTCTTCGAGCTGGGCGACCTGCGAGCGCAGCTTGGTCAGGGCGACCGAGTTGTCGCCGCCTTCGGCGCGGGACTGGTCGAGTGCCTTGCGCAGCTCTGCGATCGCACGGTCGACCTCGCCGGGCTCGTAGCCGCGCATCACCGTCCGAAAAGCGGCGTTCTGCTGGGTCATGATTCCTCTTCCGTTTCCTGAGTGGTAAAGGGTGCGGGGCGCTCGGAGACGGCCAGCGCCTCGATCACCCCGGAAAGGTGCCCGAGCTGGGCGTTGATGTCATCGCGGCGTCGGGCAAGGGTGGCTACTTCCGCGCGGGCACGGTCCATCAGGGCGCGTGCCTCTGCGCGGGCGGTGTCGGCGTCCTCGCGGGCCTGGGTGAGGAGGGCGACGGCCTCCTCACGCGATGCGCGCGACTTCTCGTACGTGTCGCGCTGCAGTTTCTCCAGGTCAGCGGCGGTGCGCTCGCGGATCATCCTGGCGCCGGCCTCCGCCTCGGCGAGGCGGCGCTCTGCGCGTTCGACCTGCGCCTGGGCCTCACTGCGGGCGTGGGCGAGCAGCCGGTCGGCTTCTTCCCGGGCCTGCTGGCTGGTGTTGGCAGCGTCCCGTTCGGCAGCTTCGAGGACGGCCTTCGCGCGGGCCTGCAGGTCCTCGGCGGCAGCGGTCGACTCCGAGAGCAGGGCCTGGTTGCGGTGGGCGATGGTGGTGGTCGCGAGCTGCGCCTGCTCGCGGACGCCGCGGGCGTGCTCGGCCAGTTCGTTGTGCTTCTGCCGGGTGATCGCTTCGGCTTCTGCCTCGGCGCTGGAGCGGAGCTCTGCCATCGCCTGCTCGGTCCAGGCGACGTGGGCTGCTGCTGCTGCGAGCTGCTCGTCTGCACGGGCGCGCGCATCGGCCTCGAGGGCTTCGCGTTCGGCCTGAGCCTCGGCCCTTGCCCGTTCCGACTCGGTGTCGAACTTCTCGCGGTTGGCGGCCAGCTCTGCAGCCAGCCGGGCGTGCTCGGCCTCCTGCTCGGACTGCAGCCGGGCCAGCTCGTCTGTGATGTGGCCCCGCAGGCCGGCCAGCTCGGCGTCGAGCATCTCGCGGCGACGCGCTTCCTCGGACTCGATGGCAGAACGCCGGTCGGACAGTTCCGCGTCCACTGCTGCGACGCGCGCGTCGAGGCGCTGGCGTACGTCGTCATCGGTGCGCTTGGCCGTGTTCAGGAGGGTGGCAGCCTTCACCCGTCCGTCGTGCAGGATCGCTTCCGCGTCCGCACGGGCGGTGGCGACGACCTCCGCAGCGGTCGATTCGGCTGTCTGGGTGATCAGGTTGGCCTGCTCGGTGGCGTCCCCGAGGAGCGTCATCGCGTCCTGGCGGGCCTCGTCGAGCCGGGCCGTTGCCGCGGCGACGGCCGCGTCGATGGTGGCCTGGCGCTCGGCGACCTCGCGTGCCAACTGGTCGTTGAGCTCGCGGTTCCGCGCCGTTTCGGCGCGCAACGCATCGGCCTCAGCCTGGGCCTCGGTGCGGAGCTGATCAGCCAGGTTCTGTGCCTGGGTCAGGATTTCGGTTGCCTGCCTGGTCAGCTCGTTACCGGCCGGCTGGTTGAACGGACGCGCGGCAGGATCGAGCACCCTGCAATGATCCAAGTCCGGCTTCGGTCATGCAACCCGGGCCGGAGTGTCGCAGACCGTGTCTGAGGTGGAGGTCAAGCCTTGTCCGTGCCGGGACGGTCACAGGACCGACGCGATGACGTTTCACGTAAGGTTCGTGCCGTGCGCTACCTGTCCACCCGCGGTGAGCCCGGCCTGCCAGGGCTCGGCTTCTGCGACATCCTGCTGGAGGGACTTGCGCCCGATGGGGGGCTCTTCCTGCCCGCGTCCTACCCGCGGGTGGATGCCGGTGACCTCGCGCGGTGGCGCTCAGTGCTGGAGTCGGAGGGGTATGCGGGGCTGGCCTTCGCCGTGCTCAGCCTGTTCATCGACGACATACCCGAGGACGACCTGCGCGGCATCTGCGAGCGGGCCTACAGCTCGGGCGCTTTCAGCTCTACCGACGTCGTGCCGGTCACCGAGATCGAGGGCGGCCTGTGGCTGGCACACCTGTCCGGCGGCCCGACAGCCGCGTTCAAGGACATGGCCATGCAACTGCTCGGCCAGCTGTTCGAGTACGAGCTGGAACGCCGCGGCTCGGAGCTGAACATCCTCGGGGCCACCAGCGGCGACACCGGGTCGGCAGCGGAGTACGCGATGCTCGGACTGCCGCGCGTCCGGGTGTTCATGCTGACGCCGGCCGGACGGATGACGCCGTTCCAGCAGGCCCAGATGTTCAGCCTCGACGACCCTGCGATCGTGAACATCGCCGTCGACGGGGTCTTCGACGACTGCCAGGACCTGGTGAAGGCCGTTGCCGGCGACCTGCCGTTCAAGCAGGAGCACTCGCTCGGAGCGGTGAACTCGATCAACTGGGCACGGCTGGTTGCGCAGGTCGTGTACTACGTCGCGTCCTGGCTGCGGGTCACCTCCGCCGATGACGAGGTGGTCTCGTTCTGCGTGCCGACCGGCAACTTCGGCAACATCTGCGCCGGCCACGTCGCCCGGATGATGGGGCTGCCGATCGAGACCCTCGTGCTGGCGACCAATGAGAACAACGTGCTGGACGAGTTCTTCCGCACCGGCGTCTACCGGGTGCGCTCGAGCGCGGAGACCCACGCCACGTCCTCGCCGTCCATGGACATCTCGAAGGCCAGCAACTTCGAGCGGTTCGTCTTCGACCTGCTGGGACGCGACGCGGCGCGGGTGCGCGAGCTGTTCGCCGTCCAGCTGCCGCGCGACGGCTACTTCGACCTTTCGGAGACCCCCGAGTTCGCCGGGCTGGCCGAGCGGTTCGGATTCGTCTCCGCCGCGTCCACCCACGCCGACCGGCTCGCCCACATCGCCGACGTCTACCGCCGTGACGGCATCATCGTCGATCCCCACACCGCTGACGGCATCAAGGTCGCGCGCGACTTCGTCCGTCCCGGCGTCCCGATGATCGTCACGGAAACCGCACTCCCGGTGAAGTTCTCGGCAACGATCGTCGAGGCCATCGGGATCGAGCCGGACCGTCCCGCAGCCTTCGACGGCATCGAGGACCTCCCCCGCCACGTGATCGCCCTCCCCAACGACGCCAACGCCCTGAAGGCCCTGATCGCCGCCCGCACCTGACCGCGTCGGCGGACAACGGCGCTGGCGGGAAACGGGGACGGTTCCAATTCCGTTCAGACCCGGCTCGCCGGCACCCACCCTGACCAAGAACGGGGACGGTTCCATTTCCGTTCACTACGGACGGGCCGGTGCGCCCGATTGTCCACAGACTTGGGTTAGTCGGCGGGTTATCCACAGGCCGTCGATCGCCCATCGCCAATGACTCCACCCTGTGCCTACGCTCGCTGCTTCACCCATCGACGAAGGGAGGGCAGGTGGCCCGCCACGCCAGGCAACTCGCGGGCTCGGGGATCTACCACGTCATGCTTCGCGGGGTGAACCGGGACGCGATCTTCCTCGAGGACGCCGACTACGAACGCTTCCTCCAATCGCTGGCTGAGGCCAAGGAGGCGTCCGGCTGCCTCGTGTTGGCCTACTGCCTCATGACGAACCATGCGCATCTGGTACTGCGCACCACTGACGAGCCGATCGGCAGTGTCGTCAAGCGCCTCGGCGTCCGATACGCGGGATGGTTCAATCGCAAGTACGGCCGCGTCGGGCACCTGTTCCAGGACCGGTTCGCGAGCGTCCCGGTGGAGGACGACGGGTACTTCGTGACGCTCCTTCGATACGTGTGGAACAACCCCGTTGAGGCAGGCCTGACCACACGCGCCGACAAGTACCGCTGGAGCAGTCGACGATTGCTGGGGGAGGAGACGGGCCTGCTCGACCAGGGCGAGCTGTCGAAACTGCTGCCCGAATACACGCTGACCGAAATTGCGCCCGTACCGCTAACACTGCTGGGAGGTGGGACCGCCAAGGCCGGACGCCCACGGCGACACACCGTTGAAAAGGTGGCTGCCCTGCTGCGGGAGGCGTGCGGCGCAGAGTCGCCGGAGGCTTTCGCGCGGCTCGGCCGCAGCACGCAGCGCCTGGTCATCTGCGAGTTGAGGACGCGTTCAGTTCCCTACGAGCAGATCGCGACGGTCACCGGACTGAGCCCGTCGGGTGCGCGACGGCTGCAGCTCAACGATCCGATGCCACCGTCTGGGGCGACGGCTGACCTACCCGCACCTGAGCCCCGTCCAGCGTCAACATGAACGGAAATGGAACCGTCCCCGTTTTCGGTCAGGGTCGGTGCCGGCGAGTCGGGTGTGAACGGCAAAGGAACCGTCCCCAATTCCCACCATCGACGGCCGGACTTCGAGCGGTTGCATAGCGCCGCCTGCTCAGCCCTGCCCGACCCGCTCGCAGGGCACGAGCATCTGCCACCCTTTCGGTGCGATCACGACAGGCAGCGAGACTGATCCGGGGGCCGAGCACACCGCCGGGCCGCTGGCGAGCTGGTCCGCCCAGCTTGCATCGGAGTGGCGACGCTGCGCAGCGGCGAGACCACTGAACGACATCACCGTGGACACGCCGAGGGCAACAAGGATGACCGTGCCCGCAGAGATCGCCCTCGCGCCTCCGCGCCGCACCAACTCGTCGGCGGCCACCACCGCCACTGCAGCGAGCAACATCGCCGGAACGACCGCGTGCCGCAGGACCAGAACGCCGGGAGGTGCCTGGCCGGTGGGGACCGCCACCTGCCTCGCGATGATTAGCGGGAGGTTGTTGACCACGCTCGCCGCAATCCACAGCAGGCATGCGCTGGCCACGAGCAGGAGGGCGAGACCTCCCAGCCGTCCCTTCCACAGCAGCCACCCCGCGAGCGCGAGGAAGGGCCCGAGGAGGAGCAGCGTCGTCGCCGGCCAACCCCAGGTGGCCGCGAGTGGCAGCGCCGGCGAGGTGGCCGTCCAGGCCGCACCACCGACATGGATGACGAAGCCCTGGCCGACGAGTGCCGCGAAGGTGGGGGTCACGTCCGGCAGTGTCATTCCGCGCGGGTACAGCAGGGTGCCGGTTACCTGCGCCAGGGCGCCCGCGACCGCACCGAGTGCTATCCATCCCCGGCCGCTGCCCCGGAACCGCCACAGGACGAGTGGGATGAAGATGATGGCCTGGACCTCCGTCAGCACTGCCACCAGCGCGACCAGACCCCAGACGATCGCGGCGCCTCGGGTCCTCGGCCGGGCAAGGAAGAGCCAGGGCGCCAGCCACAGGAAGTACCAGTGGAGGTTCGCGAGGTTGCCAAGAGTCTCCACCGCTCCTGCCGGGGAAAGGAAGGTGATCGCGTAGAGGCCGAGCCTCCCCACCAGCCCGATGGCCAGGTGAGCCGAGAGGTGGAAGACCGCCGCAGCGATCAGCCCGACGACCACCACCGACAACGCCGTGGTGACCTGCGGGTAGGTGGCAAGGGGCGACCAGCTCACCACCATTGCGGCCAACACGCGTGGCACGAGGTGCAGGTAGCCGCCATAGGGCTCCAGGAGGAGGGTCGCGCCGAAAGTCTCGCCCTGGAGCGCGGCCTGCACGAAGACCTTGCCATCCTCGGCCCAGAACACCCCGCGGGCAGATGCCGGCAGTCGCATCCAGCCGAGGACGGCGGCAACGCCCACCAGCAGCGCAGCCAGCGACGCCGTCTTCCACGCGGATCGCGCCGGCCCGTCCGTGGCCGGCCTGCTGTGGGGCGGCTGCGAGTCATGCACGACGAGTGAGGCTACTAGACCGCGCCCGCGTCGTTGGCCCGGCTAGACCTTCAGGCCTCGGCGGGTGAGGAGGTGACGGAGGTCGGGGTCCTGTCCGCGGTAGTCGCGGAAGGAGTCCATGGCGTCGACGGAGCCGCCCTTGGCGAGCAGGTGGCGTCGGTAGTGCTCGCCGTTCTCCCTCGTCAGGCCGCCGTTGGCCGTGATGAAGGCTGCGGTGTCGGCGTCCAGCACCTCCGACCAGATGTAGGAGTAGTAGCCGGCGTCGTAGCCGCCCTCGAAGACGTGGCGGAAGTACGCCGAGCGGTACCTCGGGGGCACCAGGTCGAAGTCCAGACCGACCTTGGCCAGCGCGGCCTTCTCGAACGCCTCCACCTGCCCTGCCTCGGTGGGCAGCTCATCCAGCGGCGTCGCGTGCCACACCTGGTCGAGCAGCGCAGCGGCCAGGTACTCGGTGGTCTTGAAGCCCTGCTGGAACAGCGTCGAGCCGCGCAGCGTCGCCACCCACTCGGCCGGCATCGGCTCCCCGGTCTCGTGGTGCACGGCGTACCGGCCGAGGATGCCCTCGTCCAGCGCCCACATCTCGTTGACCTGCGACGGGTACTCGACGAAGTCGCGCGGGGTCTCGGTGCCCGACTGCGAGCGGTAGCGGGTATCGGACAGCAGCCCGTGCAGCGCGTGCCCGAACTCGTGGAACAGCGTGATCACGTCGTCCCAGGTCATCAGCGTCGGCTGCCCGGCCGGCGGCTTCACCAGGTTGGAATTGTTCGAGACCACCGGCAGCTGCCCCAGCAGGTGGTTCTGGTCGACGAGGTTGTTCATCCACGCCCCGCCCTGCTTGCCGGGACGGGTGTAGAAGTCGGCGACGAACAGCCCGATCGTGGTGCCGTCGGCCTCGGCGACCTCGAAGACACGTCCCTCTGCGTTGTAGCTCACCAGCTCGGGACGTTCGGTGAACGTGATGCCGTACAGCCCGTTGGCCGCTGCGAACACGCCCTCGTGCAGCACCCGCTCCAGCTCCAGATAGGGGCGAAGGACGGACGCGTCCAGCGCGTAGCGCTCGGCACGCAACTGCTCGCTGACGAACTGCCAGTCCCAGGCGGCCAGCGGCGCCTCCGGTTCGAAGCGCCGCCACACGACCTCCATGTCGACGGCCTCGTCCCGGGCGTTCGCGACCGCTGCCGGCGCGAGCCGGGTCAGCAGGTCCCAGACCGCCTTGCCGGTGCCGGCGCAACCGTCGGCAGCAACGTAGGCGGCGTGGTTGGCGAAGCCGAGCAGGGCGGCCCGTTCCGCCCGCAGCCGGGTCAGCTCGACGATGATCGCCCTGGTGTCGTGCGCTCCGCCCAGGCCACGGTTCACCGAGGCCAGATGGATGCGCTGACGCAGCGCGCGGTTCGTCAGCACGTCCAGCGGGCGCTGCGCAGAAGTGTTCTCCAGCTCGATCAGCCAGCCCTCCTGACCGGTCTCGGTCGCTCGTTCGCGCGCCGCGTCGATCTCGGCCTTGCTCAGCCCGTCCAGCTCGGCTGCGTCTGCAACCAGAACGGCACCGCCGTTCATCCCGGCCAGCGCCTCGCGTCCGAACGACGACTGCAGCTCTGCGATCCGGTGGTTCATCGTGCGCAGCTGGGCCTGGTCATCGGAGGGCAGGTTCACCCCTGATCGCTCGAAGTCCAGCAGCCTGCGCTCCAGCCAGTAGGCCGAGGCCGGGTCGAGCTGCACCTCACCGGTCTCCACGCGGACGGCGAGCGCCGCCAGCCGGTCGTACAGGTGACGGTCGAGGTAGATCGCGTCGCCGTGGGCTGCCAGTTGCGGGGCGATCGCCTCGTCGGCAGCGTCCAGCACGGGGTTCGTGTCGGCCGGTTGCTTCGTGTAGAACGCGTTCAGCGCCCTGGTGAAGAGCTGCCCCGACGACTCCCACGCCTCGATGACGTTGGCGACGGTCGCCGGCTCCGGATTCGCGGCCAGGTCGGCCAGCTGCGCGAGCTGTTCTGCCATCCCGGCCTCGATGGCCGGCTGGTAGTGCTCGTCGCGAACAAGGGAGTAATCGGGCAGCTCGTACGGCAACGTCGAGACGGTGGCAAACGGGTTGGAAGCATCAAGCGGCATGCCGCCATCCTTGCCGGTAGGCCCCGTTGAGCCAACCGCCACCGCTCAGGAACCTGTCACCGGGAGCGATTGTGCTGCCAATCGGCCTCTGCCGGACGGTCAGCGGCGGCGGGGCACGGTGAGGAACAGCACCACGAGCGCGAGGAGGTTCGCGACCAGCACGGCCCACTCCAGCCACGTCATCTGCGCTGTGAAGCCGAGCACGACGTTGAAGGCAGCCACCACGATGGCTGCGAGGTGCCCCCACCGCTTCTGCACGGCGACCCAGCGGGCGCCCAGCCCGTAGGCCAGCGCGTCGATCAGGTAGAACAGCCCAACGAGGGAAGCGAAGGAACTCGCCATCAGTGCGGGAGGCGCAACGAAGAGCCGCAGCCCGAGGACCGCCCACAACACCCCCAGCAGCGCCAGCAGAACCACACCGGCAAGACGCAGCCGGGCCCGCGCCGAGCCCGGACCGCCGGCAACAACGGGTTCGGGTGTCTTCGGGGATCCCCCTGCTGCTCCGCTTCGTCTGGCCACGGGCCAACGCTAGCGGCCCGCTCCCCCTAGGCTGACCGGATGCAGTTCTCCGCTGTCGAACTCGTCGGCTACGTCGCCTCGGCGCTGGTGGTCGCCTCCCTTGCCATGACGTCGGTCGTCCGCCTGCGGGTGGTGTCGCTGGTCGGGTCCCTGGTGTTCGTCGTCTACGGCGCCCTGCTGCCGTCGATCCCGATCATCCTCACCAACGCTGCCGTCGCGTTGCTGAACATCTGGTTCCTGCGCAAGGAGTTCAGCCCGACCCGCGACCTTGGCGCTGTGCCGATCGCCTCCGACGCACCCTTCCTGCTGGACTTCCTGCGCTCCCACGACGCCGACATCCGCACGTTCCACCCCGGCTTCCAGCCACCGGACGCCGGCGACTTCGTCCTGCTGCTCACGCGGGACGGCCTGCCGGCCGGAGCCCTCATCGGCACCCCGGAGGGCGACGTGCTCCGGCTGCGCGCCGACTACGTGATGCACGCCTACCGCGATTCGCGGATCGGCACCTGGCTGTACCGCAGCGGGACGAAGGTGTTCACCGACGCCGGTTTCACGACCCTGACGACGGTCCCTGCCACGGAAGCGCTGCGCCACTACCTGCTCGGCGTCGGCTTCGTACAGCAGGGCGAGGAACTGGTGCTCGACCTTCACCCTTGATAACCCGGCGGGGTTGTTGAAGAATCAACCATGGATATCCTCGGACTGCCCCTTCATCCCCTCGTCGTGCACGCGGCCGTCGTGTTGTTGCCGCTCGCTGCGCTCGGGGCCCTGCTGATCGCAGTCTCGAAGCGCGCGCGCACCCGGTACGGCTCGCTTGTCGTCGCGCTCGCCGTGGTCGCGACCGGGGCCGTCGTCGGCGCCCGGATCACCGGCGAGGACCTCAACGGCGGCACCAACGCCGCCGGGATCCTTGCCACCCACGTCACCTACGGCCTGCTGACACCGTGGCCCGCCGGTGCCCTCGTCCTTTCCAGCCTGCTGCTGCTGGTCGCCGGACGCAGCAAGAGCCGTCCCTTCCTGCTGACGGCAGCGGCGCTGACGGTCGTGAGCGCGCTGGTGAGCATCGCGATCATCGTTGTCGTCGGCCACGCCGGGGCGACGGCGGTGTGGGGCGCGCGCACCTGACGCATCGTCCCTTCGACAAGCTCAGGGAGCGTCGGCAGGCTCAGGGGGCGTCTACTCGCAGACGCCGAGCTGCCCTGCAGAGACCATGTCGGGCTTGCCGGCACCGATGAACCGGATCTTGTTCGGCAGCGTGAACATCTTGCTGCCGTCACCCTCACCGAGGTTAAGGTTCTCCAGCTTGCCCGCCGGGTACTTCGCCTTCAGCTGGGTGAAGGAGAGGTTCAGCGGCACGCCGTCCTGCATCTTCAGGGGGGCTGCGAACTTCTCCTGCAGCGAGAAGCCCCACGCCGAGAGCGCACGCGGCGACTTCTTCTTCTGGTCCTTGGCCGTGTACTGCACCCACAGGCCGCCGTAGATCACCGTCTGCGCCCACGGGCTGGCGTCGTTCAGCTCGCACAGGATGCCCTGCGAGCTCTCGTCGGGATCGCCGAGCCGGTCGGTGAGCAGGTCGGTGACATCAACCTGCTTCGCCCCGAACTTGAGCGTGCCCACACCGTCCCCGCGCAGCTCGACGCTGGTGTCGACGGTGGGCGTCGGCGTCGGGGTGGCTGACGACATCGTGGGCGTCGGCGTGGGCGTGGGCGTCACGGACGACACCGTCGGCGTCGGCGCAACGGTCGCCGGGGTGGCTACCGGCGGAGTCACACCGCACCCTGCGAGGGCGAGCCCCACGACGGGGGCGAGTACTGCCAGAAGGCGGTGACGACTCATCAGGGGCTCCAGTCTCGGGCGGACGCAGGACAAGCAAAGCATCTGGCATCGACCCTCGTCGCCGCCAGCCCTTGATCGGGCTAGCCTGTTGGCCTGCCGAGCGAAGGAGACGACCATGGTCCAGGCAAGGAAGCGGATCGGGATACTCACCGCAGGCGGAGACAGCCCCGGCCTCAACGCAGCCATCCGTGGTTTCGGCAAGGCGGCGATCGGCCTCGGCATGGAACTGATCGGCTACCGCGACGGCATTCGTGGCCTTGTCGAGAACCGCTACACCGAGCTCGACTCCCGCGCCCTTTCCGGCATCCTCACCATCGGCGGCACGGTGCTCGGCACCAGCCGCGACAAGGTGCACCGCATGGTGATCGACGGCGAGGTCCGCGACATGCGCCAGCAGGTCGTGGAGAACTACGAGAAGGAAGGCCTGTCCGGTCTCGTCATGCTCGGCGGCGGCGGGACGGCGAAGAACGCGCTGCGCCTCGCCGGTGCCGGCCTGAACGTGATCACGCTGCCCAAGACCATCGACAACGACATCGCCCGCACCGACACGTCCTTCGGGTTCGCGACAGCCATGGAGATCGCAACGGAGGCCATCGACCGGCTGCACAGCACGGCGCACAGCCACCACCGGATCATCCTCACCGAGATCATGGGCCACCGGGCAGGCTGGCTGACGCTCGGCGCCGGCATCGCCGGCGGCGCCGACATCGTGCTGCTGCCCGAGATCCCCTACACCGTCGACAGCGTCGCGGACACCATCAAGACCCGTCTCACCAGGGGCAGCACCTTCAGCGTCGTCGCCGTCGCGGAGGGCGCGCGCGACGTGCAGGACGCCGCCGACATCGAGGCGGCGGAACTACTGGTCAAGGCATCGAAGACCCCGGAACAGATCCGGGCGGCGAAGGCGCACCTCGCCAACGTCACCGACGAGCAGCGCGAGCACACGTTCAAGCTCGCCCGCGAGCTGGAGGCGGCGACCGGCCTGGAGTCGCGGGTGACGATCCTCGGCTACGTGCAGCGCGGCGGCATCCCCTGCGCTGCCGACCGGCTGCTGGCTTCCCGCCTCGGGACGGCAGCGGCGCACGCTGTCAGCAAGGGCCAGTACGGCGTGATGGTGGCCGCCCGCGGCGAGGACACCGACCTGGTGCCGCTGACGGAGGTGGCGGGCAAGCTCAAGCTGGTGCCGCCCGACCACGAGTGGATCCAGACCGCACGCAAGCTCGGCACCGGGCTCGGCGACTGACCATGCTCCGGCCATTCGCGCAGGTCGACGTCTTCGGGGACGGGGCGGCCACCGGTAATCCTCTCGCCGTCGTGCTCGACGCCAGGGGCCTGGACGAAGCGGCGATGCAGGACTTCGCAGCCTGGACGAACCTCTCGGAGACCACGTTCCTCTTCCCGCCCACCGATCCGGTGGCCGACTACGCCGTCCGGATCTTCACGGCCGTCGGCGAGCTGCCGTTCGCTGGCCACCCCACGCTCGGCAGCGCGTACGCCTGGCTCGACAACGGGGGCCGTCCCCACCGCAAGGGCCACCTCGTGCAGCAGTGTGGGGTGGGCAACGTGCACGTGCGGCTGGTCGGTGACCGTCCGGCGTTCGCAGCGCCCTCGCGCCGCCGCACCGGGCCGCTGGACGAGGCGCACCTCGCGATCGCCGAGGCAGCCCTCGGCACCCCGCGCACCCACTGGGTCGCCCACGAGTGGGGCGACAACGGACCCCCGTGGATGATGATCGAGCTCCCGGACGCCGACTCGGTGCGCCGGGCGTGGGTGGACCGGACCCAGCTCGGACGCCACGACCACCTCGGGCTCGTCGGCCGTTTCCCCGGCGGCGAATACGCCTACGAGGTGCGCGGCATCATGGCCTACGCCGAGGACCCGGTGACCGGCAGCCTCAACGCCTCCGTCGCGCAGTGGATGCGTTCCCGGAACGCCGTCCCGAGCGTGTACGTCGCGTCGCAGGGCTCGCAGGTCGGCCACCGCGGCGAGGTGTTCGTCACCGACGACGGCACCGACATCTGGATCGGTGGCCGCACCCGCATGGTCATCACCGGAAAGGTCGACCTGTGATGGGCGCGCTCAGCGGACGCTGCGCGCTGGTCACCGGCGTCGGCCGGCGTCGCGGCATCGGGTTCGCCATCGCCTCCCGGCTCGTGCGGGACGGCGCGGGCGTGATGATCAGTCATTTCGGGGCCCACGACGCGGCCCAGCCGTGGGGCGCGGACGACCCGGCGCAGGTGCTGGCCGCCCTGCGGGAACTCCGGACCGATGATGCGCAGCCCGTGCTCGCCGTCGATGCCGACCTGACCGGCCCGACGGTGCCGGACGAGCTGGTGGACGCTGCCCTCGCAGCCCTCGGCGCCCTCGACATCCTGGTCTGCGACCACGCGCGCAGCGGGTCCGACGGTGCCCTCGGCGAGCTGGACGCTGCGATGATCGACGGCCACTACGCCGCCAACACTCGCTCCTCGCTGTTGCTGGCGCAGGCGTTCGCCCGGGTGCACGACGATGCCCGTCCCGGCGGCAGGGTGGTGTTCATGACGTCAGGGCAGGGCCACGGGCCGATGCCGGGCGAGGTGGCCTACGCCGCGTCGAAGGCTGCCCTTGCCGGCATCACGGCGACGATCGCGGCCCAGCTGGCGCCGCGGGGGATCACGGTGAACACCGTCGACCCCGGACCGGTCAACACCGGCTACCTGGACGGGGCCGCCGGCGAGGCGCTGCTGGCCCGCTTCCCGCTGGGGCGTCTCGGCGAGCCCGACGACCCGGCCCGGCTGATCGCGTGGCTGGTGGGTGACGAGGCGGCGTGGGTGACCGCACAGGTGATCACAACAGACGGCGGCTTCTCACTGAGCTGACTGCTCGCACCCTCATCCACACCGAGTTGTCAGAACCACAGAGGGCCCTGACCCTCCCTGATTCTGACAAGTCGGGGAAGAGGTGGTCAGGGTTGGGGGCGCGACAGGCCGACGACGACGTGCGCCTGCTTCACCGTGATCACGGGGGAGACCGCTGCCGGGTACTCGGGGGTGCCGCCGAAGCGCACCCGCACGCTGAGCTCACCGGTACGTGCGTCGACGGCGAGGGTGAAACCCCCGGACAGGTCGGTGACAGCTGTCGTGGCTGCGGTCCAGCCCCTGCCGTCGCGGGAGGTCTCCAGGACGACGGACTCGGCCGTCACCGGCGCCCCGTCCGCGCCGAGCAGGTATCCAGCGACCGTCGGGTTTGCGGTCGTGCCGGGTAGCCGACCCAGCAGGACCGTCGGTGGCGTGATCGTGCGCAGGTACACCTTGTGGCCGGCGCCGCGGCCGTCCTCGAAGGCGATCCGGTTGCCGTCGATGGTCGGGTTGCCGCTCCAGCCGTCGTGCCGGGTCACCCGGGTTGTCACGGCGCTGGCGACGTCATGGAGGTAGATCTCGGTGTTGTTGTGGCCGTCGCGCTCGTCCATCCAGACGATCCGGCCGTCGGCGACGTCGGCGAACCACTGCACGGACTCGTCCGCTGTCACCTGGGTCACAGCTCCGGTGGCGAGGTCGGCGGCGTAGATGTCGCTGTTGGTCGCGCTGGTCGCGTCCTGCCAGACGACGATGCCGGCATCGATCCGGGGCAGCGTCTGGTCGGTGCCCGTCGTGGTGAGCTTCGTCTCGAGACTCGAATCCAGGTCGTAGGCGTAGATGTCGGAGTCGTGGCCGTTGCGGACGTCCTGCCAGACCACCACCCGTCCGGAGATGTCGCAGGCGCTCGCGGCCCCGCCCGCCGGCGAGACCGTCAGGTCGAGTCCGGTGCCGATGCTGTGGACGTGGATCCTGCCCTGGAACTCGTAGCACAGCAGGTCACCCGACAGCTGGGGCCGCGTGCCGGGGCTCGCGTCCAGCCGGCGCTGCTGCCCGGAGACGAGGTTGCGGTACCAGAAGCCACGGTTGGTGCCGTTGCCGTAGTCGCTCCAGACCACGCGGGCCCCGGAGATGGCAGGGCGGCCCAGAGCTGTGTGGTCGGGGGTCAGGTTGACGTCGCCGCCGGTCTTCAGGTCGAGGACGCGGACGTCGAAGACGGTTTCCGCCGCTGCGCCCTGCCCGACGGTGCGCTCTGCCGTGTGGTCTGCGTAGGCGAGCTTCGAACCGGAGAGCTGCGGCCAGTCCTGGGTTGCAGCTCCGACGGTGAGCTGGCGTTCCTTGCCGAGCCAGTCCGCTGACGCCGGCGACGCGCAGCCGACCATCATGGCTACGGTGGCTGTACCACCGGCCACGATGAGCCGACAGGCTCGACCGACTGGACCGATCACGACATCCCCTCAGCTGTCGCGCGCAGGGAATCAGCGACGCTCACCTACGCTAGTAGGGAAGGGTACGCCCAGAAATACCCCTTCGGGGTGACGCCCATTGGGGGGACAGGCGAGACCGCTCCCCATGGAATAGCGGGCGGACTAGGCTGGTTGGGTTCGAAGAATCGAGGTAGCAGCATGCCCGCACTGCGTTCCCGCACCGTCACCCACGGTCGCAACATGGCTGGAGCCCGCGCCCTGTGGCGCGCCACCGGCATGACCGACTCCGACTTCGGCAAGCCGATCGTCGCGATCGCGAACTCCTTCACCCAGTTCGTCCCGGGTCACGTGCACCTGCGCGACATGGGCAAGCTGGTCTCCTCCGCCATCGTCGAGGCCGGTGGCGTGGGCAAGGAGTTCAACACCATCGC
>JAOATP010000099.1 GCA_030158185.1 Propionicimonas sp.
GTACTGCTGGTCGAGGCCCTTGCGCATGTCGATGCCGTGGGCGATGCAGTGGCTGTAGGCGAGGATCAGGCTCGGGCCGTCGTAGGCCTCGGCCTCGCGGAAGGCCGTCAGCGTCTGCTGCTTGTCCGCGCCCATCGCCACCCGGGCGACGTAGACGTTGCCGTAGGCGGTTGCCTGCAGGGCCACGTCCTTCTTGGCTGTCGGCTTGCCTGCGGACGCGAACTTCGCCACGGCCCCCATCGGCGTCGACTTCGACGCCTGGCCACCGGTGTTGGAGTACACCTCGGTGTCGAGCACGAGGATGTTCACGTTGCGGCCGGAGGCCAGCACGTGGTCGACGCCGGCGGAGCCGATGTCGTAGGCCCAGCCGTCGCCACCGACGATCCACACCGAGCGGCGCAGCAGGTGGTCCGCGACCGACCGCAGGTCCTCCACCAGCGGGCCGGACATGGTGTCCAGGCGCGACTTCAGCGCGTCAACCCGTGCCCGCTGCTGGCTGAGCTCCGACTCGTACTGCTGGGGTGCATCGAGGATCAACTCGACGTTCTCGTCACCGAGTTCCTCGCGGAGCGCCTCAAGGCGACGGCGGGCTGTTGCGGTGTGCAGGTCGGCTGCGAGCCGCAGGCCGAGCCCGAACTCGGCGTTGTCCTCGAACAGCGAGTTCGACCAGGCGGGACCGCGTCCGTACTTGTTGGACGACCACGGCGTGGTCGGCAGGTTGCCGCCGTAGATCGAGGAGCAGCCGGTGGCGTTGGCCACCGTCGCGCGACCACCGAAGAGCTGGGTGAGCAGCTTCAGGTACGGCGTCTCGCCGCAGCCGGAGCAGGCGCCGGAGAACTCGAACAGGGGCTCGAGGAACTGGGTGCCGCGCACGTTGGCGAAGTCCACACGGGAGCGCCGGTTCACCGGGATGCTCTCGAAGAACTTCACGTTCGCGATCTCCCTGGAGCGGTCCTGCACGGGCGTCAGGTTGATCGCCTTGCGCACGCCGCCGGTGCCCAGCGGCTTGACCGGGCAGGCCTCGACGCACAGGCCGCAGCCGGTGCAGTCCTCCGCGTACACCTGCAGGGTGTAGCGGGATCCGGGGAAGCCGGCGGCGTTCAGCGGTGCGGAGCCGAAGCCCTCGGGGGCCCCGTCGAGGGCTGAGGAGTTGTAGTACTTGGCGCGCAGCACGGCGTGCGGGCAGACGAACGCGCAGTTGCCGCAC
>JAOATP010000100.1 GCA_030158185.1 Propionicimonas sp.
CGCGCAGCTCGTGCAGGTGCAGCTCGTACTCGGTCTCGAAGGTGCCGATCGCCTCGTGCGGGGGGATCTCCGCGCACAGCGCCCGTACCAGGGTGGTCTTGCCGGCACCTTGAGCGCCGGCGACGACGATGGACTTGCGGGCTTTGACCGCAGCGGACAGGAACGACGCGGCGACATCGGTGAGGGTGCCGAGTCCGACCAGGTCCTGAAGGGTGATGCGGCGCAGCCGGTGACGGCGGATCACCACGGATGGGCGGGGTGTCACCCACGCCGCCGCGGCCAGGCGGGCGCCGCCGTCCAGGCGCAGGTGCAGTCGGGGTTGGGCCTGGGAGAAGGGTCGGGCGTTGACCTCGCTGCGGGAGGCAAGGAAGACGAGGAAGTCGATGAGCTCGGCGTCGCTGTCAGCGACGGCCGGGCCGGGGATCAGCCGTCCGTCGCTCAGCTCGAGGGTGACCTGGTCGTGGCCGGTGATGATGATGTTCTCCACCATCTCGTCGTCCACCAGCGGCTGGAGCCGGCCGAGCCCGAACAGGGCATTGTCGACGGCGGCCACCAGCGCGTCCTGCTCCGTGACGGACCAGGTCGGCACGCCGGCACCGATGCGTTCCGCGGCCTCGGCCTCGAGCAGGTCGACGATGATCTCCCTCCCCCTGGACCGCTGGTGTGTGCTGGTGGTGCGGGTTCGGTCCTCGCCCAGCGCCGCGGAGAGCCGGTCAGAGGCCTGCTGCCGCAACGCCGCGACCAGGGGCCAGTCCAGCTCCCCCGCGAACGGGCGCGGCAGCGGCCGCGCAACCAGCCCCGCATGGCCATTCACGTTGCCATTTCCGTGGCCGTTCGGGGTGGTCGCAGCCACGACCGAAGGCGGGGTGGGGTTCATGGAGAACGACCCGCGGACGCGGCCGGGGCGCTGCACGGGCAGCGTCGCGAACAACGGCAGGTCGCTGGGGTCCGGACCCGCCGTGGTGTCGAACCGGTCGGTGCTCATGAGCGTGTACCCGCCCGTCGCTGCCGAGCAACCCCGGCCTGGTCGGCCAGTGGCGACGCCTCGGTGGTCCCGGTGAGCTGCGCTCGGGACCTGCTGATCTGGGAGCGGGCTGCGTCACCGGTGGTGCGCAGCGACCGCAGCAGCGGGGACCGGTCGAACCCGCGCGGTACGGTGCCGCCGTGGGAGAACACCGCGGCGGCGTCCTCATCCCACGCCAGGGA
>JAOATP010000101.1 GCA_030158185.1 Propionicimonas sp.
ACATCGCCGTCGACTCCTACGAGATCCCCGAACCCATCCGCCGCCAGGTCCTGCTCCGCGACACCTACGAAGTGTTCCCCTACTCCTCCCGCACCGCCCGCGCCGGCGACCTCGACCACACCGACCCCTACCGGCCCGGCCGCAAACGACAAACCCGGGCCTCCAACCTCGGCCCCCTGTGGCGCACACCCCACCGGGCCAAAACCCACGCCAACTGGGACCTGCAACAACCAAGACCCGGCATCTTCTGGTGGACCACACCCGGCGGCCACCGCTACCGGATCGGCCCCAACGGCACCATGCGGACCGGACGCAGCCCGCGCCACCAGCCCTACGAACAGGCACTCTGGGACGCGGACCACGACACCGGTCCGCCTACGACTGAGCGACCCGCACGACGATCTTGCCGCGGGCGTGGCCGCCCTCGAGGACGGAGTAGGCCTTCGCAGCGTCATCGAGGTCGAACACCTCGGAAACGGTGACCCTCAGCCGTCCCGCTGCTGCCAGGGCAGCGAGCTCTGCGAGCTCGCCGCTGTCCGGCCGCACCCACGCGTAGGTGCCTCCGAGCCCCGCGACGCGTCCGTCCGCGATCGAGACGACGGAACCGCCAGGACGCAGGAGGTCGGGCACCGTGTCGATCGCCTGCCCGCCGACGTAGTCGAGGATCACGTCGAACCCGTCGGGCACAAGGGCCTTCGCCGCTGCGACGAGGCCGTCACCGTAGGCGATCGGCTCAGCGCCCAGCCCGCGCAGGTAGTCGTGGTTGGACTCCCCCGCCGTGCCGATGACGCGCGCCCCTGCCATCACGGCCAGCTGGGTCGCGAACGACCCGACCCCACCGGCGGCAGCATGCACGAGGACGGTGGAGCCGGCGCCGAGGCCCGAGCGACGCACCGTCTGGAGGGCTGTCAGGCCGGCGAGCGGCAGAGCTGCCGCCTCCTCGAAGCCCAGCCCGGACGGCTTGTGGGCGGCGGTGCGCACCGGCACCTCGACGAGCTCTGCGAGCGTCCCGCCCTGCACGAAGTCCTTGCGGGCGTAGGCCAGCACCTCGTCACCGACGGCGAATTCCGGGGTGTCGAGCCCGGTCTTCACGACGACGCCGGCAACGTCCCAGCCCGGCACGACGGGGAAGACCGCCTGCATCAGCCCTTGCAGGTAGCCCTCGCGCACCTTGTAGTCCACCGGGTTGAGCCCGGCGGCGACCACCTTCACCAGCAGCGAGTCGGGGCCGACGAGTGGGTCGCTCACCGCTCCGATCCTGAACCTTTCGATGCCGCCGAACTGGTCGTAGAGGAGTGCCTTCATGCTTCGCAACCTACCCGCAGCAGTCGGTGAGGTATCACGGCACCCGTCGCCGGCTCTGACGGGCTGAGGCATCCGCGCGTTCGGGGGATCGTGCGGAGGCCCGTCCACCACGAGGAAAGGACCAGCTATGGCTTCGACGTCACAGATCCTGCGTGCCCTGATGTCCGGGGACCGCCTTGCGCTGATCATCGCGCTCAATCCCAAGGCCGCGGATGTCATCCCGCGCGGTCCCCTGCGCTCGGAGTTCGTGGCCGTGAGCTACGGAGCAGAGGTCGCACTGAATCCGCAGCCGCTCCCGCCGGCGGGCATCGTCGTCGGTGCACGGCTGATGCACAAAATCACCGCTGCGTCGCTGGCAGGCGGCCGGGGCTTCGGCGGCCAGTTCGCCGAAGACCTGGACGACTGGTGCGGTACCGGGTGGCCGCGCCGCTGGCCGAAGAAGGGGCCGGTGCTCGGTCCCCAGCCTGATCCCTGGGCAATCGCCCAGACCATGCTCGGCGGCATGCTCGCCGCGGCCGAGATCTCCGCGCACTACGACGATCCCGAGGTCATCGG
This sequence comes from Propionicimonas sp., assembly GCA_030158185.1. Classification (GTDB taxonomy): domain Bacteria; phylum Actinomycetota; class Actinomycetes; order Propionibacteriales; family Propionibacteriaceae; genus Propionicimonas. Next base: position 1,861 of record JAOATP010000101.1, read on the forward strand.
GGCCTTCGACAAGGCCATCGAGATGCTCGGCGACGCGGCGGTCAAGCAGCTCTGACCACGGCGAAGGCGACATGCTCCACGTCGTAGAGCTCGAGACGCCGTCCCAGCGGTTCGGCATACCGTGACCGGAACTCAGCCTCGCCGACATCGTCGACGAGGCTGAGCCCGTAGCCGTCGAGGAGGCCGGGGACCTCTCCGGGTGCCAGGCCGAAGAGCCACGGCTCGGATGGGTCCAGCCGTGGCCGCAGGCCTTCGGACCAGGGATCCCGTGCCGAGCCGTCGATGATGCTGCGCCGCACGTAGGTGAACACCAGGGCGCTGCCCGGGACGGACGCTCCGACGCACGCCAGAGTCGAGCGGACCGCAGCCTCGGGGAGGTACTGCGTGACGCCCTCCCACACGAAGAGGACGGGGTTCGCGCGGTCGAGACCCGCAGCAGCGAGCACGTCGTCCAGCGGTTCTGTCGTGAGGTCCGTCGGAATGAACCTCACCGCGCCTGCGAGCACCCGCACATCTCGCAGGCGCTCCACCTTGTACTGCTGCGTGCCCGGCAGGTCGAGTTCCAGGACGGTCGCACCGGCCAGCACCGGCAGGCGAAAGGCCCGGGTGTCGAGGCCTGCGCCAAGGATGACCACCTGCGTCGTGCCGCCCTCAACGAGCCCAGTCACCACGTCGTCGATGTAGCGCGTGCGCATCACCTGCGCGCCGTAGGTGCCCGAACCCAGTTCGGAGAGATACAGCTCCCGCATCGGGCCGTCGGCCATCGAGACGGTCCTCGGGTCGAGTAGGCGCCCGACCACCGGATCGTTGAACAACCGTGAAGCCGGCGGCTGCCCCTGTTCGATGAGCCGGCACAGCGCCGCACCCCAGGCCGTCCTGCTGGGACGTGCCCTGCGGGGTGATTTCCGGCCCACCCGTGCCCATGTCACACTCCCATCCAAGCACCGGGCGCGCGGCACCGTCCGGGGTTGGCATACTTCAGTCGAACCGTTCGCCAACCCGGACGACTTCGTCACCCAAACCGAGCGGGAGCGCACACAGTGGAGCCGTACTTCATCATCATCGGAGGGCTTGTCGTCGTCGCCGGCATCGTCTGGACAGCTGTCCGGAAGGCTCGCGGCTGACCGGTTCGCGCCGGCTCACACGTTGACGTCGCCGATCAGCGGACGCAGCGTTTCGTAGGCGATCCGCAGACCTTCGGTCACCTTCTCCGGAGTGCCGCCCCACATCGGGTCCTCGTGCTCCACCGACACGGTGCCCTGGAAGCCCGCTTCGTACAGCCGGTCGACGACCCGCAGCCAGTCGACCGAGCCGCGGCCCGGCACCCGGTAGCGCCACCAGCCTGTGTGCCACGGGTTGTCGCCCTTGAGCACTGATCCGAAGAAGCCGTACTGGTTGCGCTTGTCGGGGAACAGTTCGAGGTCCTTGGCCTGCACGTGGATGATCGAGGCAGCGAACGGCAGGATCGTCTCCACCGGGTCGATGCCGATCCAGGCAAGGTGGGACGGGTCCCAGTTCAGGTACAACCCGAGCTTGCTTGTCATCCAGTCCCACAGTTCCGGGGAGTAGGCGATGTTTCCGGGATAGCCGTCGGGGTGCCAGCCCTCCATCACGCAGTTCTCGATCATCAGCTTCACACCGTGCTCACCGGCGTAGTCCACCAGTTCGGGGAACACCCGCTCGGCCTCCGCCATGTTGTCGACGACGGACTTCGCCGGATCCCTGCCGATGAAGGTGCCGACGGACGGCACGCCCAGGGACTGGGCAACATCGATGCAGCCCTTCACGTGGGTGCGGATCTCCTCGCGGCGGGCGGGGTCGCCGATCAGGTTGTTCTCGTAGTAGCCGAGGGAGGAGATCTCAAGGCCGGTGCGCTCCAGCAGTCCGAGCGTCGCCTCCACGTCCGCGCCGGTCCAGGTGGCAACCGGCAGGTGGGGTGCCTCGAAGTCGCGTCCGGGCCGGGCGGGCCAGGCGGCGACCTCCAGGCACTGGTAGCCCTGGGCGACCGCGTACCCGGCGACCTGTTCCAGCGTCCACGAGGGCAGGCAGGCGGTGAAGAATCCCAGTTTCATTCGATCTCCGTAGGTGGTTGACGGTCGGACGGGCTCAGCGCGGGTGCAACGGGCTCCAGTCTGCAGGCAACGGCGAGACGGCGGGCGGAACCGACGTCACGGCCACCGGATTCGCCGAAGCGATCGACTCCTCCACCGCGAGCATGATGTCGAGCACGTGGTATGCCAGTTCCCCGCTGGCCCGTGGGGTGGTGCCGTCCGCGAGCGAGCGCACCAGGTCGACGATGCCGATCCCCCGGCCCATGCCGGCACTGTCGAGTTCGAGCTCACTGTGTTCCTCGCCGTCCACGTGCGTCCGCAGCACCCCGTCGAAGCGGTTGGGGTCGGGGGCGATGACTGTGGCGCCTGTGCACTGGAACTCCAGCACCCCGGTGCGTCGCTGGCCCGAGTCGAAACTGAACAGGCACACCGACGACGCCCCGGACGCGTGCCGCAGCAGCACGTTCGCCGTGGTGGGCACGGACACGTCGAACGTGGCTCCGGCATTCGGCCCTGCCATCACCGTCCGCACGTCGCGCGCCCGTCCGCCACCGGCGACGACGGAGGTGACCGGGCCGAGCCCGAGCACCAGCGAGGTGAGGTAGTACGGGCCGATGTCGAGCACGGGCCCGCCACCGGCTGCGAAGAAGAACTCCGGGCTGGGGTGCCAGGCGTCCGGGCCGGGGTTCTGCATGATCGCCAGCCCGGCCAGCGGGCGGCCGACCGAGCCGTCGGCCATGGCACGAAGTGTCGCCTGGATCCCCGGACCGAGGACGGTGTCGGGAGCGCAGCAGACCTGCAGTCCCAGCGAGGCCGCCTCGTCGAGCAGCGCACGGGCCGACGCGCGGTCGAGCCCGAGCGGCTTCTCGCTCCAGACGTGCTTGCCCGCCCTGATCGCCGCTGTGGAGACCTCGACGTGGGCTGCGGGGATCGTGAGGTTCACCACGATGTGCACCCTCGGGTGCTCGAGGACCGTCTGGACCGAGCCGGAGACCGGCACGCCATGAGCCCTTGCCTGCGCTGCTGCCCTCCCGGTGTCGAGGTCGCCGATAGCGACGACCTCGACATCCGGGTACTGCGCAAGGTTGGTCAGGTATTGGGTCGAGATGGTTCCGGCGCCGGCCAGGCCGATCCCGACCGCCATCACCGCTCCTTGAGGTAAGCGATGCTCTGACGGACCTCCTCGATCGGGTCGACGACGGCGTAGTCGAACTCGCAGACCCAGGTGCGGTTCGGCGAGGCGTCCAGGATCGGCGGGATGTCCATCAGGCCCTTGCCGAGCACGACATTGGCTGCACCGCTGCGGGCAGGCTCGAGCGGCCCGTCCTTGATGTGCAGGTGCGTGATGCGGTCACCGTAGGTGGCAAGGAGTGCCACCACGTCGCGGCCGCCGGCGGCCGCCCAGTAGGTGTCCACCTCGAGCACGATCCGCGGGTCGAGCAGGGAGATGAAGTAGTCGTAGGCAGCCACGCCGTCGACCTCGGGAGCCTTGAACTCCCAATCGTGGTTGTGGTAGCCGATCTTCAGGCCGGCCTCTGCGAACCGGTCGACCTGTGCATTGAGGCCGTCGGCCAGTTCGCGGATGCCGTCTGCGCTCAGCCACTTGTCGGGCTCGAAGAACGGCTGGAACACGGTGCCAACGCCCAGCGCCTTCGCTGCTGCGAGCACCTTCTCCGGGTCTGCCAGCAAGCCGGCGTGCGCACTGCCCGCCTTCAGGCCGACGGCGGCCAGCGCCTCGGGCAGCCAGTCGAAATTCTCGATGCCAAAGGGCTCCACCTCGTCGACGCCCATGGCCGCGACTGCGGCGAGCGTCGCGTCCCGGTCGGACGAAAGCTGGTCCCGAAGGGTGTAAAGCTGGATGCTTACTGCGGCCACAACGCCTCCTGTAGATAGAATGATCGCGCTCTCAAAGGTATCGCGCTGCGGCGCTCCCGGCGAGGGATTGGGAGACATCCGGGCCGCCGTGAGCGCGATGGCCAAGCATCACCGATTACGAAGGAGTGATTGTGAGCAAGTTCCGGGTAGGAATCATCGGCGTCGGTTTCATCGGCACCCTGAAGCACCTCGAGGGCCTGGCGGGCAACGCCGACCTCTGCGATGTGGTGGCGGTGTGCGACTTCGACCCCACACGAGCGGAGACGGCCAAGGACAAGTTCGGCAGCGCCGACTGCTACGTCACCGCCGACTGGCACGACCTCGTCAACGACGCCAGCATCGACGTCATCTACGTCTGTACCTGGAACATCAGCCACTGCGAGATCACCTGCGCAGCGCTGGAGGCCGGCAAGCACGTCATGTGTGAGAAGCCAATGGCCGTCACCGGCGCGGACGCGCGGAAGATGGTCGAGACCGCGAAGCGCACCGGCAAGACGCTCACCATCGGCTACCAGAACCGGCTGCGCCAGGACACCCAGTTCCTCCGTGGCGTTGTGGACGCCGGCGAGCTCGGCGAGGTCTACGTGGCCAAGGCCCACGCCGTCCGCCGTCGCGGCGTCCCGACGTGGGGCGTGTTCACGGACAAGGAGAAGCAGGGCGGCGGCCCGCTGATCGACATCGGCACCCACGCCCTCGACCTCGCGCTGTGGTTCATGGGCAACTACGAGGTCGATTCGGTCACCGGCTCGGTCTTCGAGAAGCTCCGTGACAAGCCCGAGGGCAACCCCGGCGGCGGCTGGGACCCGGCCACGTTCAGTGTCGAGGACTCCGCGTTCGGCTACATCCGGATGAAGAACGGCGCGGTCATCTTCCTCGAGGCCGCCTGGGCCCTGAACGTGAAGAACCCGCGTGAGGCAGCGGTCACCCTGATCGGCACCGAGGGTGGCGCAGAGATCGACCGCAAGGGCAACGAGTACGAGGTCACGGTCAACAAGGTGCTCGCCAACCGCATGATCGTCTCCGACCCGGGCGCGAGCGCGCCGGACTCGGGCAACTTCACCACCCTTGGCACCCTGGAGACCAAGCAGTTCCTCGAGGCACTTCGCGACGGCACCCAGCCGATCGTGCTGCCCGAACAGGCCTGTGTCGTCACCGAGGTGCTCGAGGCCATCTACGCCTCCGCGGCCTCCGGCGAACCCGTCCGGTTCTGAGCGGCGCGAGCGAAGAGGAGCCTGGGATGAGCCATCCGGTCACGTTGTTCACCGGCCAGTGGGCCGACCTGCCGTTCGAGCAGTTGTGCAAGTACGCCTCCGAGTGGGGCTATGACGGTCTGGAGATCGCCTGCTGGGGCGACCACCTGGACGTCTACCGTGCCGCGACCGACGACTCCTACGTCGCGGACAAGCTGGCGATGCTGGACAAGTACGGCCTGGGGGTGTGGGCGATCAGCAACCACCTCAAGGGACAGGCCGTGTGCGACGACCCGATCGACTTCCGGCACCGCGACATGGTCTCCGACCGGGTGTGGGGCGACGGGGACGCCGAGGGCGTCCGGCAGCGGGCAGCGGAAGAGATGAAGCTGACCGCGATCGCAGCCCGCAAGCTGGGCGTCGACACGGTCGTCGGGTTCACCGGTTCGAAGATCTGGCAGTACGTTGCCATGTTCCCGCCGGTGCCGGACTCGGTCATCGATGAGGGCTACACCGACTTCGCGAACCGCTGGAACCCGATCATGGACGTGTTCGACTCCGAAGGCGTCAGGTTCGCCCACGAGGTACACCCCTCCGAGATCGCCTACGACTACTGGTCGACCAAGCTCACGCTGGAGGCGATCAACCATCGGGAGGCGTTCGGGCTGAACTGGGATCCGTCCCACATGATGTGGCAGGAGATCGACCCGGTCGGGTTCCTTGTCGACTTCGCCGACCGGATCTACCACGTGGACTGCAAGGACACGAAGATGGCCACCGGCAACGGCCGCAACGGCCGGATGGGTTCCCACCTGCCCTGGGGCGACCCACGGCGTGGCTGGACGTTCGTCTCCACCGGCAACGGCGACGTGCCCTGGCAGCGGTGCTTCCGCACGCTGAACGCGATCGGGTACACCGGCCCGGTCAGCATCGAGTGGGAGGACGCCGGCATGGACCGGCTCCGTGGGGGCAAGGAGGCCCTGGACTTCGTCAAGGCCAACCTGTTCGACCCGCCGACCACCAGCTTCGACGCAGCCTTCAGCCAGGCAGCCCAGCCGGGCGAGTAGACCCCCGGGAGCGTGACAGGGGCCGGGTCCCGCCTGTACCCGGCCCCTGTCACACGCTACGATTTGTGATGACAGTTCCTGACATACGACCTGGATGCTGACGACAGAGACTGTCATCACCTAGGATCACCGTCATGGTCCGATGGGAGCCGGGGGCACCGGAACGATTGCGTGCAGCAGCGCTCGAGCTGTTCGCAGCGATCGGCTACGAGCAGGCTACCGTCGCCCAGATCGCCCAGCACGCCGGAGTCACCGAGCGCACGTTCTACCGCTATTTCCCGGACAAGCGGGAGGTGCTGTTCGCCGGGTCGGCCGACCTCCAGCGCCGCATGGTGGACGCCGTCGCCGCAGCTCCGGCAACGGCTGACCCGGCCCGCCTCGTCGCGGTTGCCCTCGAAGCCCTCGCCGGCATGTTCACTCCTGACGGTCGGGAGTTCGCGCGCCGGCGACAGGCACTGATCGACGCAGAGCCCGCCCTGCGCGAACGCGAACTCCTCAAGCTCGCGACCCTGACGGACGCACTGGCGGTTGCGCTGGGCGACCACGGCGTCGAGCCGGTGAAGGCGGCCGTTGCCGCCCAGGCAGCCACCGGCGTGTTCCAGGTCGGCTTCGACCACTGGATCGCAGACGGTGAGGCGCGCGAACTGGCGGACCTGCAGCGCGAGGCACTCACAGCCCTCCGCGCGGTGGTGATGTGGGTGTGACGGGCTACCGGAGCGTCGCCTCGTAGGGGTCCCAGCCCTCCGGCAACAGCGGGATGGCCGCGACCGTGCTGTCCACCGCAGCGGTCTGGCCGCTCGCCATCGACTCCTCCATCGCCACCATCGTGTCGAGCACGTGGTAGCCGAGCTCACCGGAGGCGATCGGGGTGCCACCGCCACGGATGCAGCGGGCCAGGTCGAGCGCCCCTGCGCCGCGTCCGTACGTTGCCTCGGGCACGGGCAGGTGTGTCCAGACCGGGTCGTCGGTGAGGTTCGCCATGGTGACCGGACGGGTGATCCTCACCACGCCGTCGAAGAAGTTGGGGTCGGGGATCATCAGCGTGCCCTCGGTGCCGGTGACCTCGACGACGCCCATCCGGGCCAGCGGCGAGTCGAAGCTCAGCAGGCTCTGGGCGACACCGCCGCCGGCGAAGGTGGCGATTGCCGACACGTGGGTCGGGGCGACGACGGGGAACTCGGTGCCGGCCCGCTCTCCGGTCGTGATCGTTCGGGTCGCACGGCCCCGCACCCCCACGGCAGCGACGCTGGCGAACGGGCCGAAGACGTGCGCGAGCGTTGTGAGGTAGTACGGCCCGACGTCGAAGAGCGGCCCGGCGCCCGCAGCGAACAGGAACTCCGGGTTGGGGTGGAACAGGTCGGGCCCCGGGTACTGGAAGGTCGTCTGCGCCGCCAGCGGAGTGCCGATGTCGCCGCGTGCGATCGCCCGGAGCGCAACCTGCACGCCAGGGCCGAGCACGGTGTCGGGTGCGGTGCCGACGAGCAGGCCGGCAGCGGCCGCGTCCGCGAGCAGGCTGCGCCCGCTGGCCCTGTCGATGGAGATCGGCTTCTCCGACCACACGTTCTTCCCCGCAGCGACGGCCGCTGCGGAGACCTGCGCGTGAACGGCAGGAATCGTCAGGTTGATGACCAGCTCGACTCCCGGATGGGCGAGCACGTCGTCGGCGGTCCCTGCCTCGGGGACGCCATGGGCGTCCGCCTGGGACCTGGCCCGGACGGGATCGAGGTCGCCGACGATGAGGACCGTCACGTCGGGGAAGGACGTCAGGTTTTCCAGGTAGGTGTCGCTGATCATCCCGGCGCCGATCAGGCCGACCGCGACCGGTCCCGTCCGTGGTGTTGTCGTCATGCGTGGCCCCCCTCCGTGGCGAGTGTCTTCAGGACGCGGATCGCAAGATCGTGGTCCTCGGTGGATTCGAGGCCGGAGATCGCAAGGACGCCGACCATGCTGCCGCGGACGCGGATCGGCACGGCACCTCCGGCCGGGAAGTACCGCTCGGGCGAGAGGGCGAACGCCGCCAGGAAGCCGGCGAAGTCCCCATCGGCCACGTACCGTTCGGCGACCTCCGCCGACGCGATGCCGAAGTGCTGCACGATGTGGGTCTTCCGCTCCACCCACCGGTCGTTGTCCGCGCTGGTGCCGGCCAGCGCGGCATGGAAGACGCGCTGCTGGCCGAGGTGGATCGCGATGGTGACGGGCAGTTCGCGGTCCCGGCACTGCACGACGAGCGCCGTGCCGAGCAACCACGCGTCGTCGTGGTCGAACCGCTCGAGGTCGGGGTTGTCGGTCATGGCTTCCTCTCGGTGGGGGCGGTCGGCGGGCGGTGCACGCTGGCCCGCTCGACGAGTCGTCCGGGCGGGGCGAAGGGGTCAGGTTCGGGACCCTCGTCGAGCAGGTGCGTCGCGAGGGCCCACAGGTGGTGGGCCAGCCCCTGCGGCTGTAGCCGGACGGTGGTGAGCGCCGGACTCGTGAACGGGGCGAAGTCGTCGTCATCGAGGCCGATGACGGCGAGGTCGTCCGGCACGGTGAGCCCGAGGGACGCGGCCGCGGCGAGGCAGGCAGCGGCGTGCAGGTCGTTGAAGCAGGCGACCGCCGTGACCGGATCGGGCCGGGACGTCCAGTCGGAGAGGACGCTCGCCACGTCCCTGACGTCCGGCGCCGAGGCCCCCTGCAGTGCCACGACGACAGGGGCCGCGAGGCCGTGACCAGCTGCGGCGGCCAGGAACCCGGCCGTGCGGGGCCCGGCGAACTGCTGCAGGCTCGGCTCACTGGTGGTCAGGTAGCCGAGCCGGCGGTGGCCGTGTCCGGCGAGATGCTCCAGCTGCACGCGCGTGGCGGAGTCGGCACCCGGTGTGCCGAGGTCGGCGGTCACCAGCGGGATGTGCAGCCCGGCCAGCAGCGAGACGTCCGCCACGTCCAGGGGCTGCAGGGTGATCGCGACGCACGGCTCCAGGTTGGCGAGGGTTGCGGCGAGGTCGCCGGGTCCGTGCCGGCGCCAGACGACGAGCGAACGCCCCGTGGCAGCGACTACCGCGGTGAGGGCGTCCTCCGCGTCGGTGATGTTGGTGCTCCAGGGCACGTCGGCGTCGATCAGCAGGACGAGCCGTGAGCGTCCGGCACGCAGTGCGCGGGAGGCGGCGTGGGGCACATAGCCCAGCTCGTTGGCGGCGTCGAGAACGCGTCGGCGGGTGGGCTCGGGGATGGACTGGTCGCTGCGCCCGTTGAGGACATAGCTGACGGTGGCGCGGGAGACGCCGGCACGACGTGCCACGTCGGTGCTGGTGCTGCGCGCGGTTTCCGTCATCGAAGGCTCCTTACTTACACGTGACACTAACAAGCGCGTCCGTGGCCTGGCAAGAGGTTCTGGGAGGATCACTGCGTAGGTCCACTCGCCAGTGAGGAAGTTCGATGGAGATCCTGTTCGACACCGCCAACCTGACCGACATCGAGGAGATGACGCCGTTCTACCCGGTGTCCGGTGTCACGACGAACCCGACGATCATCAAGGCCGAGGGACGCATCGACTTCTACACCCACATGCGGCGGATCCGGGAGATCATCGGGCCCGACCGGACGCTGCACATCCAGGTGCTGGCGCAGGACGCCGACGGGATCGTGCGTGACGCCCACCGGTTGCTCGACCAGGTCGACGGGAAGGTGTTCGCCAAGATCCCGACGACCGAGCAGGGCATCCGGGCGATGCGGCTGTTGAAGGATGAGGGCATCGGGGTGACCGCGACGGCGATCTACTCCAAGACCCAGGGCATGCTCGCGATCGCCGCCGGTGCGGACTACATCGCGCCGTACTTCAACCGGATGGAGTCGTTGGACATCGACACGTCCGCAACGATCAAGTCGCTGGCGAAGTTCATCGACCGGCACGGCGCGAAGTGCAAGATCATGGCGGCCAGCTTCAAGAACGTCGCCCAGGTCAGCGCAGCCTTCGAGGCCGGCGCCGCAGCCGTCACCCTGCCGCCGTTCCTGCTCCGCGCAGCCCTCGGCGCCCCCGACGTGGTGCAGGCCGTCAACGCCTTCGCACAGGACTGGTACGACACCTTCGGGACCACGACGCTGCCCTGACCGCGCTTTCGGGTCCTGCCGCGCCTGCCGGCAGATTCACAGCAGGGCTGGCCCGACGACACGGCTGCTGGCACTCTGGCGTCCATGGAACGAGTGGTGGGAATCGGTGGCATCTTCCTGCGCGCATCCGACCCGGTCGCACTGAACGCCTGGTACCGCGACTGCCTCGGGCTGGACCTCGATGAACATGGGCTCTGGCAACCGGCGGCCGGTCCAACGGTGTTCGCGACGTTCGAGCGTGACACCGACTACTTCGGGTCACCGAGCCAGCAGGTCATGCTCAACTTCCGCGTCGACGACCTGGACGCGATGCTCACGCAAGTGCGGGCCACCGGTGCGGACGTGGCCGAGGAGACCCAGGAGATGGACGGTGTCGGCCGCTTCGGCTGGGTGACCGACCCCGAGGGACGCCGAATCGAACTCTGGCAGCCCACCTGACCAGTGCCGTCAGTGCTCGTGACGGTGCTCGGTGTCCGGGTAGTGCCGGTGGGTGTGGGTCAGTTCCTCATGCGTGTGCGGGTGGCTGTGCCGCACACCCTGCGGGACCTCCTGCTCGTGGAGGTGCCGATGGTGCTCGTCGTGCACATGGGCATGCTCGTGCGTGACTGACCGGTGGCTGTGCTCGTGCTGGTGGCGCTCGGTCAGGTGGAGCCACACCCCGAGGGCCATCAGGACCGCTGCGACTCCCAGCGGCCAGGTCAGCTGGTCTCCCAGCGCCACGGCAAGGATCGCGCCGAAGAACGGTGCAATCGAGAAGTAGGCACCGGCCCGTGCCGTGCCGAGGTGCCGCATCGACACGATGAACGCGACGAGGCTGATGCCGTACGCGAAGAACCCCACCACCAGCGCGCCGGCGATCGGCCCGGCAGCCGGGAGCGCTGCACCGAGGCCGAACGCGACCACGAGGTTGACGGGGCCGGCGACCGAGCCCTTCACTGCGGCGAGCCACGTGGCATCGGTCTCGGCGACCTTGCGGGTGAGGTTGTTGTCCAGCGCCCACGCCAGGCAGGCGCCGAGGATCGCGAGGGACGGCCACACGCTGCCGAGGGTCGCGCCGGACGGCACGCTCAGCACCGCCGCGCCGGCAAGGATCGCGAGCATCCCTGCGGCGACGCGCCGGTCGAAGTTCTCGCCGAACACGAACCAGGCGAGCAGTGCCGTGAACAGCGCCTCGGCATTGAGCAGCAGGGACGCCCCCGAGGCCGGCATGTTGGCCAACCCGAACATCATCAGCACCGGACCCACAACGCCGCCGGAAAGGATCGCGCCGGCGAACGGCCAGAACTCCGGACGCGAGAGTCGCACGCGCGGTGACCGGCGGAACAGCCGGATGAGCCACAGCCCTGCGCCCGATCCGCAGTAGAGCAGTCCGGCGAGGAGCCACGGGCTCACCGATCCGAGGAGAAGCTTGGCGATCGGGGTTCCCGCACCGAAGAGGACGGCAGACAGCAGCGCCAGCTGAACCCCCCGGTTGCTCCTCGCCATGACCTCCACGCTCCTACTATCCCGCGACTACCAGGGCGATCGTCGCCCCGTTCAGTACAGGGTCATCAGATCATTGAGGAAGCGCTGGGAGGTTGCCCGCGATTCCGGCGAGAGGTCGAGCGTCCGATGCATGTCGCCGTAGCCGCCGCCCTCTGTGCGCTGGTAGCCGGCAGCCTCGAAGAACGCGGTGTGGCGGGGGTCGAGGCGAACCAGTCGGGATACCGAGTGGTTGTTGACGACGAAGTCGGCGTGGGCCAGTGACAGCAGGGCTCGCCCGGCGCCTTGCGCCCGCAGGCTCTTCAGCGTGGCGACATAGCTGACGTATCCGCCGTCGACCCGACGCTCCGGGGCCCGGATGTAGTTGTCGGCCATCTGGTAGAGGATTCCGCCGCAGATGACATGCTTGCGAGCTGCGACGATCAGCCGCCGATGAGTGCCCTCCACAGGTTCGATGTGGGCGTCGAACGTCGAGGGACGCATCCGGAAGGTCTCGGCGAACAGGTCACGCATCGCGCTGACGTGAGAGCTGTCCGGATCGTTGGGAAGCCGCCACAGGTCGAACCCGTCCGCTTCGCCTGCGAAGACGGTGGGAAAGAAGCGGCTGAGGACGGTCTCGAAGACCCTCATGGGCTTCCCTTCCGGTAGCGACGCCGAACCGCCCCGGCCGGGAGCCGAGGCGGTTCGAGCTGGTCAGGCGGGCACGGTGTTCACGCGTTGGCTGCACCCGTGAACTCTGCACCGAGAAGGGCCTTCTTGGCCTCGTTCTCGTCGCGGATCTGACGGAACAGCTTGTCACTCAGCGGGTACTTCCAGAAGATCAGCATCGCGATCAGCGCGCAGATGGCGGGCAGCAGGCCGATGGTGAACTTGATGGCGAAGATGGCCGACTCGGGCTGGATCGGGTTCGGGTTGATCGCGGTGGCGGACAGGTAGCCACCGATCGCGAGTGCCCAGGCGCCGCCGGCGCCACCGATCGACTGGGTGATCTTGCGGGTGAAGGAGAACAGCGCGTAGGTCGCGCCCTCCGACCGCTTGCCGGTCTTCCACTCGCCGTACTCCACGGTGTCGGCCTCGAGGCCGAACATCACGGTGTTGATGAGCGAGGCGCCGATCCCCTTGATGGCCAGGAACACCAGGGCCATGGCGATGGCGCCGGCCGGCACGAAGAACAGGGCGACGCCACCGACGATGGTGAACAGCCCGCACCACTGGAAGACGTTCTTCTTGCCCATCTTGCGGATGATCCACGGGATGATCGGGGTGATCAGCAGGGCGATGCCCGAGTTCACCAGCGTCATGGTGGCCGTCTGGCCGATGTCGCCGAGCACGAACTTGGCGTAGAAGGCGGTGGCGCCGCCGACGGCGAACAGGCCGATCAGGTAGAAGAAGCTCGCCCCACACAGGTAGGCCAGCGCCTTGTTGTGCTTGATCGTGTCGATGGTCTCCTTGATGGTCACGCGAGGGGTCGTGCGGACCACCGACTCCTTGCACCACAGGAAGGTGAGGAAGAAGGCGACCGAGCCGACGAGGATGAACCACAGGGTGGTCGAGGTGAACACGCCCTGGACGGCCTGGCGGTAGACCAGCACTGCCGCGTCGTAGGTGGCCTTGGCGGCAGCGTCGGCATTGGGGGCCAGCTTGGGGGCCGTCTTCTGGATGGCCGAGATCTGCGGGGCGACGATGTAGGTGAGCAGCACGCCGCCGATGGCTGCGCCGAACGCCCGACCGGCAACGAGCTTCGCCCGTTCATTCACCGACTGGCTCATGGCAGAGGCAAGCGAGCCGTAGGGAATGTTGATCAATGAATAGATCAGCCCTAGTGCCGCATAAGCCAGGTAGGCGTACAACAGCTGGGCATTCATGTCGGGGTTGACCTCGAAGATTCCGAGCCACTTAATTCCGGGGGTGGGGATATTGAAGTTGAGGAAGCTGAGGAACAGCACCGGGACGGCGAACCAGAGGATGAAGGGCCGGAACTTGCCCCACCGGGTCATGACCTTGTCGACGGCGCGGCCGGCGAACAGGTCAGTGAAGGCGTCCCACAGGCGCACGACTAGGAACATCGTGCCCACCGCTGCCGCGGACAGGCCGCCGACGTCGGTGAAGTAGTAGAGGAGGAAGGACGTCGACATGGAGAACGAGAGGTTCATGGCGAAGTCGCCGAGTCCGTATCCGATAACGGCCGTAGCCGGCTGCTTGGCCACCGCTCCCAGGTGAACGGGTGGCGCTGAGATTGCGGTCATCATTGATCCTTTTCGTGAGGCCGGGCCATTACCGGATTCGAAGTTGCTTGATGCTATGGCGATGGCAACTTCAGCCCTGAGCTGTTGCCAACTGTTTCCTCCGCACCACACCTGGCAGCGGTCACGCACCGGATGCGCACTTCCCTCAGGTCCAAGGATCCTCCTGCCCGGACGGCACGGCCATAGGATCGCGGGCATGGCCGAAACCACTCGAAGCCGCCCTGCGCCACTACTCGTCTGGATCGATGCCCGCAACGGCGTGGCCGGCGACATGCTGCTCGGCGCGCTCGCCGACGTCGGGGTTTCCCTCGTGGTCCTGCAGCAGGCGATCGACGCCGTGATGCCCGGCACCGTGCGGCTGACCAGTACGGAGGTCCAGCGCGCCGGACTGCGTGCCACGAAGGTGGGGGTCGACGTCCTCGTCGACGACCTGCCGCACCGCGACTGGACGGTGATCCGGGGGATGCTGCAGAACTCCGCCCTTGAGGCTCCCGTGAAGAAGAGCGCGCTGGCCGTGTTCGAAGCGCTCGCCGAGGCCGAGGCGAGGGCGCACGGCATTCCGGTCGAGACCGTCCACTTCCACGAAGTCGGCGCCTGGGACTCGATCGCCGATGTGGTGGGGGTCTGCGCGGGTCTGGTGAAGCTCGGCGCGGACAGCATCACTGCCGGGCCGGTGGGAGTCGGCTCGGGAAGCATCCGGACGGCGCACGGCGAGATCCCGATCCCGGTGCCGGCGGTGCTGGAGCTGTCCCGTGGCTGGCAGGTGCTGGCCGCTGGCTTGGGTGAGTTGGCCACACCCACCGGCATGGCGCTGGTGGCAACGCTTGCCGAGTTGGCCCCGACCCTGCCCGACTGCACGGTGACAGGGGTGGGGATCGGGGCCGGCTCACGCGATGATCCCGGTCGGCCCAACGTTGTCCGCGTCATCCTGGGTGAGTACTCCGGTCCTGCGCAGCCTCTTCCTGGCTCGGAAGCCTGGGTGCTGGAAGCGAACGTCGACGACCTGGACCCACGGCTGTGGCCGGGGGTGCTGTCATCCCTGATGGACGCGGGGGCCGACGACGCCTGGCTCACCCCGATCCTGATGAAGAAGGGCAGGCCCGCGCACACGCTTCACGTGCTGGCAGGCGCCGAGCCGCTGCCGCGGCTGCGCGACCTGGTCTTCGACCTCGTGCCCACCCTGGGCATGCGCGAGACGCCGACGACGAAGCGCATGCTCGACCGGTCCTGGGTCGAGGTGCGGGTGGACGGGCGCCCCGTCCGCATCAAGCTCGGCCACCGGAACGGCCGCATCATCACGGCCACCCCTGAGTTCTCCGACGTCGCTGCGGTGGCAGCGTCCGTCGGCACGACCGAGCGTTCGGTGCTCGCCGGCGCGAACGCAGCGGCTGCGGCCGCCGGGCTGGCGGTCGGCGCGGAGGTCCCCGGCCGCCAATAGCCCCTGGGTCGCTTCGCCGCAACGCTCCCTGAGGAGGCTCGTGAGCGCAGCGATCGCGCTGCCTGGCGGGTGACCAGCGGCGTCAGTTCATGCCAGCTGCAGGGCTAGCCAGCGGTTGCTACGTTCCATGTAGGACTTCGCTGACTGGCTGTCCTGCGCAATGGTTTCGAAGGCGTGGGCTGCTCCCGGCACGATGTCCAGGGTGGTATCGACGCCCGCAGCAGCGAGTCGCTCGGCATACTTGCGGGCCTCGGCATGGAACAGGTCGATGTCGCCGACGCCGATCCAGGCGGGGGAAAGGCCGCTCAGGTCTGCCCTGCGTGCCGGAGCCGCGTAGTCGGGCACGTCGGGTCCGCCAATGGCGTCGCCGAGATATGACCGCCAACCATTGAGGTTTGCGCGGTTGCTCCAGGTGAAGTGCCTGACCCTGTCAAGCGTCCGATCTGCAGCAGTGCGGTCGTCGAGCATCGGGCAGAAGAGCCATTGCGCGACCGGTTGGGTGCCGCCCGCGTCATGGATGCGGAGAACGAGACCCGCCGCGAGCCCTCCACCGGCGCTTTGGCCTCCGACGACGACCTTCGCCGCGTCGACCCCCAACTCACCGGAGTGCTGGAGGATCCATTTCCACGCAGCGAAGCAGTCGTCCAGCTGAGCCGGATAAGGGTGTTCGGGAGCCAGGCGGTAGTTGGTCGAGACGACGAGGATGCCGTGGTTCTGGGCGGCGGCGGCACATCGGGTGTCGTCCTGGGACAGGTCGCCCAACACCATCCCGCCGCCATGAATCCAGAGCAGCGCGCCTCCCCGGGTCCGCGTGTGCGGTTTGTACACGCGGAGCCTGTTGCCGTTGACGGCATGGTCCTCGATCGTGACGTGTGGCATCTTCGCCTGGGGCATCAGGTGAAGAAGCCCTCGCATGATGCGGACACCGAAGATGTTTGACGGGGTCGAGGGCATCCTCCTCGTTGCCTTGCGTAGATCGGGGGCAACGTCGCGCAGCGTCAGCCGGTCGCGCATCGGAGTCGTCATGGTGCGACCTTTCAAGCGGTTGGGCCGGTCAGCAGGCCTGCGACAGAGCTGTCCCGTGCGGGCTCCACAGTTGACAAGTATGTCTGTCCCGGGCGACGCCGGCGCGCGCGTCGTCCTACCGCTCAGCTGAACCCCTGACAACCGGCGGTATTGGCTGAAACGCCGGCGTCGATCAACCGCCCCCGCGCAGAAGCGCGTAGCTACCGGAGTAGCTGCTTGGGTAGTACTCTGGTGGCATGAGTCAGGTGAAGCTGAGTGTCAGCCTTTCCGAGAGTGACGTCGAGGCTCTGGACAAGTTCGCGCACGCGGCGGGTCTGAAGTCGCGGTCGGCGGCCATCCAGCAGGCGATCAAGCTGTTGGGCGACCCCGAACTCGAGGACGCCTACGCGCAGGCGTGGTTGGAGTGGGAATCCTCCGGCGACGCCGGGTCGTGGGAGACCACCGCTGCAGACGGGCTGGCTGATGCTTCGCGGTGAGATCCGGCTCACCGACCTGGACCCGGCGTTGTCAGGCGAGGCGGACAAGCGCAGGCCGGCGATCATCGTGAGCAACGACCGGGCGAACGCCACCGCGGCAAGGCTCGGCCGCGGTGTGGTTACCGTCGTGCCGGTCACCAGCAACGTCACCCGCGTGTTTCCCTTTCAGGTACTCCTGCCTGCCGAGGACGCGGGGATTCGGGTGGACTCGAAAGCCCAAGCCGAACAAGTCCGCTCCGTTTCGGTCGAGCGAATCGGCGCGGTGATCGCACGCCTCCCCACGCACCTGATGGCCCAACTCGACGACGCATTGCGCCTGCA
>JAOATP010000102.1:0-17423 GCA_030158185.1 Propionicimonas sp.
GGCACGAACGACACCGCACCGGCCAGGACCCCGGAACAGCCCGAGGCCAACCGCCAGAACAACTCGCCAGCTGACAGCTCGGGGAACGGAGCCCGGGGAGCTGTCAGAGGCTGACGGAGTGGTTCTCCACCTCACCGACCCGGACGGCAGCGGCGAGCCCGAACAGGCTCAGCATGGCCATCAGGGTGAGCAGCCCGCCGAAACCGAGCGTCGGGTTGGCCTGGCTGGTGCCGAGGACGAACATCGTGCCCGCCAGCCCCGCGCCGATGCCGCCGCCCAGCGCCTCCCCCACCTGGAGCGACGAGGTGTTCCTGCCGATCTCCACCGGGGCCGACAGCTGCATGACGGCCAGCGAGGTGCTGGCAACGGCGAGGCCCATCCCGAGTCCTGCGAGCACCCAGCCGGCGATCGTCAGCGGCACCAGCCTCCCCGGCAACCAGGCTGCGATGGCGATCGCGACGAGCCCGACAGCCAGGCTGCCGGCACCGACGATGATGATCAGGTCACGACGCAGCCGCAGCCACGGCCGCGACTGGAGCCAGGCGCCGGCCATCCAGCCGACCGAGCCGGTCGTGATGAAGATGCCGGCGTTCTGCAGGCTGAAGCCCTCTGCCTGCACCAACATCAGCGGCAGGAAGCTCTGCGCACCGGCGTACCCGGCAGAGATGGCCGCGCGGGTGCCGATGACGGCGTCCAGTCCACGTCCCCCGATGCGGAAGCCGGCGGGAAGAAGTGCGGGCAGGCCGAACCACAGCAGCGCGAGGCCACCGGCCAGCCAGGCAACCGACCACCACTCGATGCGCTGGCCCGCCAACTGCAGGCCCATGGCGCCGAGCGCGACCAGCGCCGCCGACCACAACTGCCGCCGGTTGACGGCAACGTTCTCGTGGGGCGGCAACTCTGCGCGCAGCAAGGGGCGGAGGATCAGCGCACCGGCGAACAGCAGCAGCGGCAGCACCGACCAGAACACCCAGTGCCACGACATGTTCTCGGTGAGCCAGGCGGCGATCGGCGGCCCGAGGAAGGAGGGTCCCATCCAGGCGGCCGAGAACCCGGTGAGCATCCGTGCCCGCTCCTGCTCGTCGAAGACACGAGCGACGAGGACCATGACGGCGAGGTTCATGGTGCCGCCACCGAGGCCCTGCACGAACCGTCCGAGCAGCAGCAACGGCATAGTCGGGGCCGAGCCGGCCAGCACAAGCCCGATCGCGAAGACGACGAACCCGACCATCATCGGAGCCTTCGGGCCCACCCGGTCACTGAACTGCCCTGCGGCGACGATGGCGAAGGTCTGGGCGAGCCCGAACGCCGTGAACGCCCACGCGTACAGGTCCACGTCCCCGAGGTCCTTGGCGGCAGCGGGCATCGCCGTGAGGACGGCCATCGCCTCGAAGGCGATCGCGACGACGCAGATCAGCAACCCGATCGTGAGGCCACGGCGTGAGGGCTGCGTGACCGTCCCCGCTGCCACTTCCCCGCTCATTCCTGCTCCTCTTCGCCTCCCGGACCGCCCAGTAGTGTCTCACGGCCAGGCGTACCCAACCCCGGCCGTGGAGCATCCCGGTGCGTTACTGGGTACGGTGGGAGCCACCCGGCAGCTTGGACGTGCAAAGGCGGTCAGAATGACCAGCGAGAACCCGCAGACGACAACGATCGTCAAGGAGCGCACCGACCTGCGCCCACAGGAGGGCGACCACGAGCGCTTCTCCCACTACGTGCCCAAGGCCAAGCTCACCGAGGCCATGGTGATGGGCACCCCGGTGATCGCCCTGTGCGGCAAGGTCTGGGTGCCCTCGCGCAACCCTGACCGGTTCCCGGTCTGCCCGGAGTGCAAGGAGATCTGGGAGACGATGCGTCACGACGGCCCGGAGAGCTGATCCCCCACCCCGGCGCGTCTCGCGTGAGCCCTAGGATGAGGCCATGGCCACCAAGACGCTGATTGTCCTCCGCCACGCCAAGTCCTCCTGGCAGACGACGGAACCGGACCTGCGCCGGCCGTTGTCGGACCGGGGCGAGCGGGACGCTGTCGCCGCCGGCGCGGTGCTGGCCGGCTACGAACTCGACGTCGTGATCGCCTCAACGGCCACCCGCGTCCAGCAGACCTGGGAAGCCGCACAGACCGGCGGAGCGAACTGCGCGGACGTGCGCACCTCCGAGATGATCTACCACGCGTGGGCCAACGAGCTGCTCACCGAGCTGCACGAGCTCGACGAGGCAAAGCACACCGCGCTGCTGATCGGCCACCAGCCGACGCTCTCCGACCTGATCGTGAGCCTTTCCAAGCCGTCACCGCTCACCGAGCGGGTCGCAGCCAAGTTCCCCACCGCCGGCCTCGCCGTGCTCACCTACCGCGGCGCCTGGAAGACCCTGACCGAGGGCAAGGCGAACCTGCAGCGCTTCGAGATCCCGCGCGGCTGACCCTTCGTCAAGCTCAGGGATCGTTGGGTCAGTAGCGGTAGAGCTCGGCCTTGAACGGGCCGGTCACCGGCACGCCGAGGTAGTCGGCCTGCTCCTCGGTGAGCTCAGAGAGACGGACGCCGAGGGCGTCCAGGTGCAGCCGGGCGACGTACTCGTCCAGCTGCTTGGGCAGAGTGAAGACACCCACCGGGTAGTGCTCGGGCTTGGTGTACAGCTCGATCTGGGCCAGCACCTGGTTGGTGAACGACGTGCTCATCACGAAGCTCGGGTGGCCGGTGGCGTTGCCGAGGTTCAGCAGGCGGCCCTCGCTGAGCACGACCACAGAGTGGCCGTCCGGGAAGTTCCAGCGGTCGACCTGCGGCTTGATGTTGGTCTTCGTGACGCCCTCGATGTGGTCGAGGCCCTCGAGGTCGATCTCGTTGTCGAAGTGGCCGATGTTGCCGACGATCGCAAGGTGCTTCATCTTCTCGAGGTGCTCGGCCGTGATCACGTGCAGGCAGCCGGTTGCGGTGATGAAGATGTCGGCGGTGCCGACCACGTCGTCGAGGGTGGCCACCTGGTAGCCGTCCATCGAAGCCTGCAGCGCGCAGATCGGGTCGATCTCTGTGACGATCACGCGAGCGCCCTGCCCGGACAGCGCAGAGGCGCAGCCCTTGCCGACGTCGCCGTAGCCGCAGACGACGGCCGTCTTGCCGCCGATGAGCACGTCGGTGCCGCGGTTGATGCCGTCGATCAGGGAGTGCCGGATGCCGTAGCGGTTGTCGAACTTGCTCTTGGTGACCGAGTCGTTGACGTTGATCGCCGGGAACAGCAGCGAAGCGTTGCGGAACATCTCGTACAGGCGGTGGACGCCGGTGGTGGTCTCTTCCGTGACGCCGAAGATGCTGTTGGCGACGCTCACCCAGTCGAGCTGGGACGACCGCAGGGTTGCCAGCACCACCTGGTACTCGGCCGCGTCGGTCGCTGTTGCCTGTGGCACAGCGCCGGCCTTGGCGAACTCGACGCCCTTGTGCACCAGCAGCGTCGCGTCGCCCCCGTCGTCGAGGATCATGTTGGGCCGCTGGTTGCCCCAGTCGAGGATCCGCTCGGTGCACTCCCAGTACTCCTCCAGCGACTCGCCCTTCCAGGCGAACACGGGGACACCCTTGGGGTCCTCGGGAGTGCCGTCGCGACCGACCACGATCGCAGCAGCCGCCTCGTCCTGGGTGGAGAAGATGTTGCAGGACGCCCAGCGCACCTCAGCCCCGAGCTCGACAAGGGTCTCGATCAGGACGGCGGTCTGGATGGTCATGTGCAGCGAGCCCGCGATCCGGGCACCGCGCAGCGGACGGCTCTCGCGGTAGCGCTCGCGGAGGGCCATCAGGCCGGGCATCTCGTGCTCTGCGAGGGTGATCTCCTCGCGTCCGAAGGCGGAAAGGTTCAGGTCAGCGACTCGGTAATCCACACCGAGACCCTACTAGCGTGGCCGGTGTCGACCGACCCAGGCCTGCGGGAGGAGCGCTGATGGCGCAACTGGTGGTGCTGACCGGAGCTCCGGGCAGCGGCAAGTCGACCCTGGCGCGCCTGCTGGTGGACGAACGGCCGCTGGCCCTGCTGCTCGACCTGGACAAGCTCCGGGCACAGCTCGGGGACTGGCGGTCCGAACCGACCGCAGCCGGGATCCGCACCCGACGGCTCGCCCTCGCCGCTGCCCGCGCCCAGCTGGAGCTCGGCGGGGACGTGGTGGTGCCGCAGTTCCTCCGCCGACCGGAGTTGATCGAGCAGTTCCGTGACCTCGCACGCGAGGTGGGTGCATCGTTCGTCCTGGTTGCGCTCGTCAGCAGTGCCAGTGAGGCTGCGGAGCGATTCCGTGCCCGGGCTGTGTCCGCGGATGCCAACCACCGCGACGCTGCGCACCTGCAGGACACTCCGGGCGCCGCGACGATCGAGGAGCTCTACGTCGACATGCTCGCGATGCTGGCCGGCTTCCCCGAGACGGTGTACGTGGAGTCGGTGCCGGACGACGTCGCAGGTACGTTCGCGGCCCTTCGTGAGGTGACGGGCGGCCCTTCGTGACGCCCGCTCGCTGCGCTCACGGGCTCCTCAGGGACCGGTGGAGGTGACGACGCGGTCGATGTCCGGCTCGAGGTAGAGGGCTGTCACCTCGGAGTTCGCCGCCCGGATGGCCACCTCAGCATTGTCGATCACCTCGGCGACGCGGGCTGCCGACTCGGTCGGCTCCACGGCGATCTTGGCCGCGACGAGGATCTCGCTGGGGCCGAGGTGCAGTGTCTTGAGGTGGATGACCCGCCGGACGCCGTCGGCGCCGGCGAGGGCAGCGGTGATCCCGGCGATCGCCTCGGGAGTGGCCGCCTCACCCAGCAGCAGGCTCCGGGTCTCCATGGCGAGCGTGATCGCGACGAGGATCAGGAGCACGCCGATCAGGGAGGTGCCGACCACGTCCCAGTAGCCGTTGTGGGTGAGCAGTGTCATCCCTACACCGATCAGTGCGAAGACGAGGCCGAGGAGCGCTGCGAAGTCCTCCAGCAGGATCACCGGCAGGTCGGGTGACTTCGCCGAGCGGATGAACTGCGGCCACGACTTCGTGCCCTTCAGCGGTACCGACTCGCGGATGGCCGTGCGGAAGCTGAAACTCTCCGCGATGATCGCGAACCCGAGAACGGCGATCGGTACCCACCACCACTGGCTCTCCAGCAGCTCGTTCGGGTGACCGGCGGCGACCTCCTCGTACTTGTGGAACGCCTCGTAGAGGGCGAAGAGGCCACCGAGGCTGAACAGGATTACGGAGACGAGGAAGGCGCTGATGAACGGCGCCCTGCCGTAGCCGAACGGGTGCTCCTCGGTCGCCTCACGCTTGGCGACAGCGCCGCCCCGCAGCAGCAGGAGCTGGTTGGCGGTGTCTGCGACCGAGTGCACGCCCTCCGCCAGCATCGACGCTGCCCCGGTCAGTGCCCAGGCACCGAACTTGGTGACCGCGATGAACGCGTTCGCCGCCAACGCGGCGATGATCGCCTTCTTCCCGCCGTGTGTGCTCATCGGGGCATCCTTCCGAGGCCGATCTGCAGGTAGGCGGCAGCGAACAGGCCCTGTTGCAGGACGGTGACGTACCGCTCCACCGGGGTCCCCGACAGCGAGCTGAGGTTCGACACCATCACGTCGGTGGCGAGAGCGTTGCCCCGCAACCGCTCGCGGTCCTCCGCTGCGTGCTCGTCGTCCATGCCGTCATCGACCAGGACGAGGCCCGGACGGCGTTCCGCCGTCGACTCCTCGAAGGGGTCGGCGAAGGGGTCGCGGGACGGGACGGCTGCCAGCAGGGGCATCAGCGCACCGGCGTCCGCCGACAGCACGATGCGGCCGCTTGCCGAACGCAGCGCCTCGGCGACCCGGCGACTGGCCCGCGCGGCGAGGATCGACCCGCCCCACACCATCGGCTGCGCCTCCGCGAGTTCGAGCGCCGTGGCCTTGGCCGGGTTCTGGGTGGCGTCGATCGCCCAGGACGAGTCGGTAGCCACCTGGTCCATGGCGGACGCGACGGCCTCGGGGTTCACGGCAGGGCCGAGCCCGAGGTGGTGCAGCGCCACAAGGGTCACAATCGCAGCAGCCATCGGGTCGCCGGTCGTGGTCGTCAGCACGGTGGTCGAGGACGAGCCGGCTTCCCGCGCGAGCGCGGAGTCCGCGGGGCAGGCGACCAGCAGGCGACAGCCACGGCGCACGGCCTCGAACGCGGCAGCCATGCTGACCCGATCGCCGCCGCCCATCACGACGACGACGTCCAGCGGTCCGACCCAGCCGGGCAGGCCCAGCCGCGGCCACGCCACCAGCGGGACGGGGCAGGTGGGTTCGAGGACCGCACGGATCAGGCGGGCCTCCGGGCCGAACGTGATCATGGCCCGCGGCCGCTCCGACTCCAGCTGGCTCAGCGGCCCCTCGGCGGCAGCGAGCTCGCGCCGCACCCGTGCACCGGCCTCAGCGAGGGGGCGCAGCAGGTAGTCGGCCGCCCGCAGTGCCTCGCCGTCCTCCAGGCGGGAGTCGTCGAAGTCGTCCATGTCAGTGGGCATCTGCGCCGGGACGGCGGGCCTCGTCGATCAGCAGGATCGGGATGCCGTCACGCACCGGATAGGCCAGCCCGCAGTCGGCCCCGGTGCACACCAGGACGGAAGCCTCGTAGTCCCACGCCAGCGTCGAGTGGCAGGAGGGGCAGACCAGCAGTTCCAGCACCTCTGCGGGGAGTTCGTTCATCAGCTGTCCTTTCGGATGATGGCCAGCGCCTCGTCACGCAGGGCCGCAACGGTGCTGTCGTCTCGTGCTTCGACGTTCAGCCGGAGAAGGGGTTCGGTGTTCGACTCCCGGACGCTGACCCACCAGCCGTCGCCGGTGACGAGGAGGCCGTCGGTCCAGTCGATGGTGCCACGCCCCTCGAAGGCAGCAGCGACCATTGCCATGATCGTCTTCGGGTCGTCGACGGTGTTGTTGATCTCGCCGGACGCTGCGTAGTGCGGCAGGTCCGCAGCCAGCTCCGACATCGACCGTCCCTCGCGTCCCATCAGGGCAAGGGCGTGCAGGCCGGCCAGCATGCCGGTGTCCGCGCCCCAGAAGTCGCGGAAGTAGTAGTGGGCGGAGTGCTCGCCACCGAAGATGGCGTGGTGCTGGGCCATCAGCGCCTTCATGCGGGTGTGGCCGACAGCGCTGATCGCGACCGTCCCTCCCGCTGCTGCAACGACCTCGGACACCGCGCGTGAGGTGATGGAGTTCACGACGATCACCGCGCCGGGCTCCCGCGCCAGTTCTGCCCGGGCGATCAGGGCTGTCACAACGGAGGGGTTCACCACGTCGCCGTGCTCGTCGATGATGAAGCACCGGTCGGCGTCCCCGTCGAACACGAGGGCGACGTCGGCGCCGTGCTCGCGGACGGCGCGTTGCGCGTCCACGAGGTTCGCCGGCTCGAGCGGGTTCGGCGGGTGGTTGGGGAAGCTGCCGTCGAGGTCCATGAACAGGCCGATGACCTCGACGTTCAGCGGGCCGAGCACGGCAGGGGTCGTGTGCCCGGCCATGCCGTTGCCGGCGTCGACGACCACCTTGAGCCGGCGCATGCCGCCGAGCGGGACGAGCGAGTGCAGGTGGGCGGCGTAGGCGCCCAACAGGTCGGTCTCACGGTAGCTGCCGTGCTCGGCGACCGGCGGCAGGTCGACGTAGGCCAGTTCCGTGATCCTCGCCATCAGCTCTGGCGTGATCGGAGCCGCGTCGGGCAGGCAGAACTTGACCCCGTTGTAGCCGGCGGGGTTGTGGGACGCCGTGAACTGGACGCCGGGCAGGTGGGTGTGGCCGGAGGCGAACCACAACTGGTCGGTGCTGGCGAGGCCGACGTCCAGGACACTGGCGCCCTGGGCCATCGCACCGTCTGCGAAGGCGAGGCTCAGTTCACGTCCGCTGGCCCGCATGTCGCGGCCGAGGACGAACTCCGCTCCGGCAAGGCCGAAGGCTGCGACGAAGGCCGCTCCGATCGCACGGGCGCCGTCGAGATCCCATTCCGGGGCGTCGCCGCCCACCAGTCCGCGGATGTCGTTGGCCTTGAAGACGTGGGGCTGGATCACGCTTGGGAGCCTATCGCCCACACAAGTTGGGAGCGCTTGTCAGCACGCGAGCGGGCGCGGATTCAGTCGTCCTGCGGATCGGCGAGGACGGCGAGGTGGCCCTTGCGGCGGGTCACGGCCGGCTGCACCGGCTCGGGCGGGCCCTCCCCGAGACCGACCCTGCGGACGGCGTCCGCGAGTGCCATCAGGTCGTCGGCAGAGGCCCGTGGGCTGTTCAGGTCGCCCGGCAGGCGGATGACCTCCCAGCCGCGCGGCACGCTCAGCCCGACCGAGTGCGTCCGGCACAGGTCGTAGCAACCGGGCTCGGAGCGGAGCGCGAGCGGGCCGAGCACTGCGGTCGAATCGACGTACGCGAAGGTCAGCGTCGCCACCGCAGGCTGGGAGCACGCGCTCCTCGAGCAGCGCCGGTTGATCATCCCGCCACGTTACCGCCGCCCGACCGGCGAGCCCGGGAGCCACAACGGGACGGTGTGGCGTCCCCCATCTCTCCCGAGTTGTCAGAATCTGGTGCGGCTATAGCCGCACCAGATTCTGACAAGTCGGAGGGGGCGGGGAAAGTGGGGCAGATATCGTGGGCGGCATGAGGCGTCGGGAGCGGCACGGTCGCGGGCTGCGCGGCCCGCTGGCCCAGCCGAACCCGCTCACCGGCATCGCCGTCCCGCTGCGGCAGCGCCCGCGGGGTGCCGACTTCTTCGCCGAGTGCCTTGGTGCGTCCGTCGCGCGGACGGCAGCCGCCTGTCCGCGGGCCGTCGTCGGCATCGACATCGGATTCGAGGAGGTTCCCGGCAACCTGAACGCCTGGCACAGCGAGCGCGTGCCGTTGGCGGCGGCCGTCCCCGCGCAGCCAGGACGCAACGGTCAGGTCGTGCTGTTCCGGCGTCCCCTTGAGCATCGGGCGCACTCGCGTGGCGACCTGCGCCGGCTGGTGCACCGGGCCCTGCTCGAGCAGCTGTCGGCCCTCACCGGGATCGGCTTCGACGAACTCGATCCCCGCGGCGAGACCGACGATTGGGATTGATTCAGCTGCCAGCGTGGGGGTCGAAGACAACCCGCGCCGAGGAGCCGTGAGAGTCCTGTGCGGCGAGGTCGACGACGGAGAGTCCCCGCACCTTGCCGAGACGCTCGGTGCTCACCAGTGCTGCCCGGACATCCTTGGCCTCGGTCTGCACCCTCACGACGATGGCCGCCGCCTCGTCGATGGGCACGGAGATCGACGAGCCCGGCGGCACGACAACGACCGTCGGCTGGCCGGGTGCATCGGCGTTCGCTGAGGTCGTGACGCTGACGCTGGCTTCGGCTTCGCCCGGGTTGGCCAGCTGCAGCACGGTGCGTCCCGCCTTCCCGATCGCCAGCGGCCAGATCGCGTCGGCCGGCAGCGGGGCCGTTGCGACGGTGTAGGCCGGATCCCGGCGGGAGTCGTCGCCGCCGCTGTCGAGCCACAGGCCGGCGGTCACCGGCTGGGTGGAGGTGAGCTCGAGCGCCGCTGCCTGCCCGGCCAGGCCTGCGGCGAGGTCGATCGTCCGGGTGGTGCCCGCCGGTACCTCCAGCTGCTCGGAGCCGGCCAGCTCGATCGGGCCCGAGTTGCCGAGCACGCCGATGGTGACCGTCGCCGTCCGCTCCCCCGGGTTGGTGAGGACCAGCGTGCGGGTGCCGGTGCCCTCGGGGATGCCGGGCACGACCTGGTCGGTGGCCGGCTCGGTGCCCGATGCCAGCCAGTCCACGCCCAACGGCACGTCGGTCTGCCAGGTGCGCTGCCGGACGAAGGCAGCCACCCGCCCGTCGGAACTGCTCACGTGCACGGTCAGCGGGCCGTCGAGTCGTGGCAGCACGCCGAGCGAGATGGTGGCCGAGGAGTTGCCGGCCACCTCCACACCGCGGGGTGCAGCGACCTTGCCGTCCGCGCCGTACGCGGTGAGGTCGACCGAGGCGATGGTGCCGTCGAGGTTGGACACCACCACTTCGCTCTGGGCCTGGGTGCGGACGTCGACGCCGGTGAACCAGTGGTCGGTGCGCGGGACGACGCAGCCCGAGGCAGACAGCCCGCGGTCGGGACCGTTCTCCGCGACGACGACGGACGTCGCACCGAACGGGTCGGGAAGTGGTGCGGACACCCGGAGTGGCTGCCCGGTGTTGGTGAAGACCTTGAAGGCGCCGGCGTCGGTGCCCTGGTTGGGTTCTGTCACCTTCGACGTGCGCAGGCCCTTGCCGGTCGCTGCGACGGCCACCCGCACGGTTGCGGTCACCGACTCGAACGCCGGGCAGACGACGGAGACCCGCGAGGCGGAACTGGCGAACGGCGCCTGCGGCACCGGCTGCGGCCCGACGAAGGACGCGGCAGCAGTGACGGCCCCGAGGGCGACGATCACGGCACCTGGCCACACCCAGCGGTTCATGCCGTCTCCTCCCCCGCCAGGTGGCGCGGACCGGACGGTTCGTCGCGACGGCGCACCGATGGCGCCGCGAGGACGGCGAGAACGAGGAGGCCCGCCAGCTGGGTCCACGCCCACCAGCGCGAGCCGTCAGCGAGGTGGTAGTTCAGGGTGCCACCGGCTGCGCCGACGGTGAACGCCGTGCCCGGGGCCGAACCTCCGGTCGGCGCCAGCACGGTGTCTCCGACGGTCACCACCCAGCGCGGATCGGGCGGCTCGGCCAACTGCAGCACGCGGTCGGGCTCTCCGGCCGGGACCACTGTGCCGTTGCCCACCTCCTGCCGGCCGGACGCAGAGACGAGGACGGCGATCGCGGAGTTCGGCACCGGCCACACGTACTGGGTCTCGTCACCGGTGCCGAGGCCGAGTCCGGGGACGTTGTTGATCGCCATCCGCTGCCGTGGGTCGCCGCCGGCGAGGCTGACGTGGGAGACACCGAGGCTCACAAGGTCGGGAAGCAACTGGTCGTCGGCGCTGTCGCCGATGAGCCGGGCCGACACCGAAGCTGCCACCTGCTTGGCCGCGGCGTCCCCGCCGAAGGCGATGCCCCGTTCCGCGTCGCCGAGCCGGGCGAAGTCGTCCTCGAGCAGGGCCCAGCGCACCTCGTCGCCGGCGGCGACCAGCGCGAGCGTGCGGCTGGGCGTCTCCGACTGCTGGGCGTTGCGGACGAAGGCGGGCACGTCACCCACCGGTGTCCTGCTGAGCCCTGTCTGGCCGGCCCACGCCCACCAGCCGCCGGCGAGGGCGATCGCAGCGACACAGATCACGGCGAGCCCGAGACTGCCCAGGTGGCGCAGTCCGAGGTCGCGTCCCTGTAGTTCTGTCGCGATGCCGTCCAGGCCGGCCGAGGCTGCAAGGACGAGGGCAGCGACCAGCCCGAGCTGCCACTCCAGGGCCTGCGGTCGGACCCAGGCACCCGGGGGCACCTCGACGACCAGCCGGGTGAGCGTGATGGCGATCAGCGTCACGAGGCCTGCGCCGGCGAGGGCGAAGCCCGCGATCCCGGGACGGCGGGCTGCGCCGAGGACGGCGGCCGCCCAGCAGACGGCGAAGAAGGCGATCGAGATCCACAGGGGCGGGGACGCGTCGCCGAGGGTGTGGCCGATCAGCAGGGTCCACGGCTCGGGTGCGGTCATCGGGGCGAGCACGGGCTCGATCCCGGTCAGCAGGCGACCCGGGTAGCGCAGGATGCTCAGGCCCCACGGGCCGATCAGGAGCAGGGCGGGGGCTGCCAGCACCACCAGCCACTGGGCGAGGGCTGCGATGCGGCGGGCGCGGAGCCCGGTAAGGATCGCTGCGACGGCTGCCGCCAGCCAGACCAGCGGGACGAGTGATGACGCCAGCACGAGCCAGAAGGCGACGGCGCCGGCGCGCCGCCAGCTCCACCGGCCGTCAGCCAGCCACAGCATCAGGCTGTAGCCGAGGATCGGCAGCAGGATCGCTGTCGCTGCGAGCCCGAACGCCCCGGCGTTGAGCCCGCCGACCAGCGCCGGCGCAAGGGCGTACGCGAGGGCGCCGAGGCCGGCGAGGCGTCGGTCGGCAACGACCTGCCGCAGGAGGCGGAAGGCCATCAGCCACGCCAGCGGCACGGCGATGACGAGGGTGGCTGTGACCAGCCATTCCGGACGGCCGAAGGCAGCGAGCGAGAAGACCCCGGTCAGCGACGTCCAGGGTGGCCCGGCAACGGCATTCGTTCCGGGGACAGCTGCCAGGTAGCTCGTCACGAGGTCCAGCCAGCCGTCCGGTGCAGCGAGCAGTTGGGCACCGGTGAGCGAGCCGCTGCCGAACGTCGTGCGTCCGGCGACGAGGGCGATGCCAAGGAGCCCGAGCAGCCCGGTGACGGCGAGCGGCAGCCGGTAGCGGCTGGTGCCGGTGTCGGCGAAGTCGTCGCCGGTCAGCTCATCGAGGCTGACCCCCGTGCTGCGTCCGCTGAAGGTCAGGGCCCATTCCGCCAGCCGGGCGGCAACCAGCTCCGCGGCGCGACGCAGCCACATCCAGCGGTGCGGGCGGAGCGCCCTCGTGGCGTGCCGCGAGGCGTCCGTGACGGGCAGCGAGTCGATGCGTTCGGTCACCGAGTGCCGCAGCTCGCGTCCCCGCACCCAGGAGGAGAGGCCGCGGAGCTCGTCGGACGCCCTCGCAGGGTCCTTCCCGAGCAGGTAGCCGAGGGCTGCGAGCAGGCAGCCGAGCGCCAGCCGCAGTGAGGTGAGCCAGCGCCATCGCGGCGCGGTGTTGCCGACGACGAGGGCGAGGCCGGCAGCGCGTTCGGCCACCGGGTCGTCCTCACCGGAGAAGTCGATGAGCTGCGCCCGCGGCTCCGCGACGACCTTGTAGCCGGCGAGGTTGGCGCGCCAGCCAAGGTCGAGCCCCCACAGGCTGCGTGGCAGCTCGGTGTTGAAACCGGCGAGGAAGCGCCAGGCGTCGCCGCGCACGAGCATGCCGGCCGTTGGCACGCCGAGCGCGGGGACGGCCTCCAGCTGGCCCTGGTAGAGCTCGCCCGGATCGGTGAGCGGATGCACGCGCCCGCCGCCGCTGATGGTCTGCGCCCAGTTGCTCACCATGGTTCCCGCGCCACGCCGGCGCGGTTCGATCAACAGCGCGCCGACGACGGCGGCTTCCGGGTCGTTGCGCACACGGTCCAGCAGTGCGGGGAGGGTGTCGGGGGCGGGTTCGACGTCATCGGGCACCACCCAGATCCAGTCGCCCTCGACGTCTGCGGGAAGGTCGGCGCGCACGGTCTCGACGTAGGCCCCGGAATCGTCGACGGCCTCACGGCAGCGGGTCGTGAACGGCTCCCCCGCCTCCGGGAGCACGGCTGCGACGACGTGGAAGGAGCTGTAGTCGGGCGGCGCCAAGGTGTCGATGGTGTGCAGCCAGGCCCAGGGGTCCACGTAGGGATCCTTGCCGTCCTCGCTCACGCTCAACCTTCCTGACCAACTCGCAGGATCGCGGGGGACAGCCTACCGGGGCCTTCTGCGCCCGTTGCCGGACGGGTCAGATGGCCCGCTTCTTGAGGCGGCGGCGCTCACGCTCGCTGAGCCCGCCCCAGATGCCGAAGCGCTCGTCCTTCTGAAGGGCGTACTCGAGGCATTCGGAGCGCACATCGCAGGAGAGGCAGACCTTCTTGGCCTCGCGGGTGGAACCACCCTTCTCGGGGAAGAAGGCCTCCGGATCGGTTTGGGCGCACAGGGCACGGTCCTGCCAGCCAAGGAGGCCTTCGGCCTCCGGCTCCACGACCAGGAACAATTCCTGCATTGCACTACTCCCTCGACCCAGTTCACCGGCGGGGCACCAAGCGAACTACATTGAGAGAATTACATGCCTGTCATTCACGATAAGTCAACCCCAATGCGTTACCATCCTGCGCTTTCATACAGGGGGCACCCCGGGCGTGACCTCGTGGTAGGTCAGGCATCCCGGTCGGAAGCACCCCGCTGGTCGGCCTCGTCGCGGAAGATCGCGCCGACTCCGGGCGTCTCGGACGCCGGCAACCGGCTGGCGCCCCGGACGCCTGTTGCAGCCTCGTCAGCGGTCCGCCAGACAGCTCCGGAGGCCTCACTGCGCTGCCACACGGTGGGCACGTCCGCCGTCGCCTCAGGCTCGGCCTCGACGGGTGCGGGAAGGGCCGCCGGTGCCGCCGTGTCGATCCGTCCGGCATTCACACCTCGCATGAGTACCCACAGGACGCCGGCAGCCAGTGCCTTGAGGATGAGGTCGAGCAGGGTGCCGACGATCTCGAAGGCCACCCCGAGCGGGTTGGCGGACGCGGCGACGCCCAGCGCAGAGCAGACGAGGGTCAGCACGACGCCGACCGAGAGGACGCCTGCAGCGACCCGGGTGACCAGCAGGGCGTTCCGTGTTGCCGGGGCGATGAAGAAGCAGGTGCACACGAGCGCGACCACCGCGACGACGAGTGTCAGGTTCATCAGCGAGCTGCCGATCTCCTGGAACGCCTCGTACACCGGAGTTGACTGCTGGAGCTGGACGACCAGGTGCACGATCCCGAGCACGATGTTGGCGGCGACGACGGCGATCACCGCCCAGGTCAGGGGTTCCCGGATCCTCTTCAGGTTGTCGATCATTTCCTACCTCCGCAGCGTCGCCCCCACCCTATCGAGTGGCTGTGGACGTCTTGCTCAGGCGAACTGCGGGCCCGCCTGCGCCGTGACGGCGGCAACCAGCTCCTTGATGCGCTCGGCATCGGCGGCGCTGCACACCAGCGTCGCCTGCGCCGTCCGCACGACGACGAGGCCGCTCACGCCGAGCAGGGCGATGACGGAGCCCGGCTCCGAGTTGACCACGACGTTGTCGGAGGCGTCGATGCTGACGCTGAGCCCCGAGATCGCGTTGCCGGCAGCGTCGGTGCCGAGGATCTCGGCGAGGCTCGCGAAACCGCCGACGTCGCGCCACTGGACGGGGAGCGCCACAGCGGCGACGTGGGCGCTGCCCTGACCGGTGGAGACCGGCTCCATCACGCCGTAGTCGACCGACGTCTTCGCAAGGCCCGGGAAGATCTCGCCGAGCAGCTCCGGGTGTTCGGCCAGCCGTGTGATCGAGGCGTGCGTCGCCGGCAGCAGCAGCCGGAGCTGTTCGAGCAGGGTCGCGGCCCGCCAGACGAACATGCCGGAGTTCCACCAGTACTCACCGCTGGCCAGGTAGCCCTCAGCGACCTCCCGGGCAGGCTTCTCCGCGAAGTCGAGCACGCGGTGGGCGCCCGCGAAGCCGTCCAGTGCCTCGCCGCGGTGCAGGTAGCCGTAGCCGGTGTGCGGGCTGGTCGGCACGACACCGAGGGTGACGAGCGCTGACGCGTCCGCCTCCGCGACGGCGAAGGCGGTCTCAAGGCAGGAGGCGAACACGTCGATGGGCTCGATCACCTGGTCGGCGGAGACCTGGGCGATGACGGCCTCCGGATCCTGCAGGGCCAGCACGGCTGCCGGCCAGGCGACGGCGTTCAGCGAGTCCCTGCCGACCGGTTCGCCGAGGATGTTGGCCTCGGGCAGCTCCGGCAGGTCGGCGGCAACGGCGTCGGCATAGGCGGCACCGGTCACCACCAGCACGCGCTCGGCGGGGACGGAGGCGAGCGATCGCTCGAAGGCAAGCCGCAGCAGGCTCTTGCCGTTGACGAGGGGCAGCAGCTGCTTGGGGGTGCCCTGACGGGAAAGGGGCCACAACCTCGTGCCGGAACCACCGGCCATGATCACTACGTAGCGCACGACGAGAGCCTAACGGGAGCGGCCCGGTTCGAGCGCGGCATCACCGCGCGGAACGAGACGCCGAGGGCCACCCTTGACGTCGAGGGCCAGCGCAGGGGGGAGAGCCCTCGACGCGAAGGGTGGCCCTCGGCGGGTGGGACCTACGATGAGGCGGTGCCTGAGAACCCGATCGTCCGCGCCCTCGCCGATCGCGCGCGGCGCGCCGGCGCCGGTCCATTGCTCACCTGGTACCGCCCGGAGACCGGCGCCCGGACGGAGCTGAGCGCGAAGACGTTCGCCAACTGGGTCGACAAGACGGCGAACCTCCTCGAGACCCTCGACGTGACCGGCATCGTTGCGGCTCCGCTGCTCGCCGGGCACCCGGGGCACTGGATGAGCCTCATCTGGCCGCTGGCGGCCTGGCAGCGCGGGTGCAGCATCTCCGCCGAGCCGAACCCGGACGCGGAGCTCGTCGTCGTCGGCCCGGACGACCCGCGGCCGCATGCGCCGGCCCTCACCATCGCGTGCTCCCTGCACCCCCTTGCCATCGGGCTCCGCGGCCTGCCGTCCGGCGTCCTCGACTTCACGGGAGAGGCACTCGCAGAGCCGGACGCGCACTACGCCACCCCCGTCCCCGGCGATGGCCTCGCCTGGCTCATGGACGGGACCCGGCTCACCCACACCGACACCGGGGTCGTCACTCCGCAGCCCGGGCGTGTCCTCGTGCGTCCCACGACCGCGTGGGAGACGCTCGCTGCAGCTGTCATCGGTCCCCTGCTGGGCGGTGGCTCCTCCGTCGTCGTCGAGGGTCCGGTGGACGACGACGCGCTGGCCCGGCTGGCGGCAGCGGAACGGGTGGGCGGTGCAATGGCATGATGGCGGCCAGGCCTTCGACCCGACGGGAAGCACCGAGATGAACACGATCAGCCGTCGCTCACTGCTGACCTCCGTCGCCGTCGCGTCCGGCGGGCTGGCCGTCTCCGCGCTGGCCGCCTGCACCGGGACGCCGAACATCCCGCGTCCCACGGCCTCCCCGGGCGGCACGATCCCCGCCCAGCTGGACGAGGTGATGCGGATCATCGCGAACGGCAACCCCGAGTTCGGGGTGTGGGTCGAGGACAACCGCACCGGCGGCGTCTACAGCTTCAATCCCGACTACACCAGCCAGAGCGCCTCGATGGCGAAGCCGATGATCGTCTCGATGGCGCAGCGGAAGGCTGCTGCCGACGGTGGAGAGCTGAGCGCGGAGAACGCAGGCCTGGCACGCAAGGCGATCACCAACTCCGACAACGACGCCGCCGACGCCCTGTGGGCCTACGCCGGCGGTCGCCCCGCCTATGACGCGCTCGCAAAGGACCTGGGGATGACGCAGACGCACAGCGACCCGGCCAAGGACTTCTGGAGCTGGACCTGGACCAACCCGATGGACCAGGTGCTGCTGGCAAAGACCCTCGCGAAGGGTGGCTCGAAGGCGCTCACCGACGCCCAGTGCGCGTTCACCTGGGACCTGATGGGCCAGGTGCAGGACGACCAGACCTGGGGCATCGGCCAGCCGAAGTCGGCCGGCGTCGCAACCCACCTCAAGAACGGGTGGGTGCAGTTCCAGTCCACCGACAACCTGTGGGCCGTGAACTCCATGGGTGGCGTCGAGGGCGAGGGCCGGACGTACTTCGCCTGCGTGATGACCCGCACCCCTGACTTCGCCACCGGCAGGGAGATCACCTCAGAGGTCGGAAAGTGGCTCTTCTCGATCCTCGGCTCCGGCACCCTCTGACCCGTCCCCTCCCCGACTTGTC